>JBIKVR010000035.1:0-22503 GCA_044356735.1 Prochlorococcaceae cyanobacterium
GCGGTAAATTGCGCCCAGGGCTGCAGCTGTGTTATGGCTGGGGGCTAGGGCTAAAGTGGCTCGTGGCGCTGCAATTCCTCCTGGCGCAGCAATGGCCCCCAGGGCGGTCAATAGCCCTGGGGGCTGCAATGGGGACTAGGGCTGCCGCTGTGTCAAGGCTTGGGGTTTAGGCTTGCTGTGGCCTCGGCATGCAGCTTTACACTTGCTTTTAGTGATGCGACTGGGGCTGCCATGATCGATGTGTGGCCATCTCTGGGACGCAGTCTGAAGCCATTTTGGCGTGCGTATAAGTTATGGCTTAGGGTTGATTGTATTGATTTAAGCGCCGCTTTTGCCTACCATTTGTTGCAATCAGTTTTTCCAATCTTGCTGATTGCTTTGGCTATTGCAGCTCGACTGCTGGGTCAATCCAGTGAGCTACAGGATCGCTTGGTCGAACTCGCGAGCCAGCTGTTACCCGATGGTGCTGCATTGGTGGTGCGTTCTACCTTACTTCGCTTGACCCGTCAAGGCTTAGGGGCTGGCCTTTTGGGTGGTTTGGTTTTAGTAATGACTGCTACTAATTCGTATCTCACCCTGCAACGTGGTGCCGATCGGCTTTGGTGGAATAGGCCCTATGGTTTTGACAATCTTCCTTGGCCCTTGTTGATTCGTCGTTACCTGTGGTTGCGCCTTAAGGCTTTGTTTTTGGTTGCCCTTTGTGGGGTTGCTGTTGTTGTCGATCAAATTTTTACAAGTATGCGTTTGATTGGTTCGCCAGGTGTGCGTAATTGGCTTCTAATGATGCTGCCTGTTTCCTTGCCGTTGCAGCGTCCTATGTCCGCAGGCATGGGTTTGGTTATTTCTATGTCACTGGCTTTTTGCGCCTCCCTGCTGATTCTTTGGTTGTTGCCATCTAGACGTATTCGAATGCGCTCATTGGTTCCCGGCTCTTTGCTTATTGCCATTGCACTTACTGCTTTGAATGTGTTGCTTGGTCGAATTCTTGTGCTTTTAGGTATTCGTTTTCAGGCCTACGGGGTGGTGGGCGGTGTGCTGCTGCTCACCATGTGGGTATGGCTGGTGGCGGCTGTTGTCTATTACGGTCAGTGTCTGTGCGTGGTGCTCGACCGTGGTCGGCGGGGGAAATCCCTATTGCCTTTGGTTGAGGCACGAGGCTGATCTAGTCCAAGATGGTATCTGGCAGCCTGCGCCGCTTATGCAACGCCCATCCATTCCTTGGTTCTGGATCCTGATGGCCGGGATCCTGTTGCTCGCGCCTGGGCCAGCCGGACGCTTGCTGCTGGATCTGCTCGGTGGCATAACGATCACGATCCTTGTCGCACCCCTGCTCTTGGCAGCCGTCGGCTTTGTCGGTTGGCAGATTTTGCAGCGCCGGATTCGTCAGTGCCCTGCTTGTGGTTTTAGCGGCGTTGGCGGCACGGTATGCCCTGTCTGCGGCACCCTTTACCAGGAAGGCTCCAATCTCAGTGCTGGGGAGCACCAAGGGGCTCCCGTGGCCTCTGCTCAGGTGGTTGATCGGCTGGTTGATTTAGATGCCAGTCAGGTGACCATTGACGTGAGTGCGACCGATGTCGAAGACTGATCTAGATCGGTAGAAATTTAGCCCCTCTTTTGTTGTATCGCACAGGGAGGGTCTGGATAACTGCGCGATTGCCGGCTTTTGCCCCAGGAACTATTGGCGCGTCATGTTCGCTATTCCTAGCTGACAGGGTCAGTGTTATCCAGAACTTCCTGCGCTTTATGGGGTAATCTACTGCACTCAGGATTTCATTGTTGTCAAGATGTCCGATGCATTGCGACTCATTGGCTCTCTCTGCTGCGCATGGCCAGAATTGGCAATTTTTTGAGATGTCCTAGGGAGACTCTGGAAAACCGCCATTTCTGCGACTCTATCACCCCAGCAACCCTAACGTTATCAGAGCTCACGTGACCCTGGCTTGGGTTTCCCAGGCTTCCCTGGATTAGACGCATAGGACGTATTCGATGCAAGTGAGGCGGGAGAGGCGAGAAGCATGGAGAGACAAGAGAGCAAAAGGTATGCGGAACCATCTGGTTACTCAGGTTACCTCCTGAGTTTGTCTGCAACAAATATCTAGATGTTTGTTATTTGTTTGGAGCTCCTGAGTCGCTGCCGATCTTGATCAGTTGGCCTCTGTTTGGCCGTCGGCTGGATTGGGGTTCGCCTTGGCAATGCCGTCGCGATCCAGCTCTGCCAAGCGTCGTTCTCTCAGGTAGAGAAATAGGGGCGCCCCGCAGGCAAAGGCTAGGGTGACACAGCTGAGTAACACCCAGCCAAGGCCACGCATCTGTAGACGTTTCGATTCCCTTACCATCCAAATTACTACAGCTGTGGCGCCGATAGCCAGGTCTCGCGATAGGGATGCTGCCGCTGGATTGGCCGACGCCATCGCCACAAAGCGTCCGATGTCAAAGGCTCCATTGGTTTCGCGGATGAAGTCGAGATTTGCTAGCCAGGGCAGTACCGCCCCTGCTATTGCCAGTGCTAGGTAAATCAGCTCTGCTGAGCTGGGGCGGCGGCGCTGCATTGCTTCCTGGGAGTTTGCGGTTGAAAGAGGGTGGGTGGAGCTATTCATCGCTTGGGGTAATGGCTGATTGGTTTTATGCCGGCCGGTAGGGCTGCGGAGCTTGCTCGGGATTGTCGCTGTCCCATAGTGCCACCTCTTGTTCCACCTGCATTAGTAGAGTCTCGCAGCGGGCGGCGTAACTTCGGGCTCTACTAAACAGACCAGTCATTGATTCCACGTCGAGATCGCTGGCTTGGAGTTGAGCCAGGGTCAGCTCCAGGGCCATGCGGGCTTCGCCATAGCTCAAATCAGCGGCTATCGATTGCTCTACCTGGGGATCTGAAGTTGGCTGTTTGGTTTGGCTTTCGGTTTTCGCCTTAACTTGTTCGGACTTTAATTGGCTGGATTCGCTCTGATCTTTAGATCGACGCCGGCCCACCTTGGCTGCGGGCAGCTCAGCCGCCGCTGCAGTGCCTGTTGATGTAATGGCTGTTGGTGCAGTAGCTGTTGGAGAGGCGGCTGCTGATCTAGTAGCTGCTGGTGCAGTGCCTGCTGGTGTGCTGCCTCCTGATGTAGGGGCTGCTGTTGTAGTGCCTGCTGGTGAGATGTCTGTTGCTGAGATGGTTGTGGTGTCTGCTCCTGCGGTGGCTGGCGTTACAGCAGCGGAGTCGCGGGCCGCAGCTGGTTCGTCGGGGCCTGCCTCCCTGGGCAAATTGGGTTTGCGGCTTGGGGCCATCGGTTCAACCTGGGCTTGGCATGGTGGGATAAATCTGACGCAGTTCTGTCTCCGCGCGGCCATCTGCTAATTGCACTTCCAGCATTTCCCCTGGCCGTAGCTGTGTCACCGAGCGCACCAGCTGCCCCTGGCCATTGCGCACCAGGGTGAAGCCCCGTTCCAGCAATTGCTGGGGGGATAGGGCCTGCAGCAGCCGCTGGGCCTGCTGCAAATCGCGTCGCTTGGCGGCGAGCAGCACCATTGGATGCACAGCCAGCAGCCGCTCCATCAGCTGGTGCAGTTGGTGCCGCTCGGCGCCCAATCGCAGCGACACCAGCCTGGCGAGTTGTTGGCGATCCTGCCTGAGGCTGGCCAGGGCCGCCCGGCGGTCGGGGAGTAGGGCCACCATGGCGGCGGTGGGGGTGGCGGCGCGGTAATCGGCCACCAGATCGGCAATGGTGATGTCATCCTCATGGCCCAGGCCAGTGACCACCGGCAGGGGGCAGCGGGCCAGGATTCGGGCCAGGGCCTCTGAGTCGAAAACCGCCAGGTCTTCGCGGCTGCCGCCGCCTCGGGCCAGCACTATTGCCTCGATGCCCTCGGCTCCGGCTCGGCGCCAGGTGGTCTCCAGGGCCTGGCAGATGCGTTGCTCCACCTGGCCTTGCACCGGTATCGGCACCACCAGCAGACGGGTGCTGGGCCAGCGTTCAGCGGCGGTGCGCAACATGTCCGCCAGGGCCGAGCTGGGCACGCTGGTGAGCAATGCCACCCCCCTAGCCGCCGCTGGCAGGGGACGCTTGCGGCTCGGCTCGAACATTCCCTCGGGTTCTAGTCGTTCCTTCACCTGCTCGAATTGCCGCAGCACGCTGCTGAGACTGGGGCGGACGTCCAAAACCTGGACGCTGAGGTTGGCGCGGTTGGCCCAGAAGTTGAGCTTTCCCACTACCACCACCCCGTCACCGTCTTGGGGTAGGTAACTCAATTTGGCAAGTTGGGAGGCCCAGATCACCCCATTGATAGAAGATTGCTGATCCACCAAGCTGAGCCAGAGATGGCCCTTTTTCAGTTGGGGCCGGCTTACGGTGGCATCCAACAGAAATCGAGGCGCAAAGCCCCGTTCCAGCAGGTTGGCGATGGATTGGTTCAGGGCTGTCACTTCGTAGCGCGGCATACCTCCATCGCGCCCGGCCAGCGAGCTGTTCAGGAGCCTGGCGCCCAGCTGCCCATCCAGCGCTGCGCTGGCCATCAGTTTTGCAGCTGTCGGTAGCAGAACCACCAGTAGATGCACACCACGGCGCCGATCAGGGCCAGCAATTGGCCGATCGGGTGATCGAGGCGGAACAGGGCGGAGCCGCTGATCACCAGGGCCGAGCTGAGCAGCCGGGCACCGTCCCGGCGATTTTTGACGAAGTAGCGAGCCAATCCTTGCTGGCGAGATTTTTTATTTTGTCAGCTGGAACGCTCCTGGCCCCTGGCAGGTGCTCTCTTGGCTGGGGCATTGCTTCCTCAGAGGGGCGGCAGCGCCTCTCCAGCTTGCTGCGGTTGGCCCGACAGCTGCATCAGTTTCCCCAGCTGGAGCGGCAGAGTTGCTCCAGTTTTGTTTGGGTGGCAAAAGATGTAGCTAAGATGTCTTCGTAAAGCTTGGTAGGGGTGCTCCAGGTTTATTGGCTTGGCAAACTTGTATTAGGTCACCTGGAAGAATTGCCAGGTCGGCCCTGCCACTTGTGGACCGGCCAGTTGCCGCAATGCCAATCAATTCATGAGAGCGGTGGGATTTTGAATCATTCGAGCTGCCCCTTAGTGGGGTATTGGTAAGCTTCTAGATAGCCACTAGAATCATTGAGATAGGCCAGCGCTCATGGGCCAGCGCTCATGGGCCAGCGCTCATGGTCCAGCAGCTATGGGCCAGCGTCCGTGGGCCACGGGACCCCTAGGCCACCGCCCATAGGCCAGGATCGATATACCAACTCCATAGGCCAGTGCTCATGGGTTAGATCCCATGGGGCCAGCATCTATTGGTTGGTATCCATTGGTTAATGCTCGTGAGTCAAGGTGTCTGTGGTGCCGCAAAATTGCTTGGATACTATATGCTCAAAAATGGCGTCTTTTCCATGGTCTCCCGGCGAGCACGTGACAAGGGCTAATTTAAAATTGTTGTTTACGGGCACCTTTTGGATATTGTCGTTCGGCTTTTTTTGAGTTAGAGATAGGTAAAGGTTTGCAGCGATTCTCATGTTATGAGATCGGTGAGATCTGGGATTTTTCGAGCTAACCTTATGGTTATTGGTTATTGCGCAGCAGCCTCCTCTCTGCCCTGTCTAGGATTTCCACGAGCCTTCTGGCCCGGTTTTGGCTGTGGCTTTTGTCTTGGCTTTTGATCTGTTGTTTTCAGGTTTCACCCTGTGCTGTCGCCCGTCTCTCGTCAGCAGTTGGAACAGCACCTGGGGGCCCCGCTGCCCCGGGATCCCCAGCTGGTGTTGGTGACTGATCTTGATGGCACCCTGCTGGGGGGCTCGCTGGCCTGGCGACGGCGCTTCTATGCCTGGCTGGCAAGGGAGCGGCAGCGGGTTTTGCATGTGTTCTGCACCGGTCGCGACCTGCAATCCGTGGCCCGAGTGCTGGCGACCGATGCCAGCCATGGTCTGGCGGCCCCCCATCTGGTGATTGGCGATGTGGGCTGCACGGTGGCCTGCGGGGTCAGTTTGGCGCTGGTGCCTCCAGCCATGGAGCCAATTGAGGCCCGTTGGGCCGGCAAATCGGAATTGCTGGCCCGGCTACTAGTGGACGTGCCTGGTTTATCACCCCAGCCGATCAGCGTGGATCGGCGTCTTGCCTATTCCTATGACCCTGAGTCATTTGATTCGGCCCTGATCGCTCGCATAGAGGCCCACGGGGTTGATTGTCTGATCTCCGACGATCGCTATTTCGATGTACTGCCGTCTGGAGTGAACAAGGGCTCCACCTTGCTGGCCCTCTTGGATTGGTTGCAGTTGGATCGGCACCGGGTGGTGACCGCCGGTGACAGCCTCAATGATTTGGCCATGTTTGAAACTGGCTTGTCGGGTGTGATGGTGGGTAACGCAGAGCCGGCGCTGCAACGGCGATTACCAGAGCTTCCCCGCACTTATTTGGCCAGGGCCCAGGGCTGTGAGGGTATTGTTGAGGGTTTGATCCATTTTGGTTTTGGCTATTTGCTCGGCGACATGCAAGCAGAACTGCAGGGATGAGCGGTTTTTGGATTGGTTCTACGTTTGTGCCTGCCGCGCCAGCTTGGCCTTGGTGAAGGCTGTGGCGACTGCCTGGCGAGGATCTTCCGGCCAGGGGTGTTTTGGATAGCGCCCCCGCAGTTCCCGGCGCACCTGGGCGTAGCCGTGATCCCAGAAACCGCCGAGATCCTGGGTGATGGCTGCCGGTTGACCAGCGGGGGTGAGCAGGTGCACGGTCACCGCCAACTGGCCATCCAGCAGGGTGGGGGTGTGCCGCAGGCCGAACAGTTCCTGCAGTTTCACCGCCAGCACCGGCCGCTCGCCGCCGTAGTCCAGGGGCACTTGGCGGCCCGATGGCACGCTCAGCCGGCTCGGCAGCAACCGATCCAGCTGCCTTCGCTGCTCCCAGGGGGCCTGGCGCCAGAGGGCCTCGTCAAGATCCAGGCGCTGCAACTCATCGAGGCTGCCGATTCCCTCCAGATGGGGAGCCAACCACTGGTCCAGTGTCTGCAACAGATCCTTGGACTCACTGGCGGGCCAGGGGGCTCCCAGTAGCAGATGGGCCAGCTGCAGGCGGCCCTGGAGCTGGCGGTGTTCCGGCGTCCAGGGCAGCACCGCCAGGCCGCTTTCCCGCAGGCCAGTCAGCAGGGCCGCCTGCACCGCCTCCCGATCCCCTGGCTGGGCAGGGCCACTCCAACCCCGTCGCTCCAGCACCAGGGCATCGAGCCGCAGCAGCTCTTCCCGGCGCACCCGGCCGGTGGCGCCATCCCAGCTGGCCAGCCGTTCGCGACGCATTGTTGCCGCTGCCGCCAGCTCCAGCACAGCGCTGCGATCGAGGGCCAGGGCCAGCTGAATCCTGGCCTCCGTTGCCTGGCCATCCGTTGCCTGGCCATTGGCGCTGGCCACCGCCAGGGCTTCGCAGTGGGCCAGGGGATCGCTGGAGGGAAGCTTGGCGCCGCGGCCGCTGCGCATCAAAAAGCGACCGGCCTGGCCGTCGCGATTCAGGGCCAACCGCTCCGGATAGGCCTGGGCGACCAGCAGCGCGGCCAGCAGCCCTTCGCTTTGGTTCCGCTGGTTTGGCCGAGCATCAGCCACTTTGCCCGCCTTGGCGCCCGTATCCGATCTGCCACCTAAGCGGGCACTGGTCAGCACCTGGAGTCGCAGCTGCTCCTTTATTTGTTGATATTGCTGGCGTCTGCGGTCTGGGCCGCCGCCCCGCAGCCAATCCAGTCGCCGCAGCAGATCGCAGCCAAGCTGCTCGCTCTCCAGGGGATCTCGCTCGCTCAGCAGGACGGCTAGTTCGCAGCCCAGCTCCAATTGACCCTGGGCGTGGGCTAGTAGGAGCAGGTGCCCCAGGCGTGGGTGCAGACCCAGCTGGGCCAGTTGACGGCCGTGGGGCAGGAGCGTTCCGTCGGCGTTAAGGGCATCGAGTTGCAGCAGCAGCTGCCTGGCTTCCTCCAGGGTCCGTTTTGGTGGCGGATCGAGCCAATCCAGTTGCTCGCCAAGCGGATCCCCCCATTGGGCCAGCTGTAGTGCCAGCGGCAGTGGATCGGCCTCCAATAGTTCCGGTGGATCAAAGCCGGGGCGGCGCTGCTGCTCTGCCGGGCTCCAGAGGCGAATACAGCGACCAGGTGCCAGGCGTCCGGCCCGGCCGGCCCGCTGGTCGGCGCTGGCCTGGCTGGCGGGCAGGGTCACCAGAGCGGCCATGCCGGTGGCCGGATCGAAGCGGCTGCGGCGAGTCAAGCCGCTGTCGATCACCAGCTTGACCCCGGCAATCGTCAGCGAACTCTCGGCCAGGTTGGTGGCCAGGACCACCTTGCCGGCCGCACTGGTGGCTGGGCTGATCGCCCGGCCCTGGGCCTCCAGCGGCAGGTTTCCATGCAGGGGGGTGCATTCGATCGAATCACCCCAGCCGGTGTTTTGAATGGCTCTTTGGCAGGCCTGGATCTCCCGCTGGCCCGGCAGGAACACCAGGGCGGTGTCTCCGGTGGCACCGCGCTGATCCAGCCAGTGGCTCTCCAGGGCCCGCAGCACCTGGTGATCCAGCCGCTCCATGGGCCTCGCCGGTTGATGGCTGATGGCCACGACATGGCTGCGCCCCTGGCTGCTGAGCACCTGGGCTCCCTCGATCGCCGCGGCCAGGGGGGCGGCCGCCAGGGTGGCCGACATCAGGGCGATGCGCAGCTCTGGTGTGAGCAGATTGCGGGCCTGGCGCACCAGGGCCAGGGCCAGGTCGGTATCGGCGCCCCGCTCGTGGAATTCATCGAAGAGCAGGTAGCTCACCCCCTCCAGCGCTGGGTCGCCCTGCAGGCGCCTTAAAAACACGCCGGTGGTGAGCACCTCGATGCGGGTGGCGCTGGAGCGGCGCGATTCCAGCCTCACGCTGTAGCCCACCCGCTGGCCCACCGGTTCGTTCAGTTCCGCAGCTAGCCGCCTCGCTGCCGATTTGGCGGCGATGCGGCGCGGCTCCAGCATCCAGATTTGATCCTTGCCGCCTGGCTCAAGGCCTTCCAGCAGCCAGAGGGGCACGCGGCTGGTCTTGCCGGCTCCCGGCGGGGCGTGCAAAACCAGGGTGGCTCCCGGCGGGGCTAGGGCCTCGCCGATGGCTGCCAGCAGGCTGTCGATGGGCAGTGGCTGCCGCGGTCTCGGCAGGGGAGCCATCAGTGCAGGGCCATCAGTAGAGGGCCATCAGTGCGGGGCCATCAGTGCGGGGCCGTTAGCTAAGGGACCTCAGCGCACGTGGCGCATGCCATCCACGGGGTGGTAATCCTCGCCGGTGGTTTCTTCGTAGATGATCGCCGGCAGACCCGTTTCAAAAATCGTCTGCAGGGCTTCTTTCAGAAAGGGATTCCAGCCGCCGGTGCTCACCTTGCCGTGGCGCACCGTCCAATCCCAGGTGCCCGGCAGATCGCGGGGGATGCGGCCCTCCCGATCGCGGCGGGCCACCAGATCCTGGGACTCCACCAGGCCCACCAGGATCGGCGCCTTGCCATAGGCGGGGGTGAGGCTGAGCTCCAGGCGCACCGGATCTTCCTTCACCAGCTTGAGGCGAAAGCGGGGGGGCAGTTTGAGCGTGCGCAGGACCGCGGCCACAATCCTGGTGCGCTGATCCACCGCACGCTGTTCTGGCCTTTGTTCCACCTTCAATCTCACGAGTCACATCAGCGAGCCTATTCAGCGGGCGGCTCCTGAGCCTGCGGGTCGTTGGCTTGGTCGCTGAAGCGCACCGTGAGCAGGTTTTCCCTGGTGATGCGACCTTCGGCATCGAGCAGTTCGGGATGAATGGTGGGGCGTCCGGTGCGGTCCCCGGCAATCACATCTGAGGGCCTGGGGACGGCCGAGAAGCCGCGGCGCATCACCTGAAAGGCCTGCCAGAGCAGCAGTAAAAAGCACAGCCCGTAGATCAGCGGAAAGATCTGGGAGAGCAGGGCGTTCATGACCAGGCCGCCGGGCAGTGGATTCTGGCCACTACCCATTGTCGAACCATCATGACCTGCTCCGCTCTGGCCTTGGCGGCGAAGCCAGGGGGGCACGCTGCTGCACCGCTGAAGAGGTTTGCTGTTGATCTGCGGCGCTAGCCAACAGCCAGGCCCAGAGAGTGGTACAGGCTGCGCCAAAGGTGAGAAAAGCCAGCAGCAGGCGACTGGTGTCCATCTCTTGTAAAAAAACTTTATTTAGCTTACGGCCGTTCCCGGGGCGAATGTTCGCCCCGAGCGCCTGAACCTGACTACGGTTTAAAGATTGATCTCTAGGGATTGGGTGTGATGGTCACCGCTGCCCCTGTCCTGTCTCGGTTCTTTGCCCGGCTGCGGCTGCCCAGGACTGTGCTGGTCGCCAGTTTGATCGGCAGCTTCGCGGCCGCCGCTGGCCCCCTGTTCGGCGGGGCGCTGCTGCTGGGCTCCTCCCCCCCTAGCCGGGCCCAGTCGGCCAAGGCGGGTCTCCTCTCCAGCCAGTCGTTTGTGGCCGTCGCGGTTCGTCGCGCTGGGCCTGCGGTGGTCACCATCGATACGGAGCGCAAGGTGATGGCGCCGGGAGCTGCCGTGGGAGCTCTGCCCCGGGGCCTGCTGGCGGATCCCCTGTTCCGTCAATTCTTTGCACTGCCCCAAGTGGCCCCCCCTCCCCAACGCACCGAGCGAGGTCAGGGCAGTGGTGTGATTTTCCAGGCCGATGGCCTGATCCTCACCAACGCCCATGTGGTGGATAAGAGCGAGCGGGTCACGGTGGGCTTGCCCGATGGCCGGCGGGTGGCCGCTCGGGTGGTTGGCATCGACCGGATCACCGATTTGGCCCTGGTGAGGCTGGTGGGATCGGGCCCATGGCCCGTGGCTGTTCTGGGCAATTCCGACGCCGTCCACGTGGGCGACTGGGCCATTGCCGTGGGTAATCCCTACGGCCTTGATAACACCGTGACCCTGGGAATCATTAGTAGCCTCAATCGCAATGCCAGCAAGCTCGGGATAATGGATAAGCGCCTTGATTTAATCCAAACTGATGCCGCGATCAACCCTGGAAATTCTGGCGGACCCCTGCTCAATGCCGATGGCGAGGTAGTGGGCATCAATACCCTGGTGCGAACGGGGCCTGGAGCTGGCCTTGGCTTTGCCATCCCAATTAATCGGGCGCGGGAGATATCAGCCCAATTGATCGCCTCTGGCCGGGTCAGTCATCCGTTCATCGGCCTGGCTCTCGATACTGTGCAGGCGGCCGAAGGCGGAGCTACTGGAGCTGGCGCAAGGGTGGTTTCTTTGGTCCAGAACGGTCCAGCCGCTAAGGCAGGGATGCGCCAGGGGGATGTGGTGGTCTCGGCGGCCGGGCAGTTGGTGCAAACTCCAGCAGATTTAGTCGCTGCCGTGGAGCGGGCAGGGGTGGGTCGTCCGCTGCTACTTACCGTGGAAAGGGATAATCGCAGACTGCAATTGGAGGTTACTCCAGTCCAAATGGGCGGTTAAATGCTGGCGTAAACTTGGAATTACGCAGTTTCGGCTGAAATGAGCCTTGGACGGGATTGCAGAATAGGCGGCGGATCTATGCCAGGCTATTCAGCGAGTTAAACTAAATTAATCTTATGATTTGGGGTTGATTTGATTTGGCGTGAAATGCATTTGCTTATTATCAATAACGGCAACTAGGCTGGCTGTTCCGTCTTTGCCCGGTGCAGCTCATGGAGCTAACAGGGATTGCAATGTTTTGAACTTGCCTGCTTGGCTGCTGTATTGGCGATATGGGCTGATGTCGGATTGGTGTGAGGCTTAACAGGTGGCAGAAATGCCAGCCAGAGGTGGACTTGGCAGATGCTTGATCAGGCCTCGCTGGGAGACTGCTGACTAAATCCAGCTGCGAAGCGTGATGGAGCCTCAAGCTGCTGGCGCATAACCCACTGGGTTGCGGCTTTCTGGCTATGCCAGGCCTGCAGTAGTTGCTTGGCAATTCCCTGGAGGGTTTGCAGGTCGGCCGTGGCGTCGATGGCGCGGCTCATGCGCTCGAGCTCAAACTTTTGGCCGAGACTCAGTGCTAGCGGTTCGGACATGACTGAACTTCGCGATGGGGCTTTAATCAGTCCCAATGCTACAAACTGTTTCAAGGGCTTGCGTAGCGGTTGCAACGCTTGCCCTGATTTCGTGTTGGTTTCGTGGCTTGGCGGTCCTGTCAGGCTGCCCCGCCTGACCGCTTCAGGCCTGTTCGCGCAGCTCATCGACGCAACGTGTGACGCATTCCCCATCGTCCAGGGAGCAGGTGGTGATGCAGCTGAAATAAGTTTCCATTGCGTCGCTGGTGGAGTGGTGTTGGTGGCCAGTGCCAGCCTCGCTGGGGCCGCCGCCACGGAATGAACCGCTGTTGAAAGGGGTGCTGAACGGTTGGAAGCCGCTTGACATGACCGAGCTCCGTTAGGGGATGGTGTTGTCAGCCTATGCACACTGACGCCGTTTGTTTCGCTTTGGTCTCAAAAATGAGTGGGTATGCCTAGGCAACCATGAAGTTGTGTGGCAGAGGCTGGAGCCCAGCGGGTTTGGCGGCGTCAACCTTCCAGGCAGATGCGGGCTGGCGGCAGCTGGATCGGGTGCTGGTGGCAGCCGGGTGGCAGCGCTACCCCTGCCTTGGCTGGCGGCAAGTTCAGCTCTGGCTTGGGGGCAACTGTTCGGTGCTTCTATGGGCGGGGGTTGTATGACGCTCTTGCACTCCGATCCGGCGCCGCCAGGGCACCTGGATTGGATTTAGGCCTTGGCTTGGCGAGCTTCGGCCTTGGCCTGGCGTTTCTGAGCCAGTTTTTCATTGTTTTTGGCTCTGGCACTGGCCTGCTTCTGTTGCCGGTCTGCTTGGGCGGCTGCCGCCAGGGCCTGGTCGGCTTCCTCCTGCTTCTTGGCCAGGTAGTAGGCGTAGTCGCCCCGATATAGCACCAGTTCGCCATCGCGCAGTTCCACGATGCGGTTGGCTACCCGGGCGATGAAGGTGCGGTCGTGGCTTACCAGTAGCGCGGCCCCCTCGTATTCGATCAAGGCATCTTCCAACATCTGCTTGGCCGGAATGTCCAAGTGATTGGTGGGCTCATCCAACAGCAGCAGGTTGCAGGGCTTCAGCAGCATCAAAGCCAGGGCGAGTCTGGCCTTCTCGCCACCGGAGAGTTTGCCCGCCTGCTTAAACACGCTGTCGTTGGAGAAGCAGAAGCTGCCCAACAGGGAGCGCACCTGAGTTTGGGTCCAGTCGGGAACGGTTTCAAATATTGTGTCGATAACGGTTTTTTCTAGATCGAGGGCTTCGGCTTGGTTCTGCTCAAAGTAGCCAGCCACCACGTTGTGCTCGCCGATCATGGCCTGGCCATCATCGGGTTTCTCCATCCCCATGATCAGCCGTAGCAGGGTGGATTTGCCTGCTCCATTTGGGCCAACAAAGGCAATCCTTTCGCCTCGCTCTACCTCTAGATTGGCGCCTAAAAACAAAATCTTTTCGCCATAGGTGTGGCTGAGATCGCTGATTTCGGCCACGATGCGGCCGGAGCGTGGCGCTTCTGGGAAGCGGAATTTTGGCCCCGCAAGACTCTCAATGGGCGCTTCGATTCGCTCCACCTTCTCCAGTAACTTCTCCCGACTTTTGGCCTGGGTGGATCTGGTGGCGCTGGCCCGGAAACGATCGATATAGGCCTGCTGGGAGGATAATTCCTTCTGCTGGCGATCAAAGGCGGCCTGACTGGCCTCGCGTTCCAGCAGTTTTTGTTCCAGGTGTTGGCTATAATTTCCTAGATAGGTGCGGGAAATGCCCCGCTCTGTTTCGACTATCTGGGTGCATACTCTGTCTAAAAAGGTGCGGTCATGGCTGATTACCACCAGGGCGGCAGTCTGATCAACCAGGTAATTTTCCAGCCATTGAATTGTTTCGAGGTCCAGGTGGTTGGTGGGCTCGTCCAGTAGCAGTAGGTCTGGATCTTGCAGCAAGATTTTGCCAAGGGCTATGCGCATCTGCCAGCCGCCGGAATAGTCGGCCACCAGTTGTTCGGCCCCCTCCACGCTGAAGCCAATGCTGGGCAATAGCTTGTCGATGCGGGCATCGAGCTCGTAGCCATGCAGCGCCTCGAAGCGCTCATGCAGGGCGCCGAGTTCGTGGATCAGAACTTCCAGGTGTTCCGGGTCGCTGGCGGCTTTTTCGCCCGCCAGTTCCGCCTCCACCTGTCGTTGGCGATTTAGCACCAGCGCCGCCTCGCCAAAGGCTTGAAACAGTTCCTGGCGGACGCTGCGGTTGGGGTCGACATCGAACTCCTGTTGCAGGTAGGCGATGCGGGGGTTCCCCTGGGTCACCACCTGGCCACTGCTGGGCTCCTCCAAGCCGGCAATCAGGCGCAGCTGGGTGGATTTGCCGGCACCGTTGACGCCTACCAAGCCGATGCGATCCCCTGGTTTTACCTCCCAGGTGACGTCGCGCAGCACCTCACCGGTGGGATAGATCTTGCCGATGCGTTCGAGGCGGAGCACGGGGAGGGGAGGGTGGTTAGGACGGCGCGGCTGCAAATGGAAAGCTAGCCACCCCGCATCATCCCCGGCGAGCCGCCAAAAGCCACGCCCGGCCAGCCGCCGCCAAAATCGACCGGCGGGGTTTGGCCGCACTTGCCCCACCGGCCTCCGCCAAACTGACATCGCCCTGCCGCCGCCGCCATGATTAAACGCCTCGAGCAGGTGACGGCCCTTGTGGTGGCAGCCGGTCTGGCGATCGTCAGTTACTGGCTGTTTTTTAGCTGGGCCGGCGGCGGTGGCTTGAATCGCCCTGGCAGCCAGCGCCGCTCAGAGGCCACCGCGGGCTTTGAGCAGCCATTGCTTGCTGGCGCCATCGTCAAGGGAGCCGAGGTGGGCCTTGACCTCCTCAGCAGTGACCGGTAATTGCCAATCACGGCCCAGCTGCACAATGCGCTCCAGGGCTCCCTTCGGATCCTGCAGGGCCTGGCGAAACAGGGATTTGCTCAGCTCCTGCTCGGCGCTGATGCGGCCGTAGAGGGCCAGGGCATTGCCGCCCTCGCCTGGGTTGCTGGCGGTCATGGGCACGAACCGACTGGGTTGAACCTATGGGTGCACAGGTGCGCCTGTCGCCTTTGCCATTGAGCTTGTAGCCGGCCGTTACGCCGCTGGCGGGGCCGCTGCTCGAAACCAGCCAGAGGAGTACCAGGCCAGGGCAGTCAGGGTTTTGCGCAAACCCCCAGCACAGACGGCCGGGAAGCTCCGGTTACGGCCGGGGCCGAACCGGGCTGGCCCAGCAGGTGCCACCAGGCCAGCAGGGCGAAGGCCAGGGCCTCGCGCTGAGCCTCGTCAATGCCCAGTTCAGCCAGGGATCGCACCGCCGTGCCGGGGCAACGCCGTTGCAACTGCTCCATCAGCAGCTGGTTGCGGGCACCCCCGCCAGCCACCAACAGCTCCAGCGGTGTGGGGCCGCCCTTGAGGTCCTGGGCCACCACAGCGGCACTGAAGGCAGTCAGGGTGGCCATGGCATCAGCGGCATCGAGACCAAGGCCGGAGCTGGCGGCCCTGCGGCTGAGGTCGGCCAGGCGGGTTTCCAGGTCGCTGGCACCAAATAGTTCCCGGCCGGTGGACTTGGGGGGAGCCTGCTGGAAATAGGGGGCCTGCAGCCAGTGCTCGATCAACTGCTCATCGATCTGGCCGCGGCGGGCCCAGGCCCCCTCGGCGTCCCAGAGCAATTTGCCGCCGCTGAAGCGCTGCACCGCCAGATCCAGCAGGCTGTTGGCCGGACCGCAGTCCCAGCCCCGCACCGGCTGTTGCCGATCCGGGCCCAGAGTCGGCGGCAGCAGGGTGAGATTGGCGATCCCCCCCAGGTTGAGCAGGGCCCGCCAGCCGCCGACGCGGCCCAGCAGGGCTTCATCGCAGGGGGGCACCAGCGGCGCTCCCTGGCCCCCCAAGGCCAAATCGGCCGCTCGAAAGTCGAATATCACCGGCTTCCGCAGCAGGCTGGCCAGCAGCGGCGCTTGCAAAAGCTGCCAACTGGCGCCTCGCCGGCTCTGACCATGGTTGTGGTCATCGGCCTGTCTATCGGCCTGGCCAGCGCCGCAGGGGGGGCGGTGCCAGATGGTTTGGCCGTGGCAGCCCACCAGCTGGGCCAGGCCCCGGGGGTCGCAGGCCTGGGCGGCGGCTGCCTGGGCCTCCGTGACCGCTTCCGCCAACTCCAGCAGAGCGGCGGCACTGCTGGCTTGGCCCTGGCCAATGGCCACCAGCTCTTGGCGCAGCTTGGTGGGGTAGGCCAGGCTGGCGCTATGGAGGATGCGCCAGCGGGGCCGCCGGGCTGGGCCCGAGAACTCGGCGAGCACCGCGTCGACGCCGTCGGCGCTGGTGCCGCTCATCAGCCCCAACACCCGCATCGGAGGGGCGCTCAGGCTGGCTGGGGATCGCCACCGGGGGAGCCCCGGCCGCTCCCCCGGTTTGGCGGCCCAGATCATTTGTTGGGCTGGGGAGTCAGGCGCAGGTAGGGCTTGATTTCAGTGACGCCCTTGGGGAACTTGAGCCGGGCCTGATCGGTGGGGATGGAGGGCACCACCACACAGTCCTCGCCGTCCTTCCAGTTCACTGGCGTGGCTACGGAGTGGGAATCGGTGAGCTGCAGGGAGTCGATCACCCGCAGGATTTCATCGAAGTTGCGGCCGGTGCTGGCGGGGTAGGTGATCTGCAGGCGCAGCTTCTTGTTGGGGTCGATCACGAACACCGACCGCACCGTGAGGTTGTTGAGCGAATTTGGATGGATCATTCCGTAGAGATCGGCCACGGTCTTGTCCTGATCGGCGAGGATCGGATAATCCACCGTGGTGGATTGGGTTTCATTGATGTCGCAGATCCAGCCCTGGTGGCTCTCGGCGGAATCGACACTCAGGGCGATCGTCTTGACGTTGCGCTTGTCCCATTCGGCCCGCAGCCGCGCCACTTCACCCAGCTCGGTGGTGCAGACAGGGGTGTAGTCGGCGGGATGGGAAAACAGCACCACCCAGCTGTCGGCGGCAAAGTCATAAAAGTTGATCGGACCCAATTGGGATTCCTGGGTGAAATCTGGAACAGTGTCACCGAGCTGCAGGGCTGCCATGGGTCTGGGGGAAAGGGGGGGTAAGACAGGATCGCGAACAGAGGGGCTGATCAGCCCAATCGTTCGCTTACGAGCATAGCTCGGTAAACGCGTCGGGAATCGGTTTTCGCCGCTGGGCTCTGGGGCGCAGGCTTCTAAGCTTGGTACGACAGGGCTTGGCTGGATTCCCCGCCCCAGTGACGTTGTATTTCGACACCATGGTATTCATCGCCATGGTTTTTAGGCGCCATGGTATTTCGACGCCACGGTATTTCGACGCCATGGTATTTCGACGCCATGGTATTTAGCTGTCTTGTGTTTCACGTCTACTGCATTTCGCATCTACTGCATCTCACGTCTACTGTGCTTGACGTCTACTGTGCTTGACGTCTAAAGTATTTGGCGCCCATTCTATTGCGCAGCCCCCGTAGTTGGCCGCCTGTTGTTTGGCCGTCGACTCAATGGGCCAGTGCCGCAGTGCTTGGCGCAGGTGCTGTAAGCCCAGCCCATCAGTGGCCGATGCAAACAAGACGTCTGGCTCCAGGCTGCGAGCCCGCTCCAGTTCGGCGGCGGGGCAGCGGTCGATCTGGTTGCCCAGCAGCCGTCGCGGCGTGCTGGTGCCCAGGTCATCGAGAATGGCGTGCACGGTGCGCCATTGCTCGGGCCAGGCCGGATCGGCCAGATCCACCACGATCAACAGCCCATCGGCCTCCAGGGTTTCTTCCAAAGTGGATCGGAAAGCCTCTACCAGTGGCGGCGGCAGGTCGCGGATGAAGCCCACAGTGTCGGTGATCAGCGCCGTTTCGCATGGCCCCCCCCGGGGATCGGGCAAATCCAGCCGCCGGGTGGTGGGATCCAAGGTGGCAAACAGCTTGTTGGCGGCCAACACCGGCGCACCGCCGCCAGCGCGGGTGAGGGCGTTGAGCAGGGAGCTCTTGCCGGCGTTGGTGTAGCCCACCAGGGCAAATCGCCGCAGGCCCTGGCGACCACGCCGCAGCCGCTCGCGATGTTCGCCCAGCTGCCGGGCGTCCCGTTGCAGCCGCTCGATGCGGCGGGCGATGGCGCGGCGATCTTTTTCCAGCTGGGTTTCCCCTGGACCGCGGGTGCCGATGCCGCCGCCCTGGCGGGACAGGCTCAGGCCCCGGCCGCTGAGCCGAGGCAGGCGATAGCGCAGTTGGGCCAGCTCCACTTGCAGCCTGCCGGCGGCGCTGGCGGCCCGCTGGGCAAAGATGTCGAGGATCAGCTCGCTGCGGTCACTCACCGGCAAATCCAGTAGCCGCTCCAGGTTGCGGGCCTGCACTGGGGTCAGTTCCCGGTCCGTGACCACCAGCGTGGCGCCCAGGCGCCTGGCCTCCAGGGCCGCATCGCTGAGTTTGCCCTCCCCCCAGATCGTCTGGGGGGAGATCAGGCTGCGGCGCTGTTCCACCACGCCCACCGGTTCGGCGCCGGCACTGCGCACCAGCCCCTCCAGCTCGCCGATCAGACGCTGGGCCGCCTGGCGATCCCCGGGCGTCAGGGCCAGCAGCAGCACCCGCTCCACACCAGGCGCTGAACTTTGGCGCTGCCCTTGCTCGCTGCCGCCCCCTGGCCGGCTGGCTGCCCGATCGGGGTCACCGCTGCCGGGGCCGATCCTGTCTGGGCCACTGGTGGCTGGGCTGGCGGTGGCTGGAGCGGCGACCAGGCTGAGTGGATCGCGCTCGCAGAGCCCGGCCAGGTCCCCCTGCTCCAGCAGCTGCCAAGGATCTGCCGCCGAGGGATCCGCCGCCAGCAGTTGGGCTGGCCAATGGCCGCCCGGCTGGGCCTGGTCGGCGAAGCGCAGCCAGAACTGGGGGGCCAGATCCAGGCCCACGATCCCCTCCTGCCGGCCGGGTGGCAGTTGTTTGCTGCGACCACAGCAGCTCAGCAGCCGCCAATCGCTGCCCTGGCGCCTTTGGGAGCCGGGCAGCTTTTCCAGCAGTTGGCCCGACTGCTCCAGGGGGCCCACCCACAGCAGTCGGGCCAGGCCGCGGCCATCCACCACCAGGGTGAGTGGTAGTTCCAGCTCGCGACTTTCGGCCCCGAGGCGCTGCAGGGTGAGCAGATCCGCAGCCCCATCGAGGGGATGGCGGCGATGGCACAGCTGCTCCAGCCGTCTGCGCTGGGAGGGGCGCAGCCCCGCGGTACGTCCAGCCAGGGCGCCCTGCTTCAAGGGCGGCGCACCATCAGGCAGCGGATGCCGGCGGCCTGGGCGCCCAGCTCATCTTCCGGGCTGTCCCCCACGTGCCACACCTGGTGGGCTTTCAGTCCCAGGATTTCGAGGGCCCGCTGGAAGGGCACTGGATCGGGCTTGGCCGCTCCCACCTGGCTGGAAATCACCAGGGCATCCAGGGCCTTAGCTACCCCCAGGTCTGTCAGCAGACCCGGCAGTCGGCTGTCGAAGTTGCTCACCACCGCCAACTTCAGGGGGCGGCTGCGCCAACGCTCCAGACAGGCCGGCACCTCCGGAAACACCTGCCAGAGGGCCGCGTCCGCGAACCGCTCGAACAGCCTTTCCACCAGCCCGGCCGGCAGCTCGTCGGCCTTGACTTGGCCGGTGGCGGACAGGCAGGCGCCGATGCGGGCCCCCCACCAATCCAGCTCCGCTTGGCGCAATTGCTTGCCCTCCAGGCCTGGAAAGGCCAGGGGTGGCGCCTGTCGGTAGATGTGGGGAAACATCCGATCGATCGCCGCCGGCTCCAGGGTGAGGCCAAAGTCGGCGGCCAGCTCGGCATAGGTGTGGCCCAGCGAACGGCGCAGACCGATCAGGGTGCCCATGGCATCGAGCAGCAGGGCCTGGGGCGCCTTCATCGGCCCCAGTCGGCCAGCCAGCCGGCCGCCACCTTGAGCTGGTGGGGTCTGCCGGGCAGGCGGGCGAGATAGGCGAGGCGTCGCAGCAGGAAGGCTGGTTTGCCGGCCAGGGTGAGGCCTTGGCCAGTGACGCTGGCCTCGCCGATGCCCAGGCTGAGCATCTCGCCGAGATCCTGATAGCGGAACGGTTCCTGGGGCTCGCCGGCGGCGGCGCGCATCAGGTTGTTGGCCAGGCACTCAGCCTGCTGGAAGGCCACCTGGGCCGTGGTGGGCAGGGGCTGAACCGCATCGTCGCCATCCTGGTCGCTGGCTTGGGGGGTCAGGGCCGCCACATCGCCAAGGGCATAGATATCGGCGCTGTGGAGCAGTCGCAGTTCTGGGGTGACCCAGAGGCGGCTGCGGCGGTCGCTGGCGGCGGCCGGGCTGATCGGCGGCGGCTGTAGGCGCAGCCCAGCGGTCCAGATGGTGGCATCCACTGCCAGGGTTTGCCCCCCCGCCAGCTGTAGTTGGCCGGCCTCCACCGCCAGCACCGCCGTGGCGGTGTGCAGGCGCACATTGCGCCGTTGCAGGGCTGCCAGGGCCTGCTCCCGGTTGAAGGCCCGCGCCTGGGGCAGGGCGGTGGGCCCCTGCTCGATCAGGGCCACCGTGGCGGCGCCAGCCAGCAGATCGGCCAGCTTGCAGGCCAGTTCCACCCCACTGGGGCCCGCACCGACGATGGCAATGCGCTGCTGGGCGCCTCGTCGCTGCCGCAAAGTTTCGACCAGCTGATTCAGGCGCTCCACATCGGCCAGGGTGCGGAAGAACAGGCCATGCTCCCGGGCCCCGGGCACCCCGAAGGTTTCATTTCCCCCCCCGGTGGCCAGCACCAGCTGGCTGAACTGGAGGCTGCGGCCGCTGGCCATGTGCACCTGATGGCTGTTGGCGTCTACCGCCGTGACCCGATCCCGCAGCCAGGCCACGCCACGGCCGGCGAGCAGGGCGTCGTAGCGGGGGCAAATTTCCCAGCTGCGCAGCTCGCCGCTGAGCAGCTCGTAGAGCAGGGGCAAAAACAGGAAGCGCTCGCCCGGTTCGATCAACAGGATCGGCGGGTGATGGCGCTTGCTGGCCAGGGCCAGGGCCGTGTAGAGACCTCCGAAGCCACCACCGGCAATTACCACAGGTTTTGACACGCCTGTTGTCACCGCATCGCCTCTACGAACCCTAACCAGATGGGCTGGCCCCCTTCCCGGATGCTGACGGCAGCAGGTAATGATGGCTTGATGGCGACAGCGCTTTTACCCACTCTGCCCAAGGACCTCAACGACTGCGCCCTCGACCTGGCGGTCGCCTGCGCTGAGCTGGAGCCGATGAGCCCCCAGGAGCGCTTGATCTGGGCCAGGACTCGCTTTGGCGAGCGCTTCGCAATGACCACAAGCTTCGGCATTCAGGCGGCGGTATTGCTGCATATGGCCAGTGAGGTGGCCAAGCGTTTCGGCTCTCCGCTGCCCGTCATCTGGGTGGATACGGGCTACCTACCCCCCGAGACCTACCACTATGCCGAGCTGTTGAGCGATCGATTGCAGCTGGATCTGCACGTGGCCCAAGCCAGCTGCAGCCCGGCGCGGATGGAGGCACTGCGGGGCCAGTTGTGGAACACAGGTCGGCTGGAAGATCTGGAGCTTTACAACTACATACGCAAGGTGGAACCGCTCGATCAGCTGCTGGAAGAGTTGCAGGTGGCCTGCTGGGCCAGTGGCGTGCGGCTTCAGCAGACAGAACACCGCCAGGGCATGCGGCACCTTGAGCCGGTACGCCAGCGCTGGTCGCTGCGACCGCTGCTCAATTGGACAAATAAAGATATTTTTTATTACATGCAGGACCATGACCTGCCCCAGCACCCCCTATTTGAGAAGGGTTATTCAACGGTGGGGGATTGGCACTCCAGCGGCCCAGATGGCTTGGAAGCCAGCGGTCGTGCCACCCGCTTTGGCGGGCTCAAGCAGGAGTGCGGCATTCACCTGCCCGGCCTGATGGGCGAGGGCATCTGAACTGCTGGCTGCTGATTGGCAATAGTCGCTGGCACTGGGCTTATCAGGCCGCTACTGGGATTCGTGAATATGTCGATGAGAGTCCAGCGGCGGGCCTGGCGCGGCTGCAGGCCTGGGCGGACCGGCAGCTGCTCGGCTGGGCGGCAGTGGGCCCGGTGCCTCCGCAGGCTGGTCTGGATCCAAGCCGCCGCTTGATCCTCCAGGATGTGCCCCTGGCCGGGATGCCCCCCTGGCTTGGCGTAGACAGGGCATTGGTGGGCTGGCAGGCCTGGCGCAGCGCCGCTGCCGGATCGGCGGTGCTGGTGGCCGATGCGGGCACGGTGTTGAGCCTCACCTGTGTGGATCGCCGCGGGCGGTTTGTTGGCGGCCGGCTAATGGCTGGCGCTGCCCTGCAGTTGCGGGCCCTGAACGCCGGCACCGCCAACCTGCCCCCTCAGGCTGGGAAATTGGTGCTGGACCCAGATCCCTGGCCCCAGGCCACGGTGGCGGCGATGCAGGCCGGCGTGCTGCGGGGGCTGGCCGCCGCCCTCAATGCCGCAGCCGAGGAAAGAATTTTAATTCCTTCAGGCTCGGATGTAAGTTCGGATATAAGCACTGCTGGTAAATATGTTGATAAAGTTGTTGATAAATATGCTGATAAACATGTTGATGAATATGTTGAT
>JBIKVR010000167.1:0-3882 GCA_044356735.1 Prochlorococcaceae cyanobacterium
TGTTGATGAATGGAGTATGTGGCTCACCGGCGGCGATGGCCCCCTGTTGGCAGCGTTGCTGAAGGCGTCGCGACGCTCTTGGCGGTTGGCCCCGAATCTGGCCCTTGATGCTCTGGCGAGTCTTACCTTGGCGAGCCTTAGGCCAGACCCAGGTCCTTGAGGATGTCGTCGGCCATGGTTTCAGATTTAACTTTGGTATAAATTTTTTCTATCTTGCCTTCGGTATCGATCACGAAGGTGTGGCGCATCATTCCCATGTATTCACGACCCATCATCTTCTTTAGGCCGTAGCTGCCGTAGCTCGTGGCTACGGCACAGGGCTCGGCGTCGGTGAGCAGCGGGAAGGGGAGGCTGAACTTGGCGATGAACTTGGTATGGCTGGCGGCATTGTCCTTGCTGATGCCAATCACCTGGATGCCATGCTGCTTGAAAGCATTCCACTGATCACGAAAATTACAGGCTTCTTTGGTGCAGCCAGGCGTGTCATCTTTAGGATAAAAATAAATAACCACCCGCTGGCCCACCAGGTCGGCGAGGTTGACCATTTGGCCGTCCTGGTCGGGCAGGCTGAAGGCTGGGGCGGGGTCTCCGATCTCTAGGGCCATGGGGCATGGGTAACAGCGATACGAGCTTAGGTGGTCTGCTGGGACCAATGGATGGTGTACTCCCAATCAGTCTGATGAAGTAACGCTGTTAACTAATCCTAACTCGCTGGGGCTGGACAAAGTTGCTTGGCTAGCTGCATGTTCCCTTCATGCATCAAACTCGCTGCGAAAATTTGATGGATCGTGTGGAGGCGTTGCAGCTGGCTAGATTCCTCATTGAATCGACTACTTTCCATTCATGATCAACCCTCTGGCGATCAACTCTCCATCTATCAAATGTCGGCTAGTCATGGCTCTGCCGGCCATGACTCTGCCGGCTATGGCTTTGCCGGTCATGTCTATGCTGGGCAACTCTCTGCTGCGTAGGTTGCCAGTAGCGGGCCCGATCAAGATTCTTGTGGCGGGTATGGCGGCGGGCGGCGCTTTGGCGGTTTCCGCTATGGCGCCTGCCTTGGCATTCGACTTTGTTGGTGGTCCACCTCCGCAGATGAATACTTCAGGCATGGTATCTGACAAGGTGGGCGATCTGCCCGTGCGCTGGAACACTGGTGGTGCAGTTTGGTCCACCAACCAATCAGCTATGAATACTTTTTTCAGTTCGGGTTCGATCACCGATCGTGGCCTTGATGGGGGGCTGTACCGCTCCGGTTGGACCTCTGAAGAAGTGCGCCAGGGGATGACCAAGACCTATAGCGTTGATCTGATGGGTGTGTCTCGTTTCCTCTATTCCGATGCGGGGGTGAAATTTCTCAAGAATCAAACAACTAGCTATTTCCCCTATTGGGGCATGACCAGCACCTCCGTTCAGGCCCTGCGCTCGGCGATCATGGCCGATGCGGCTGACGGACAAATCTCCTCCGCCACGATCATGGCCAAACTGCCTACCAACATGCGCCTGGCCGATACTTGCGGCACCTATACCGGTGCCCAGAACGTCTGTGACCAAAGTAGTTGTAAGCCCGGTACCGGCCAGTGCACCTCGCTGTTCTCTTGGTACGTATTCCTGCCGGCCTGCATTCAGGCCAACCAGGTGCTCGAGCCGGTGGCCCAGGCCCGTCCCGCCCAGCCCATGCCACAACAGCCGGTTCGCGGTCTTTGGTGAGTTGTCTTAGGTGATTTTACCTAGGTGATTTGACCTGGGTGAGCTGGATTGGTTGCTGTTACCCCTGTTGCTGGGTCTGCTTGGCGGGCCCCATCGAGGGGGGCTGGGGGCCACGCTTGCTGGTGACCAGCAGATGTTCCAGTTGTTGTGGCATGGGCTGAGCCAGGCTGGCCTCGAATCCTCTTTGTAGATGCTGCAGTTCGCCCTGGCTGAGGCGGCGATTTGCCACTGATTCAAGTTGGCGCCGCCAGGAACTGCCCTTGGCGAGCCAGCGCTCAATTCGATTTGGCGTTATCTCCATGGTCAATGCCTCCTGCCAGCGCTCTTGATCCAGGAGCCAATGCCGATCCTCCAGGCAGCGTTGGCAGTGGATTGCCGGTGCGAACTCCAGGTCGAGGGCCTGTTGTTCCAGGTTGGCCAGCTCTTGAAGCAGGCCAGCTAAGCCCCCATCCCGCGGTTGGCCCAGGGCCAGCAGGCCGCCAGCTGGGCCCAGCCGCGGCACGCTGAACAACAGTCGCCACTGCCCCTGGCCAGCCAGCCGCGCATCTAGGCAGCTGATCCAGGCCTCGATCGCGGCCGGGGCCAGTCCGCGGAACGGCTGTCGGCCAGCCACCCATTCCACCGGCCCCTCCAGCGCCGCTGCCAACAGGGCCGGCTCTTCCGGTTGGCAGATCAGGATGCTCGGCCGGCGCAGGGTATCGAGCAGTTGCAGCTGGGCTTCCAGGCGCTGGCGATCGGCGGCGCTTTCCACGGCCACCAACACCTGCCCCTCCGGGGTGGCGGCCAGGGGATCGAGGGCCCAGAGCAGCGATCGGGCCCCCAGTACCAATACCCGCTGGTGCCTTTGCCACTGGGCCCCCTGCCAAAAGCGGCGGCGCAACCGATCTAGCCGCTCCCCCTCCGCCGCGGCCTGGCGCCTTAGCCAGAGGTCCAGGGGGCCATCGTTGGGCCCGGCACTGATCAGCTCGCAGTGCTCCAGCTCGGTTTCGGCCGCTGCGGCCAGCTGGGCGGCGCGGCGCAGTTGCAGCCGTTGGCGCTGGGCTCCTTCCCAGCCCAGGCTGCCCGGTTGCCAGAAAACCTCACCCTGCAGCGTCTTGGGTAGGTACTGCTGGGCCACCCAGTGCTCGGCATAGGCATGGGGGTAGCGATAGCCCACCCCGTCGCCGAAGGCCTTGCCATCCCGGTTGGCATCGCGCAGGTGGGGCGGCACCTGTTGGCCATTGCTGTTGCGTACCTGCTTCAGGGCATCAAATACCCCCAGCAGGCTGTTGCTCTTTTCCGCGCTGGCCAGGTAGAGGCTGGCTTGGGCCAGGGGGTAGAGGCCCTCCGGCAGACCCACCCGTTCAAACGCCGCCGCGCAGGCTTCCACCACCACCATGGCCTGGGGGTCGGCCAGGCCGATGTCTTCCCCGGCGGCGATCAGCAGGCGACGAAAGATGAAGCGAGGATTTTCGCCGGCTTCCACCATCCGCGCCAGCCAGAAAAGGGCCGCATCTGGATCACTGCCCCGCAGCGATTTAATAAAGGCGCTGATCGTGTCGAAGTGGGCGTCGCCCTGTTTGTCGTAGAGCACCGCCCGCTGTTGGATCGACTCCTCGGCGATGCTCAGATCGATTTGAATCAGCCCATCGCTGTTGGGTTCGGTGGTTTCCACCGCCAGCTCCAGGGCATTGAGCAGGCTGCGGGCATCGCCACTGGCCACATCCACCAGGTGATCGGCCGCCTCTGGGGTGATCGCCACCTGGCGATCGCCGTAGCCCCGCTCGGGATCGGTGAGGGCCCGCTGCAGCAGGGCTTGCAGCTGGGCCGGTTCCAGCGGCTGCATGCGAAACAGGCGCGAGCGGCTCAGCAGCGCCTTGTTCACTTCAAAGAAAGGGTTTTCGGTGGTGGCGCCGATCAGGGTCAGGGTGCCGTTTTCCACCCAGGGCAGCAGCGCATCCTGCTGGGCGCTGTTGAAGCGATGCACTTCATCGATGAACAGGGTGGAGCGCAGTCCATGGCGCTCCAGCCGTTGCTGGGCCGCCTCCACCGCGGCCCGCAGATCCTTGATCCCCGCCAGCACGGCATTGAGGCTGCTGAAGTGGGATCTGGTGGAGGCGGCGATGATCCGCGCCAGGGTGGTCTTGCCCACGCCGGGTGGGCCATGCAGGATCAAGTTGCCGACCCGGTCGGCGG
>JBIKVR010000189.1:0-2726 GCA_044356735.1 Prochlorococcaceae cyanobacterium
CCTTTTGCCGATGGGGTGGATACCGTCAGCACCCTGGAGGCGGCAGCCAGTGTCCAGTTGGCAGCTCAGGCGAGCGGGCGGGTGCAGCGGCTGCTGGTGCGGCAGGGGGAACGGGTGCAGCGGGGCCAATTGCTGTTGGTGCTTGACCAGACCCAGCAGCGGGCTGAGGTGGCCAGTTTGCAGGCCCAGATGCAGACCAGCCAGCTCAATTTTGAACGATATGCGGCACTCGTGCGTCAGGGTGCCGCCAGTGCGATCGACCGAGACCAGTACCGCCAGACCTACATCGCTGCCCGAGAAGCCCTGGTGGCCCGCCGCGCCGATCTGGGCTTCAAGCAACTGCGCGCCCCGATCGACGGCACTTTGGCCGATTTTCGGGTCAAGCCCGGGGACGTGATTCAGGCTGGCAGTCCGATCGGGAGCTTGCTGCGTAACGATCGGCTATGGGCTCGTATCGATCTGCCGGCCCACCTGGCGGATCGACTGCGGCCGGGCCAGTTGGTGCGGTTGTTCGATGCCGCCGGTGGCGAGTTGGCCCAGGGGGCGGTGCTGAGCGCCGATCCGGTCGTGAGTACGGACAGCCAGGTATTGCTGGTGAAGGCCGCCTTTGCCAATGCCAAGGGCCGCTTGCGGGCAGGGATGAGGTTGTCTACCCGGCTGGTGTTCGACCAGGCCTGGCAGGCCTCGGTGCCATTCACCGCGGTGACCAGCTTGGCCGGACAGGCTTTTGTCTATCGAATTGGCAATTTGGCTGCCCTGGAGCGCCAACCGGGCAAAGCTCCCCTGGCGGAATTGCGCCAACTGCCCGCCTCCAGTCGCTTTGCCCTGCAGACCCCCGTGCGGCTGGGGCCGCTGCAGGGCACTCGCTATCCCTTGCTCAGCGGGCTGGCCCCCGGCGAGCTGGTGATCACCAGCGGCGTTATCAACCTGCGCCACGGCCAGCCGGTGAGGTTGGATTAAATAGACTTTGGCAAACCGCCATTACGGCGATCCTGCCACCTGGGTGGGAACCTGCGTGGCATCAGGTCTCAATTGGCCTTGACTGAGGTTTACCAGAGCTTCCTTAACTGAAATTTCACTTTATATTGCGGTTTTCGGGCTGTTTGCGTTTTTCCGTTAATGTTCTTAGGTATGTGTTGATACTGTGAGTCGTCAGGTTCAGATCACGCCTGGCCTGCTAGGCCTATTGATCGGCGGCAGCTTGACCGGCAGCTTGATCGGCAGCTTGGTGGGCTGCAGTGAAAGGCAGCTGCCATTACCGCCGCCACCCCAGGTGGTGCTGGTGACCCCACGGCCTGAAGTAAATCCTGATTCGGCTGATTATCAGAGCACACTTGAGGCGATCCGCGAAGTACGGCTGGCCCCTGAGATTGCCGGGCGCATTGTGAAAATGCCGGTGTACGAGGGCCAGCGGGTGCGCCCGGGTCAACTGCTATTTGTCTTGGATCAGATTCAGCAGCAGGCAAGTGTTGATGCCAGCGCCGCCGAATTTCGCTAGGATCGCGTTAATGCTGAGCGATATATTTTCCTGAATCAGCAGGGTGCGGTTTCCACCAAGGATCGCGATTTTTATGTCACCCAGGCGATTCAAAGTAGCGACCAGCTTAAGGCATCGTCTGCCACCCTCGCCTACAAAAACGTGCTGTCGCCAATCCCCGGCTATGTAGGCAATCTTAATTACAAAATTGGTGATGTGATTCAGGCGGGATCAGTGGTGGCCAGTGTGGTTGATAACAGCAAGCTCTGGGTGCGCTTAGATGTGCCAGGTGAGCTAGCTGATCGGGTGGTGCCAGGGCTTCAGGTAATTCTTAGGGGGCCAGATCCAAAGCGGCCGGCGGCTACTGGGGCGGTAACTTTCGTAGCGCCATCCCTGGATAAGCAACGTCAAACTTTGCTGGTTAAGGCTGTTTTTGATAACCCAGATGCTGCCCTGCGCAGCAATCAACGGGTTAGCGCAACAATCATCTTTTCCAAACGGCAGAATTTGATGATTCCCCAGCAGGCGGTGCTCATGCAGGCCGGCAAGCCCTTTGTGTTTTTGGCGGTCAGCGAGGCTGAGGCAACTAAAAGGCTTGGTAGAAGTCCTGATCCCAAGCCACGTCCGGATCTGCCAGTGGCGATCCAGGTGCCTGTGGGCCTCGGCAAGATGCAGGCTGGAGCCTATCCAGTTCTCCAGGGAATTACCGCAGCCGACCAGGTGGTTCTAGGTAATTTGGCCCAGTTACGTAGCGGTCTTTCCGTGCAACCTGTAAATCCAGCCCAGGTGAACCGATGAGTCTTTCAGATACCTTTATTCGCCGCCCCGTGCTCAGCACGGTGTGCAGCATCTTGATTTTATTGGCGGGCGTGATCAGTTTGCCGCTGCTGCCAATTGAGAATTTGCCAAATATTGCACCACCTACAATTCAGGTAAACGCCAACCTGCCGGGTGCCGATGCCCTTACCGTAGAAAGCGCCGTAACCGGCCCCCTTGAGCAACAAATTAATGGCACTCCAGGGATGGACTATATCACATCCTTTAGCACCAGCGAAGGGGCCAGTCAAATAAATGTCTTCTTTAAAGCTAATACCGATCCAGACATTGATCAGGTTAATGTGCTCAATCGTGTTAATACAGCTGCGGCTCAGTTGCCCTCTAGCGTTAATAGTCAGGGGGTATAGGTTCAGCAGACGGCCAGCAGCTACCTGAAAGTTTACAATATTACCTCTACCGAGGGGCAGTTCGA
>JBIKVR010000009.1:0-42623 GCA_044356735.1 Prochlorococcaceae cyanobacterium
TCAGCACCTGCGGCTCTCCGTTGAGTCAGCCCTGGTCCTCCGCGCCGAGCTTGCCGAGGCTGAGTAACCGGTTCGGCATGATGTTGGGTCCGGATGGGCGGCCGGCCACAGTTGCAGGCTCAAAACTATGCACCTAGTGCATAGGCCCAAAACTCTTGACTGCAAGTGCTTCTGTTGTGCCGCAGAAATGCTTCCTTTAGGTGCAGACTGGCGGCAGCTTTGCCTTTGCCTGATGCCAGTGCCGCTGCGGCAGGCGGATCGTCCCTTGATCTGATGGCCTCGATTGCAGAAGCACTGGCGCCACACCGGAGCCCATTCTGGCCATAACATTTACGCGCAAAGCTGCCATTTCTAAGGTGATACTCAGCTCTGCCGCACTCGGCTCATGACTGATCCCTATGCAGACGAAACCTCGCGATTGCGCTCACTTGGTTGGCCATCTGCTGACGTGAGCCGTTTCCTGAACCTGCAAGTATACAAGCATCGCTGGGGTGCAGCCAATTTGGAAAGAGAGGAACGGCTCTTTCTGAAAAAAGCTGAATTGGCATTACTCCAGGCTGGCTTGACCCCAATACGTCGTGAGGCGCGTTCATCTTCCTCGCTGCGGTTATCGGCAAGTTCAACCAGCCACTTGCCTGCATTTTCCAATGCAGCCTCGTATGTTGCGCTTGATTTTGAAACCGCTAACAGCTCTCGTGACAGTGCCTGCTCGTTGGCAATCATTCGCGTTGAGGCACTCCAGATTGTTTCACGCACCTACCGATTGATCAGGCCACCTTCGAGACATTTCATGTTTACGAATATTCATGGCATCACCTGGAATGACGTGAAAAGCGAGCCGACATTCAAGGATCTCTGGCGTGAATTCAGGCCGCTGTTCGACGGCGTTAGTTTCATCGCCGCTCACAACGCAAGCTTTGACAGCAGTGTCATGAAGGCCTGCTGTAATACCTATGGACTGGTTCCACCAGGCGCCCCCTACCTTTGTACCGTTAGGCTTGCACGACAGACCTGGCAGTTAAAACCAGCCAATCTGCCCAGCGTTTGTTCCTACCTAGGCTTGCGCCTTGAGCATCACAACGCCCTCTCAGATGCCGAAGCCTGTGCGAACATCGTACGGGCAGCAGCTGGTTGCAAGGTCAAATGATCGTTAATCTGTTCTGGGTCAGTTATCTATTTTTACTCTGATGAAGTCTTGAATGGCTTTTCTGTTTGCCGACTTCCTCCAGGCCGACTTGTACACACTCCCCGCGTCGCGCCATGGATGCCCTCCCCACCCGAGTGTTCATGAACGGCAATAGCCAGCCCCTGATCGACCTGATCCTGGCCATAGGTGAGACCACAGCCATCAGATTGCCCTGCAGCATGGCAGCTTCCTCTTACATCTCTTACGGCCTGGGATAGAGTGGTGGTGTCCGCTGGAGCGGCCATGACTCCACAAGCTGATTTTCAGGCTGCCGTTCTCGATCAGCTTCGTCGCGCACCGCTGGATCCGCCAGCCCAGGCGGCCCTGCTGCAGGCACTCTCCAATGCGGCCCCGCTGGAGGCGGCCACCAGCGCCAGGGCAGACGACCCGCTCGCCGAATGGCTGGGAGAGCCCCCCGCCAATCCCGCCCAGCTCGAGTTCGAAGCACTCCGGCGCAGCTTTGCCCTCCGCCACCAGCTCCTGGCATCCACCATCGGTACAGCCGAGGTGAACGAGCTCCTCGCAGCCGGCAGCCGCCAGACGGTGCACGACCGCCTCAGGGCCGGCACCCTGCTGGGCATCCTTGATCAGGGGAAATGGCGCTTCCCCCTCTGGCAGTTCGACGCCGATGGCCCCAACGGTGTGATCGACGGACTGGCCGAGGTGCTGCAGGCCCTGCAGGTCTCCAACCTGGCCAAGGCCCGCTGGCTGCAAAAGCCCCATCCGGTTTTCGGCGGCTCCACCCCCTTGGATCTGCTCCGCCTCGGCCGCCTTGAAGACGTATTGGCGGAAGCGGGCCAGGTGGGTCGTGGTCAGGATTGATCCACCCCCTCCCCGCAGGTCCACGTCTCCGCTGATCGAGATCCTGCCGATGGCAGCACCGTTGCTCCGCATCTACAGACCGCAGCCCTATGGCAGCAGTGCTTGCGGCTTCCGTTACGAGGGGCCGTTCTCACGCTTTGATCACCACGCCGATGGCCACTTGCGTGGAATTCACTACAGCGCACCTTCCCTGTCGTCTTGTCTCGTCCGCCAATGACCACGCCATGACCATGGCCTCATCCGGCTTCTGAACAATAATCCCCATTGCCTTCCTCCTCGCCGACAGCTTCCAAGCCTGCCTGGAAAAGCTCAATGGCGAAGAGCAGAAAGCCGATAAGCTCGCCGCATCCAAAGCCATCTGTTGCAAGTTAGGCCGAAGAAGTTACTGATCATCGCGATAGGGAATATCCGTAATCCCGAATTGGCTGGCTTGCTGCTTCGATCGATACCTTCGCTGACAGTCACCGTGCACCGCTGCAGGGTCTCTTTTCCACCTATAGCCTGCTCGAACTGCTTCCCGCCGGCATGACGCTGCCTGGAGCTCACCAGCCCTCACCCCTGGGCCTGGGAAGGTTTGCGCGATCGCATCGGCCGCAGGGATCTGAGGCCCAGCGAGCGGAGACGAGTCTGCCGATCTATCCCTATCTTGATGCTATTTGAGACTAGAAACTTGCGCATTGACAGCATCGAATTGTCAGCATCGGGTCACCAGCGCCCCGCTGGAGTGGGCCAGCTGGATCAGCAACTAAGCCAACTTTGATGCATGGCATAGCGGGAGAGCGCGGTGAACAACAGATGAGCGGCAAGGGAAGCCTCCTTTGGGTTGCATCAGCCTGCGGATAGCAACTGGGCAGCTGTGCAAAAAAAATTTTCCAAGCGCCTACGGCGCTATTGCGAATAGGCTTTGCGTTCCTCACTAGAGCTTATCAAAGTAAAAAACAGCCAAATGTAAAGAATTAAAGAGTTAAAGTGTAAAGAAATTAGTCCTGGGGGAGGCAACAGACGCGGAACCCCACATTGAGGCGCTGGTTGACCGGGTGGTTGTTGAAGCGGGAAGCCGAGCGGCAGTACCTGGGGTTGAGGTCCCACGAGCCGCCGCGCAGCAGCCTTTCGGCAAATCTGTAATCTTTATTTATTTTTGTATGACTGTCATCCGCGTCCACCCAGGCACTGCCATCTGCCGGTGCATTCTCATAGTTCTCATGCCATTGATCCAAACACCATTCCCACACATTGCCATGCATGTCATGGAGCCCCCAGGCGTTGGCGGGGAAGCTCGCAACATCTATGGTTTGTTCGCGAAAAGCTCCTTTTTGGCCGTCTCCATACGTGTATTTCCCATTGTAATTCGCTAGCTCTGTGGTGAGCGTGGCACCGAAATGAAAGGGTGTATTGGTGCCAGCCCGGCAGGCGTATTCCCACTGCGCCTCACTTGGCAGCGTGTAATGGCGTCCTGTTCGTTGGCTCAGGCGGCGACAAAACTCCATCGCCTCATCCCAGCTCACGTTCACCACAGGCCGTTGAGCGCCGCGAAACCGTTTCGGCTCTGCAAGTTTGGCGAGCGGGTCGGGATCCAGCCGCTCGTTCCAGGGGCCCTGCCCAGCGGAGGGGCGCCAAAGGGCCACCGCTTGCCACTGGGCTTGAGTTACGGGTGTTTTCCCCATGAAAAAACCCTGCAATCGCACCTGGTGCTGGGGCCCCTCCGCATCAAGTCTTTCCGGCTCGTCGGCCGGGGAGCCCATTAAAAAGCGGCCCGGCGGTATCCAGAGCATGGTGAGGCTGTCGCCCTCCTTGCCTTTTGCTTGCTTGGCGGGCGTCAGCCATTCGCGGTATCCCTGGGTGCGGCGCTGCTGGGTGAGCAGGAAGGGGAAGCAGCGGCTGGCTGGGTTTTGGCTGGTGGTGGAGCGGGTCATGGATGCAACTCCCTCGGGATTGATGCGAGTTCAGATGGCGCCATGAGGGCTAAGGCCAGCGAAAAAGGTGGGCTGTCATTCCCGAGGAATCCCGGGGCGGCCCACCTGGCGCTGTGCGGAACACCCGTTGCCTGAGCGGTGGGTGATCACGGGAGCGGGTCTGGACCCCTCCTGTGCTCCCAGAGGATTCCCATCCCCTGGCTCGGACGTTGAAGGGTGCTGGGGGAGGCAACAGACGCGGAACCCCACATTGTTGTGCTGGTTGTCCGGGTGGTTGTTGTTGCGGTAAGCCGAGCGGCAGTTCCCGGGGTTGTTGTTCCACGAGCCGCCGCGCAGCAGCTGGGCGACCCGCCCAAAGCCAACTTAACCCCCTGGTTTGGCTTCACACCAACCCATCGGCGAAAGCCAGCCCAGCGAAGAGCCTGCGGCGCAGGCGCCAGGTGTGGCCATGGCGGAGGTGAGCATTCCAGCTCTGCAGTCGGGCGCGAGCCGTGGCTGCGGGCAGGGCGCCCGTCACCACACCTTCTTGCAGGAGGCGCAGGCGACGTTTGCCTTTGAGCAGATTGTGATTGCGCACGCGCACCCGGCCAGAAACCACGCGAAAGCCCACGAAGCTCACGCCATGGCGGGTCTGGCGAAGCTGGCTCTTGATCGGGTGCAGCCGCAGCCGCAGCTTTTCCAGCTCGACTTCCATCACGCGCCTTGCCTGGCGGAGGGCCTCCAGGTTGTTGGCGAAGAGGGCCACATCATCCACGTAGCGCAGGTGGGCGGTGATGCCAGGCAGGTTGGCGAGATGGTGGTCGAGAGCATCGAGGTGGAGATTGGCGAGAAACTGGCTGGTGAGGTTGCCGATGGGCAGCCCGCAGGGGCGCTCCAGCGGCGTGAGCAGGTTGTCTCCGGGAAAGGTGTGCAGCGCGGGGCCGATGCTGGCTCCGTTGGCCAGGATCTGATCGAGGAGCCAGAGGCTGCCGGGGCAGGCGATGCGTTGGGCGAGCTGCTGGCGGAGGATGGTGAGATCGATGCTGGGGAAGTAGAGGCGGATGTCGGCGCTGAACACCCAGCGATGCCTGGCGCTTTCCGCCACGAAGCGGCGCAGGGCCTTGTGGCTGCCGTAGCCCTGGCGATTGGCGTAGCTGGTGGGCAGAAAGTGTTGCTCAAGGGGCGGCACGATGGCGGCGCAGAGGGCGTGGTGCACCACCCGATCGCGATAGGGCGCAGCGGAAATCAGACGGCGTTTGGGATCACGGATTTCGAACTGGCGGTAGGGGCCGGGGGTGTAGCTGAAGCTTTGAAGTTCCTGTTGGAGCTGGAAGAGATTTGCTTCCAGATGGGCGTTGAAGGCCAGCACGGCGGGCCGGTAGCGCTTGCCCCGCTGGGCGTTGAGGGCAGCGGCATGAAGGGAGGCGAAGCTGGTGATGCGCGGCCAGAGATCGGTGAGTGGGGCAGGTGAATCGCTGCGGTAGTGGTGCAACACCTGATTAGCTGGCTTGGCGACGTTGCTGGAGAAGCCAGCCGCTGTGTTGTTTGGCGATTGTGGTGATCAGGCGGCTGGCGTGTTCGTAGCGGGAGAGCTCGATCAGCTGAAATTGGTGGAGCAGGCGTATCTGTAGCTGGATCACCACGATATGGGCCTTGAGTGGTTCGAGAATGGGCAGCTTGCTGGCGGCGTAGCGCGCATGCACCAACTGATCCAGCAGCTGATATAGATTGGCTGTGAGGCGATCACCAAGGCCGAATTTGTGCTGCCGGGGCAGGCGATGGAGCAGGGGAATGAACCAGCGGATCAGGTCTAAGCAGGCCTCAATGATGGGGAGTTCGCCACTGGAGATGGCTTGGCTGGCAGGGGCGGTCATGGCGGGATTTGTGAAAATTTTTTCAGGCGCCTGCGGCGCCAGTCAATAAGATCTTTAGCAAATTGAATGTAATTGCAAAATCAAAAAACAGCCAAATGTAAAGAACTAAAGGTTTTAAGTGTAAAGAAACAAGTCCTGGGGGAGGCAACAGACGCGGAACCCCACATTGCTGCGCCGGTAGCCCGGGTGGACGCCGTAGCGGGCAGCCGAGCGGCAGTTCCCGGGGAAGTAGAACCACGAGCCGCCGCGCAGCAGCCTGATTGAATCATCACCGGCTTTCTTGTTAATCCAAGGGCGATCATCTGCTGGTGCTTTATTATAGTTGTCATGCCAGTGATCAGCGCACCACTCCCACACGTTGCCATGCATGTCGTGCAACCCCCAGGCATTGGCGGGGAAGCTGCCGGCGTCGGTGGTTTGTTCGCGACAAACCCCTTTTTGGCCCTCCCTATAGGTGTAATTACCATTGAAATTTGCCAGTTCAGGGCTGATCGTTTCGCCAAAGTGGAAAGGAGTGGTGGTGCCAGCTCGGCAAGCGTATTCCCACTGCGCCTCACTTGGCAGGGTGTAATGCTTGCCCGTTCGCAAGCTCAAACGGCGACAAAACTCCATCGCCTCCGCCCAGCTCACATTTACCACGGGGCGCTCATGCCCCAAAAAGCGCTCCGCATCGTTGAGTTTGGATACCGGATCGGGGTGCAGCTCGCGTAGCCAAGGCTCTTCCCCTGATAGCGGCTGCCATCCGGCCACCACAAGCCATTGGGCTTGGGTAATGGGAATGCGGGAGAGGAAGAAGTCGCGCAACTCCACCTGGTGTTGAGGGCCTTCATCCTGGTGGCGTTCCGGTTCATCCGGGGGGGAGCCCATGGTGAAGCGGCCGGCGGGGATGTGGAGCATTTCGAGGGTGGCTGCTGGGGCCAGCTGACCGCCTGGGGAGGCATGCCTGCGGGCTTCAACATCACCACTTGCCAGCGGCTCGCGATAACCACGGTTGCTTCCCCTTTTCTTTGTGATGTTGGCGCCTTGAATCGTGGCTGTTTCGAACTCAAACACCCTTAGTTGCACCGAGTTTATGCAGGCGGTGGTGATCGTGAACTGCTCAATTTCAGGAAACCTGGCAACCTGTGCGGTTTCCTCTTCCAGCTCTTCGAAGCTGAACAGATTGCGGGGAAATAGATCCTTGCGTTGGGCGACACGCAATCGCTCGGCAAAGGTTGTATATTCTCCTCCCAGTTGGGCGATGATATCCGCCGCAAGCATGGCAAAGTGTTGTGTTTGCTCCTGTTGAAACGGAGCCGCGATTGTTGGATCCGTGAGAAAGGCGCGAAAGGATCCCCAGCCCTGTTGGCTCCAGTGGAGGGCGATGAAATCGGTGACGGCCTCGATCACCTCAACCGTTTTGCCAGGCGACTGCTGCCTGAGCAAAGCCGCGCGGATGGGAGCGGTGAAGGTGAGCTGCAACAGCTCTGGATCAATGGAATTGTTGCGGGTGATAGGGCGCAGTAGGCCGCTCAGCAGCGCCTCCGCCATGGCTGCGGCGTCGGCGCCTTCCAGCATGGCGGCCTGAATCAAGCGCATCACCGGCAGGGTGAGCACCGGCGCCGCGGCAAACAAAGCCAGCAGTTGTTTGGCGTCATTCGAAGCCAGATGCTGGAAGCGCCGCAGGGGCATCAGCGCGTCTTCTTTGTCCTTCTCTTTCTCATTCTCGTTCTCATTCTCTTCTGCGGCCTTTGCTTCATCGCCAGGGGGTTGTTCGGTTTGTGCTGTGCCGGGCAGGCTTACGGGAGTCTCCGGCAGCAGGATCCCGGAGGTGGCGATGAAGGGAGATCCCCCGAAAAGACGGCCCCAGGCCCGCAACCCCTCAATCGTGAGATGAAACACCGGCACCGAAGGCGGCACATCCGCTTTGCCATGCCAGCGGGTCTCCAGCGGGCGGGCCAGTTGATAGGGCCAGGCGTTGCCCTCGCTGGAGCGCCGCAGGGCAACGGGCTCCCCCTGACCCAGGGCAGTGCGAGACCACATCCAATCTGGCAACACCTGCCAGACCACGACAGGGCGGCTGGCACCGAGGCGCCGCAGCAGGCTGAAGGCCGGCCCGGGGCCGATGCCCCCCTTCCCCCGCCATTTCGGGCCGGCGCAATCGGAAATCAACGCCACCAACCCCTCGCAAGATCTGCCTTGCCCTTCGATCAGGTTGGCCACCTTTTCCCAGCCGGCCTCACCCCCGCCAGCCCAGGGCAGCACCCTGATGCCTTGGAACCCATGGAAGCCGTTCAGGCGGAGGCTGAGGTTGTCGAGCAGGGGCTGCCACAACCGCATCGCAAACCCCTGGTCAAAAATCAGCGTCAGCTCGAAGCGATAGTGCTGATCTGGCTGCCAAACAGGGATCAGCTGTCGCCAGCGGGCATAGTGATCCAAGGTGGCTGCTTCATCCAGGCACGCGGGGCGATCGCCAGCCACCTCCTGCATCACCGGCAGCATGGCTTCGAACAATTGCTGCGGATTCAGCAGCTCGAACGGATCCCTCACCCAAACCGGCAGCCGCTCAGAACCAGGCACGCTCGCCTCGGGCAGGAGCTGAGCCTCCAGCTCGCGCGGCGCCTTTCCTGGCTCGCGGACGTTGGTCACCAGGTTGGATGGGCCGATACTTGGGGATGGGGTGGCTACGGCAGGCTCTGCTCTTTCCGTTTGGTTCCGTTCCGAGGAACGCTCTTTGGGTTGGTCTGGCTTGCTGTCATCATCAGCCAATCGGCGTTTAGCCGCCAACGCAATGGCGGGTTGGTTCACCGCCAGCCAGATCAAATCGGCGATCGCCTCTGGATCCAGATCCGGCCCCTGTTTGGCAAGTGGATCCAGCCCGTTCTGCTCAACTTCACAACTCAGAAAGCGCAGGAACGATGGGAGGGAGGAGGAGTGCCGGGGCTGAAGGATCGTCACGGTTGCCCTCAACTGTCATCGCTGGCGCCCAGACGCCGCAGCAAGATGGGCTTGAGCTGGGCCAGGGCCTCGTCTGAGGGACGAAACCGCTTATCCTCGCTGAAGAGATGAATATAATTCAATAGTTGATCGGTGGCGAGATCATGGCGGTCCTGATTGCCTTTTTGCTTAAAGTCTTCGATCAAGCTGTCAATCTTCTTTTGATGGGAAGGCCAGAAGTCTTCGCTGATGCTGTTGAAGTGGGAGCGCAGGATCGTATTTAGTAAAGCCGCATTTGGATAGGGCATGGTGATGCGCAGGCAGCGGCGTTTGAAAGCGGGCGAAAAGTCTCTTTCATCATTGCTCGTCATCACAACGATGGGAAACTGACAGCAGCGCACGGGAACGCGCCTCACATCCACTGGCATCGGCTCAATACGCTGATCTTCACGATTTGCACCGGATGGATTGTAATCCATTGCTAAAAGATCCGCCGTTGCCAGCTTCCAAGGCTGGGATGCCTTGTCCTGTTGACCCTGCTGATTCTGGTGTCGGCGTTCACGTGTCAACTCTGGAATATCAAATTCGCCTTCTTCAAATAGATGCAAAAGTTCGTTGGGCAATTGGGGATCCGCTTTATCAATCTCATCAATCAGCAACACACGAGGTAGTCGGGAGGGCAGAAATGCTGTGCCCACCGGTCCAAGGCTGATGTAGTCATCCAGCCGGCGCTCCGCTGGAAAAGGAGGCCCATCTGTGGCCCCATCGGTTGGCATTGATTGCATCTGAGCCTGGCGCCGCAGCTGGTATTCATCCCGTTGCAGGTCTTGAAGCATGCCCAGGGCGTCGTAGCGATAGAGCCCGTCCACAAGGCGCGTTCGGGACGTAATGCGCCAGTGCAGCACCGGGCCAAGATGGAGCCGCTGGGCTAAGGCGTAGGCCAAACTGGTTTTACCTGTGCCTGGTTCGCCTCGCAACAGCAGGGGCCGCCGCAGGTGGATGGCGGCGTTGACAGCCTGGAGCAGCAGTTCGCTTTCCGTATCGTCTCCAAGACGAAAGCTCTCGCCGCGGCGTTGTGCCTCGATGTCGGCCATTTGGATGCGTAAGAGGTTAATCCATCTCTCTTTATCAACTTCGGTGGGGACATTATTCTTGTCAATAAATCTTCGCCAAGGCGGAGCATCTGGCCATCGTTCAATATTGTGTGCATAGGTAGCCGTTAACTCTGAATCTGAATTTGGCACTTTCTCGATTAAAGAATCTTTCGATGCCTCTTGTTTTTTTGGTTTTTGCGGTTCCTGCCCTTCGGAGTTATTGGGAAGACTAAACAGAGGCCATGAGGCTGAAGTTTGTGAAATCATGATGGAGAGAGTGTGTTGGGTGGATGCTAAGACAAGCTAAATTTGACTCTCAATAGATCCACCCAGCTTTGCTATGCCGGTGATGCATCTTGGCCATCGATGGGGATGGTCAATGAGTAACATCAGGCTTGAAATCCATGATAAACATCGAGTCTCACCTGCGAGCTGACAAACCTTTCTAGCCGTTGTTTCCATAGTATGGAGATGCTTGGGAGCGTGGAGATTATCAATTCCGGTCCCCGGAATTTGAAAAGCTTCGTCGACAATACATGGTTCTTCGTTAAGATTGAGGCATTCTTTTAAATACTTTAGCCTTTCCTTTGCTTGTATCGGCATCTCCCCGGCCTGATCTACATTGTCTCCATTAAGTTCACGCCACCAAATGCAGATGGGTATCCCGGTTTCAATCATCTCCCAAAAAACTGTATACCGCTCCTCGTGATCAGCCGGGAGATCAACGAGCAGCAACATACCTGAGACATCCGGATTGCATAAGCCCGAATGAAAAACTTCAAACTGCAATTGTGACTCATGAATTATCGGACGTAGTTTGCCTTGGCCGGGCTGCAATCGATTCCACTTCGGTAATAAGCTAGCAAGTTGTCCCTTATTAGCGTCATTTGCGCGTTCAAGTGAGCGGAGAACAGCCGGTGTTCCACAATAGCAAAGATTTACCAGCTTTGTTCGTTCGCCCACCGGTAACTCAATCATGAGGCTTGGGCTTTCAATCAAAAGATCGTTTGGAAGAAAAATCTCAATGAAAAGGTTAGGATAGGCAAGTTTTGCATCCTTGATCCATTGGCCTATAATTCTAGGAAAATCTTCCATTGTGCCGATAGGGTATCTACGATTTACCATAGTTTGATCGGTAAAATTAATTGGCTCTGCGGATCCTTCTTCGATAATTTCCGATCGAAATTGGTAGCATTTTTTATAATTGTTTAGGGGCTCAACGAGAACTAATAAAAATGCTTTTGCTCCATCATCAACTTGTTGCATTCTTTCTCTAAAAGAGTGAATCACATTGAGCGAACTTTTTTCTAAAATTATCTGCAAAAATGATTTAAAATCTAGGTCCTCCATTTCCTCTGGTGGCACGTTCCAGTCGCGGGATTGAAGGGAAAAAGCCTCTCCTGGTCTCCTCATTCTGTTCAAGAGTTTCCTTGCTTTTTGAAAATCTTCGGATGAATATGTGTCAAGAAAATCGAATCGGGGTGCCTCAATTGTGGCAGGTATTAAAGGCGTGAGTTGCAACTCTTCCCTGACTTGAGGGGGTATAGACTCATCCAGGCGGGAGTAGTCGCTTAATGCCTTGGCAAATGAGGTAAATAGACTATTGGTGAAATATCTTTGGCTGATTGATTTTAACAGGATTAGGCCTCTTGAATCCTTTCTGCATTCATCAACCAGACTCTCCCCGCGTTTCCTTAAGCTACCTGAGCGATCTAAATTTTCAAGAATACATACTCCAAGTGGCTTATCTAATCCAAGATCACGAATGATGCAATCAATATTGTTTGTATCCGCACCTAAACCGCTAACAAAGCTGTCATGCAGTGCCCAACTTGCTGTAAGTAGCGAATATTCTGTCATGCCTTTATGAATTCCTTGGCGAGTGCCGCATCAAATGCTTCAAAGGCTTTGATAATATTTTCCCTGGCATTGATGGATCCTGCGGCTCGAAGATAAATTTTTTTTAGCAAAGGTAATCCTGAATATGTCTTGCAGGTCTGGATGATTTGCTTGTAATCACTAAGAGCGTCAGATCGTCGCTCCGCACGGCCATAGATGTCTTTCCCTTTCTGGCCGCAATACTGGAAATCATTCAGCAAGTCTTTCCTTTGATTTGGATCACCAAGATGCTCTGCGAGCAGTTTTGCAAGTTGATCCATGGCCTCCAGCACAGTCAGCTCTTCCTCTGCTGCTGGCGCCGTATCTGTTGGCGGGGAATCGTAGCTGCAATTACCGTCCCAATCCACTTTGTAGAAAGTCGGATATTGCCGACCAGCAGACTGCTCTGCTTTCTGTGGGCGGCAAATCTCTTGAATCTTATTGGCAATGGCCTCCATATTTGGTGGCCATGGTGTGATGGATTGGCAATCTGCTTGCAACTGTTCAAGGAAAATCTTAGTGAAGTAGCCACATTTCTCCTCGCCAAGATTTTTTGCCGGTTGCCCCGGTTGACTGGCGAAAAGTACGAACTGGCTCCTCTTGGTGGGGTTTCCCACTGGAAGATCCAGGGTTGGTGGGTGGTCGGCATACTTGTGCCGAAAAGAGCGGCAGGTATCGAGGAGAAAGATCTGCTGTGGAAACCCAGTACAAATATGGGTTGAAAAGCTAGTACGAAGATTTTCAAGATTATAGCTGGCCATGTCTGTGTTTGTGGCCTCAGATAGGAAGAGACACTGGCGATCATTGCTGATCACTCCATGGCCCGCCCAATAAATGATCAATAGGCTTGTATTTGATGCTGGCAGGTTTCTTAAATTATCAAATGTTTGTCGAAGTGCCTGGTTTGTGGCTTCCTTGGGATTCACCCCGGCAGCCTGAAGCTTGGATTGATTACAATCCAGTGCTGATACATGCAGATGAAGCTGGTCCTCGGGAACGCCACTGGCCAGGAGCCAAGAACGGATCGCTAGAGCGTCATTCAGCGGACCATCCAAATCCCAGCCATCATCGGCGCGATACCGCTCGATACCAACGATCACCGCGTGGGTATGCTCAGGGCTGGCGGAAGTGGGAGGCAATTGGCTCAGTGGCGCAGGGTGGGCAGGATGGCTTCCCAGACCATTGGATTATACCAATAGGCGCTGTGGGAGGCTGGGAAAGCCTGGCGGTTGTCGACGCGGTGATCAACAACTCGTCCTGGAAATAGATCGCCGCCAACATAGCTCAGAAAGTCCTTAAGGTCGTAGATGTTGAGCCAAGGTGGCAGGGAGTTGGGCAAGGGGTCGCCAAAGGGCAGACACCGCAAGGCATTGATCTCGTAAAGCAAGGGCGCCTGGGAGCCCACGGTTATCAGCTGTTGGACGGGCAGGGTTTGCATGGCGAGGAGCTCCACACAGGCCACACCCCCCAAGCTGTGGGCCAAGACATGTACCGGGCCATCCGCAGCCCGGATACGCTCTTGGATGCGGTTTCGAATTGCCTCGCCGCGGGCCTGGTAGAGCACGATGTCTCCTGCGGCGGGGTAGGCGGCATCGCTGATCGCTTTACGCCGATTGGCCACCTCCTGGGTTAGCCACAAGCGCAACCGCCGGCTCCGGCTCAGTCGCTGTATAGCCCAGCCGACGATTCCTCGCTCCTTACCGCCCAGGGCGTCAACCAACAGGCTCTCTAGTTGTGAGCGAAGCTCATCATCCAATAGCAGGGCGGGCCATGTCCATTCCCCCGTTTGCTTCAGGGTAACTTCTTGGGTTAGCCTCGCCGCCGTAGCGATCCAGGCCCTTGCGATAGCGGCTCGATGGGCGGCCAGGTTTTCATCGGCATCTTCCAACGCCTCTTGAAAGGGTAGGGAGGAGGTGACCGCCCGCATCGCTTGTTCGAAAACCACCGGATCCACTCCCCCCTCCAGCAACAACTCCTTGAGACGAACCGACAACTCCAGCTGACGAGCGACCTGGATCAGCTTTGCTCCTTCTGTTTCTTCCCAGGGGAGCGCCTTGGTGCGGGGCTTCATCAAGGCCAGTGTGCTCAGTTCATGGAGAGGATCAGAAAGCAGCGTTCGCCACAGTTCAATCTGGTAAGCATCTTGATCAAGTGCATCCGTCTCAAGATCAGTGATACTTCTGGTTGAATCGTAGTTGGGGATGGATTTGCCTGCGGCGTTGAGGCAACTGCCAAGATCTCCCCAGTAGCAGGGAATTACTTCCGCATGGGATCCAACTTTTTTGGCGATGATGCCCAGGGTTTGCTGATAACCCTCGAGACGCACTCCTGTGCCGTGGACAAACAGAAGTTTTGGCATGTTGGCCTCAGCAGTGCTGCCGCTGGCTGGTTTTTGGAGATGGCGCAATCTTACTGCATCTGTACTCCCAGGAGACCGTGAAACTGAAAACGGTGACTTTCGTTACGCCCCTTCAGCAAGATCAGCTTGGCGTGGTCCAGTTTTCCGTGTATCAGCTGCGGCTTGTCTCCTACGGCCAGTCAAGGCGGGCTCGGCACAGAGAGAACTTCATGATGGTGAATGCACCGCGTATCATGATTCCTTCAGTTGCTCCAGGCCCAAGCAGGCTAGGGTTTTAGATTTAAGCGCTTCGATCAGGTAGAGTTAACATGCAAAAGCAAAAATTATTCAAAAGGCAAAAAATTTCTGAGCGCCTTCGGCGCTAATATGATCCAGTCTTGCGTTCCTTACTTGCTCTCAAAAACTAAAAACAGCCAAATGTAAAGAATTAAAGAGTTAAAGTGTAAAGAAATTAGTCCTGGGGGAGGCAACAGACGCGGAACCCCACAATGTCGCGCCGGTCGGCCGGGTGGGTGCTGAAGCGGTAAGCCGAGCGGCAGATCCCGGGGGGGTAGTTCCACGAGCCGCCGCGCAGCAGCCTCCTTCCTGCATTTTTTGTTTTTTCGTTAATCCATGGGCTGCCATCTGCCGGTGCTCCGTTATAGGTGTCATACCAGTGATCAGCGCACCATTCCCACACATTGCCATGCATATCATGGAGGCCCCAGGCGTTGGCGGGAAAACTGGCAACCTCAACAGTTTTCCGTCGATACCTTCCTTTTGGCCCATCTCCGTAAATATAAGTGCCATCATAATTTGCCAACTCTGTGGTGAGCGTGGCACCGAAGTGAAAGGGTGTTGTGGTGTCGGCCCTGCAGGCATATTCCCAGCGCGCCTCGCTGGGAAGGTGATAATTCTTGCCGGTGCGTTGCCTTAGCCGCCGGCAAAACTCCCGCGCCTGGCCCCAGTCCACATTCTCCACCGGCCGGTTGGCACCCTTGAACCTGGAGGGATCTGGATCTAGCTCCATTCCCCAGGGCTTTTCCCCTTCCTTCTGCTCCCATCTCGCCACCGTCCGCCACTGCGCCTGGGTCACAGGCGTGCGCCCCATCAGAAACTCCCCCACCTGCACCCGGTGCAAGGGCCGCTCATTGGCGCGGCTGCCTTCCTCATCTTCCGCTGCCCCCATCAGGAAACTGCCGGCCGGAATCCGCATCAGGGTTAGCTCCACGCCGGCTGCGAGAACCTCCCTATAGGCCAGCTGGCGGATGGGCCAGCGCAGCAGGCGCCAGGGTTCCGCTGGAGCGGTGCTCGCCGCGGCAGGGGAGCTGGTCATGGAGGGCAGGCCAGGCCGTTGCCCCCAACCCTATGGCCAGCGGCCCTCTATGCCACCTGGGCCCATGAGGCCACCTACTCCTCAGGCCACAGCTCCCGATTGGCCCGCGATCTATCCGGTGGCATGGGCGATGGCGGCGATGGCGGCCGGGCCTATGCCCGAGAAGAGCTGGTGGCCGAGCTGGGGGCGGTATTGCTGGGGCATCGCCTGGAAATCGGCACTGCCATGGCCAACCACGCCGCCTATCTGGGCCACTGGCTGGAGCTGCTGCGCGAGTCGCCGCAGCTGCTGCTACGGGTGCTGAGCGATGCCCGCAAGGCCGCCGATCTGATCTGTCCGGAGGATCCAGAAGAAGCACGCGGCAGGCGAGGGCGGCGGAAAACCTCAGCCACGGCTTAGGGGGTATTTCGAGATGGCTTTAATGATGGCTGAGCCATAAAAACTCATAAGCCGGTGGCTTGGCCTGTTGGGTTTCGAGGTCCCTCGCCATCCTCTGGAGTCGCCAGCGGCGCGATGTCGCCGCCAAGCAGCTTGGATTGGCCACCGTGCCTCTGCTCCAGGACGACAGCCGCCACTCCCTGGAGGGCCTACGCCACGAGATCGATCACTTCCGCAACCGCTATCACCCTGGCCCCCCGGAAGGCGTGATTCTCCGCTAGGACGATCCACAGTGGTGCCTGACCCGAGCCAAGCTCGTGCGGCCTGATTTCACCCAGGCGATCGAAGAACACTGGCGCTCCCGGCCGATTGAATTGAACGGCATCGATTACAGCCTCGCGCGATGACGACGGTCTTCAACCACGCCCGCGCTCTGCAGCTTCTAAGCGCTGGCTTAGGAAATCCCACGGCCGACTTCCGCGATGGTCAGCTGGAAGCCATCCAGAACGTTTGCGCTGAATCCAGCCGGGTTCTCGTCGTTCAGAAGACCGGCTGGGGAAAGAGCTTTGTCTATTTCATCGCCACCAAGCTGCTCCGGGAAGCCGGCCGGGGGCCAGCACTGCTGATCTCACCACTGCTGGCGCTGATGCGCAACCAGATTGCCGCTGCCGAGCGGATGGGGCTGGTCGCACGCACGGTCAATTCCACCAACACCGATCAGTGGCAGCAGGTGGAGCAGCAGGTGAGCTCCGGGGAGATCGACATCCTGTTGATCTCCCCGGAGCGGCTCAACGCCCCTGATTTCGTGCGTGGTCCGCTCGCCCAGCTCAATCCCAGCCTGGTGGTGATTGATGAGGCCCACTGCATCTCCGACTGGGGCCACGACTTCCGGCCCGACTATCGCAGCGTGGGCCGGCTGGTGCAGACTCTGCCCAATATGAGCCTGCTGGCCACTACCGCCACCGCCAGCAACCGGGTGATGGCCGATCTGCAGCGCGAACTCGGCCCCAACCTCACCGTGCAACGGGGCGATCTCCACCGTCCATCCCTCACCCTGCAGAGCCTCCGCATCCCCAGCCAACCGGCACGCCTCGCCTGGCTGGCCCAGACCCTGCCGTCTTTGGAGGGGAGCGGCATCGTCTACGCCCTCACCACCCGCGATGCCGAGCTGGTGGCTGAGTGGCTGCAGACCTGCGGCATCGACGCCTGGGCCTACACCGGCTCGATGGACAACGGCGACCGAGAGCAGCTGGAGGCGGCCCTGATCGCCAACCAGTGCAAGGCGCTGGTGGCCACCACCGCCCTGGGCATGGGCTACGACAAGCCAGATCTGGGCTTCGTGATCCACTACCAGGTTCCGGGCTCGGTTGTGGCCTATTACCAGCAGGTCGGTCGAGCCGGCCGGGCCCTGCCATCGGCCTACGGCGTGCTGCTGAGCGGCGAGGAGGAGCTCGCCATCACCGAATGGTTCATCCGCAGTGCCTTCCCCACCAGCGGCCAGGTCGAGCGTCTCCTTGAAGCCCTGGAGCAGGGGCCGGAGGAGGGCTGCAAGGAAGCAGAGTTGCTGGCCCAGCTCAACCTGCCTGCTGGACGACTCCAGCAGGCCCTGAAGATCCTCTCGCTGGAGACACCCGCACCAATCGGCAGGCAGGGCACAAGGTGGCAGCGGCTGCCTGCATCGCTCGAGCCGGAGTTCTGGCAGCGGGTGGAGCGCCTCACTGAATTGCGCCAAACCGAGGTCCAGCAGATGCAGGCCTATGTGGATCTGCCCTTCGGGGAGCACATGGCCTTTCTGATCGAGGCGCTCGATGGCGACCCCAGCGCCGTTGGACTGCCAACCCTTCCGCCTCTGCCTGAGGCGGTGCCGGACGACCTGGCGCGCGAGGCCGCCAGTTTTCTGCGCCATCTCCGCATCAACATCGCGCCTCGGAAGCAATGGCCCGCCGGCGGCATGCCGATCTACGGGCTGCGCAACAAGGCCAAGATTTCGGTGGATCGCCAGGCTGAACCCGGCAAAGCGCTCTGCTTCTGGTCCGACGTCGGCTGGGGGAAGCTGGTGAAACGCGGCAAATACGTCACCGGCCGCTTCGATGGGGCACTGGTGAATGAGTGCTTGCGCTTGATTCAGCAGTGGCGGCCGGCGCCGCCGCCGGAGTGGGTCACCTGCATTCCATCGCGCAATCATCCTGAGCTGGTGCCAGCGTTTGCTGAGCGCCTGGCGGCTGCCCTTGGCTTGCCTTTTTTGCCTGCCTTGGAGAAGGTGCTCGACACGGCCGAGCAGAAGTCCATGCAGAACAGCAGTCAGCAGGCCCGCAACCTCGATGGCAGCCTCTCCATCAGTGGGCCGATCCCGCCAGGGCCCTGCCTGCTGATTGATGACATGGTCGATTCTCGCTGGACGTTCACCGTCGCGGCTTGGCTGTTGCGCGAAAATGGCTCAGGCCCGGTGTTCCCGCTGGCCCTCGCCCAGACAGGTCAGAGCGACTGAGTTCCTACCTCAACAGCCCCTGATGCCAGCGCCTTCCTCCAACACCCAGGCCGTCTTACTGCTGACCTCCCCGCTCCTACAAGAGGGCGGTAAGGGCAGCAGGAAGGATCCTGTGCTCACGGCTTCGGAATATGCCCAGTTGGCGGCCTGCCTGCAGCATGAGCAGCGGGAGCCGGCTGACTTGATCAATGGGTCAAGGGAAACCATCCTGGGCACGCTGTCGGAATCCTTTGCTTCCGAGCGCCTCAACAACCTGCTCTCACGGGGCTTTCAGCTCAGCCAGGCGGTGGAGTACTGGGCGAATCGCTCGATCACCGTGATCGGCAGGGCTGATCTCTCCTACCCCCGGCGCTTCAAGCAACACCTCAGGCGCTCAGCCCCTCCTTTGCTTTACGCCTGCGGCAACCTTGAACTTCTTCAGCGGCCCGCTCTCGCCGTGGTGGGATCGCGCAGTACACCAGAAGTGTTGCTCCAGCAGGCGGAGGCGGTGGGTGCGCTGGCGGCAGAAGCCGGGGTGGCGATCGCCTCCGGCGCCGCCAAGGGCGTCGATGAAACCGCCATGTTGGGAAGCCTGACCGCCGGAGGCTGCGCCATCGGTGTGGTGGCCGATAGCCTCGAAAAGGTGAGTGCTCGTCCCATCTGGCGACAGGCGTTGCTGGAAGGCCGTTTGCTTCTGCTCTCTAGCGATGCCCCCAGCGCCCGCTTCCAGGTGTGGCGTGCGATGGGCCGCAACAAGCTGATCTATGCCCTTGCCGATGTCGCCCTGGTGGTGAGTTCCGCCAAGGGAGAAGGCGGCACCTGGGCAGGCGCCACCGAACAGCTGCAAAGTCTGCACTTCTGTTCTGTCTATGTGCTCAGCGATCCCCAGGGCGGCCCTGGTCTGGCAGCCTTGGCGGAGATCGGTGCCCAGCCGTGGCCTGAACCAACTTCAGCCGAGGCTCTGCAATCCCTGCTGCGCGGCACAGAACACCTCTCTCCTGCAGTGATCACACCTGAGCGGATCCAGCAGGCGTCCTTGCTCGAGATTGTTCCAATAGAGGCACCGCAATCCGGCGCCAATCTCAGCCATGTGCCAGAGCTGATCCTTGATCCGGAACCTGCACCAGAATCCTTGCCGCCCCAGATATCAGCGGCAGAAAGGGAGCCGAAACAAACCCCAGCTGCTGCTTTGGCCGCGTTTGTGGACGACCTGATCGTGAGTTGTCTGGACCAGCCCCTCACCATTGAAGAGCTGACAAAGGTCCTCGATGTTTCCAAATCTGAGGTGAAGTGCTGGTGTCAGCGCCTGGTGGATCAAGGCCTAGCTCGAAAACTCTCCAGGCCTGTGCGCTACGTGCGTGAGGGGTACAGCTGAGCCGTATACGTTTTGCCATCGCCACCTCTAGCCACCACCACAGCCGCTCACCCCTCACTACCAGCAATGTTGTCCGCCCTGCAGATGCTCCAGGAGCGAGGCCGGGGCGCCTGCTTTCAGACGTGGCCCGAGTGGATGCGGCCCCGGAGCGGCAGCTCCAGGCCATGCTGCTGCCATCACCAATCCGCAGTGATTCCCTGTTCCAGGCGGATCGGCTGGATCCAACTCTGCGAAACTTCATCCTCCTGATCACGATCTTGCCGGGCTGCTCCGGCCTACTCCGTAGGAGCCCACTTGGTGAACCCACCCTCTGATCAGCTACAGCGCTACCACTTCGCCCAGGGTGAGGGCGACAGTGGCGTTTATGCCCAAGCGTTACGGGAATTGCAGGCCGGTGCCAAACAAACTCACTGGATCTGGTTCGTATTGCCCCAGCTGCGCGCTCTGGGTCATTCGGCCATGGCGGAGCGCTATGGCATCGCCGATCTGGCGGAGGCCCAGGCCTATCTGGCTGATCCCCTGCTGCGGCAACGGCTGGAGGAGCTGATCGCAGTGATTGCGGCGCAACTGCAGCGGCCCGGCCAGAGCCTGCCCTTGTTGATGGGCGGTGATCTCGATGCCACCAAGACGCTCAGCTGCCTCACGCTTTTCGCGGCGGCGGGGCTTCCGAGCGCCGCTGCCTTGCTGAATCAGCTGAATCGCCGTTGCCACCGGACGCTGGCGCTGCTGCAGGGCTGAAAAACGGAGAGGGTGGGATTCGAACCCACGGAAGGTTTCCCTAGGACAATTGCCCTGGAACGATTTTACCGCCAAGGCTCAACCAGAACTCGACGCCTTGATTGCGGTGCGGCTCAGCGGATCAATCCTGACCATGGCCCGCGCAGCGGGCGACCGCCACGACACCAGCCCGATCGCCTGATTTCAATCGCTCGATCGGTGTCTGCCCAGCCAAGGCCGGATGGGGCCGTTCCAGCCAGGCAGGGAACCACGCTATCAGGTCCCTCAGGGTCGAACTGGCAGAGAGGGAAGCGCAGGCGTCCGTTGTCGCGGATCGCCAGCAGCGTTCTGGCCTTGGCGCGGTCGTGGGGGTGCTGGCGAAACTCTGCATCACCCAGGCCAAGCAAACCCCTGAGCGCTCCTGGCTGTCAGACCCCAGCAATGTGGTGCTGCAGCAGTCCGTGCGCGACCTGGATCAGGCGTTCCGCAACTGGTGGGCGAGCCTGAGCGGTAAGCGCAAAGGGCCGAAGCTGCTGCCCCCTCGCTTCAAGAAGCGCCGTGGGGCCCACTCGATTCGCTTCATGTCGCACGTCTTCCGCACGGGAGAACGGTCGCTGACGCTCAGCAAGATCGGCCCAGTGCCGATCGAGTGGAGCCGGGATCTGCCCTCGGCTCCCAGCAGCTGCACGGTTATTCGTGAGGCCAGCGGGCGCTACTTCGCCTCCTTTGTGGTTGAGGTGGAGCCAACACCGCTGCCTGCCAATGGCAAGGCGATTGGCATTGACCTGGGCTTGGCATCCCTCGCCGTCACTTCAGACGGTGAAAAGATCGCCCCGCCGAAGTTTCTGCGCTCTGCGCTGAAGCGGCTGCGGCGGCTGCAGCGGCACCTCAAGCATAAGCAAAAGGGTTCCAATCGCTTGGCGGCTGCCAGGCGGAAGGTGGCAACACTTCACGTCACCATCGCAGACAAGCGCCTCGATTTTTTGCATCAGCTCTCGACCCGCATCATCCGCGAAAACCAAACGGTGGTGCTGGAAGACCTGAATGTGTCGGGGATGCTTAAAAACAAAAATCTGGCCCGCTCGATTGCCGATGCCGGCTGGCGGCAGTTCCGCACCCTGCTGGAATCCAAGGCCCTGCAATACGGCAGGCAGCTGGTGGTCATCAACCGATGGCTGCCCACCAGTCAGCTGTGCTCAACCTGCGGCCACCACGACGGTAAAAAAGAGCTGTCGATTCGGGAATGGCAGTGCCCGAGTTGCGGAGCGGTTCACGACCGCGACGTGAATACTGCTCAAAACATCCTCGCCGCCGGACTGGCGGAGAGTCAAAACGGGCGTGGAGCCGCGTATTGCACCACCACTTTGCCGGGCTTGTGAGGGATGCGCTGGGATATCGGGGGACGACAAGCCGGATCAATCTTCCCGACCTTGTTAAACGCATAGGGCCCGTAAAGCCAGGAATCTGAAGCTCATTCAGCCCGGGTGACAGTCCGACGGGGCCCCAGTGAATAGGCACCGGATTACTTGCAACGGACGCTTGAGGGGGCTCGACACTCCGCAAGGCGCTGCGGCCGGCTGGGTCATGTCTGCCTTGCCAGGCGTCGTGCCCTCAGCCGGCTTCGAGCTCGCGCTGCAGGCTCTCCCAGTCTTCCGGCAGCTCGCCGCGCTGCACCAGGCGCGAGAACACGGCGTAGCAGTCGTTGCGGTCGCCGTCCTTGCGGGGGAAGCCCAGCCAGAGGATCAACAGCAGGCGCCGGCCCTCCGCTTCAAAGGGGCGGAAAAACAGACGGTAGCGATCCGGCAGTCCCAGGCCCTTGAGCCGGCCATAGCGGCGCAGCGGGCCTGTGAGAGCAAAGCGGCTGGCGTAGGGATCGGCAGCGATCCGCTCCTTGATCCCTTCCATCACCGCCGCCAGCAGCTTCACCTGGGGGTGCTGAACGAAGGACTGGGGATCGAGCTCCTGCTTGAGCCGTTTCACCTCGGCTTTGAGCTCCACGTATTGCCGTGCGAAGAGCTGGGGCTGGAAGGCGATCGTCCAGCCATGGCGCACCAGCGGCGCACTCATGCCCCGAGCGGCTCGCCAGCGGCGTCAACCGTTACGCCGGCAAGCAGCTCGTCGTCGTCTGCCGCCATCGCTTCCGTGTAGAGCACAGGGCCCTGATCGGCCGTCAGTGCCTGTCGGCTGAGGAAATCGAGGAACAGCCCGAGCAACAGAGTGTCTTCTTCTGCCTCGCCCTGCTGCTGTTCTTCTGGCTCCAGGCGTAGCAACAGCGTGCTGTCGTCCAGCACCTCCACTTGGCCGGCGGCTCCAGCGAACTGGGGATGGTCGCGGTAAAAGGCTGCCGGAAGCCGCAGGCCGGAGGAGTTACCGATCCGGGCCGGTGTGACGCGGTAAGGACTGACAGCCATGGCAAGCGACGCCTCACGGCAGGACTTACGTCATGTTAGTCCGTTTAGCAGTGGTTCTGGCCGCCGCCTTGCCACCGAGCCCCAGCTGCTGGCGCAGCCAGGCGCTATCGATCACCCCCCAGCTCATGCAGCACCAGCCACTCCTGCACCGAGGGCAAGGACTTGCGCTGTGGTTGCGGCGGCACCAGCGGGCAGATCTCAACGCTCCAGACCGCTGTGGGACCTGCTTGAGACCCCCCGGACCGGAGGGTTCAGGGGAGTCGGCTGAGCCAGTGCTGGTTGTGGCTGAGAGCTGATCCGCAGCCAGGCTGAGGAGCAGCATCGCTGAATTGACCGATGCGGCGTCATCACGCGACAGCAAGGGGCTGAGGAGAACCCTGTCATGGGCGACATTTCATATATTGACGGCAACGATGGCAATGACCGACTCTACGCGCTCGGGGATAAACTTTATAAAGATCAATCGGTCACTCTAAAGGGAGGCAGGGGTAACGATTTTCTGACAGCTGACCTTGATCCCACTGACAAACACACGATTTATCTCTATGGTGGCGATGGCTGCGACACTTTTATTCTGGCCGAAAGCCTGGCCAATAAAGAACAAGAAATTGCAGAGAAAATTTTCTTAAAATCTTTGGAAATGGGATTTGATTTGGCATTAAGCTTTGCAGGACTTCCTAAGTTTGGTGAACTTGGTGCCTACATATCAACAATAGGGAATGCCATAAATGGAGTTGTTAAGAGCTCACTTGAAATTGGAAGCCTTCCATCCTACGTCTCTAGCAATAACAAAGATGATCTAGTGCAAATTATGGATTTTACACTGGGTGATGATATGATAGTCCTTCCAGGCTTGATCGGTGACGAGGTTTATTCAATACATACGATAAATACGACAAATTCTGAAGAATTCTTCATACAGGTAAAAAGAGCCAATGAGACCAATTTCACTAATATCGCAAATGTCAAGCTTTCGGATAAGTCTCGCCAATCTTTTCAGTACCTTGGGTTAAGGAACAACCATCTGCAAGATGCCATTGGCAAAACATTTAGCAGCGGTACTCTGCCTGACACGCCAAAAGATTACACGATTGGTGATCTAGCTATTACCAACGGCCGTAAATCAGCTAACGCACTAACAGAGACAACATCTGACATCTCTGATGTCATGTTTGGAGGATCGGGTAATGACCAATTTTAATCCTTGGGGGGAGACGACATTCTAGTAGGAGGTGCTGGTAATGATGCCCTCAATGGTGGCAATGGAGAAGATACCGCTAGTTATTCAACTTCCCCCGAAAGCGTGATCGTATTTCTGGATAGTGGCTGGCTGGATGACACCGCATTTAACAAACTTGCAATACAGCAATTTAACGATGGATTTGACGGTAAAAATAAGTTGAAAAACATAGAGAATTTAACGGGCAGCAATCACAATAATACACTCAATGGGGAAGTGTCGCATGCCTGGAATAGCATCATTAATGGCCTTGCTGGTAACGATACCATTTCAGGTAATGGTGGGAGTGATACCTTAATTGGCGGCGCAGGCAATGGCAGCATCATTGGGGGAAATGGTAGCGATTTGGTTGTAATCAATGGTTTTAGATGGGAAATCGATCTTGTTTGGATTTCGAAAGGAGGTAATTTTAAAATAATAGATAAAGTTTCCAATCGTGATGGGACTGATTCTCTGAGCGGTGTTGAACGGCTGCAGTTCGGATATGGCACTATTTAATAGTCAAAAAACACGTGGTTTAATCCTGCTTCTTATCTGTCAAAAAATGCTGACTTGTTGGGTTGGCTTGGCCCGAACAACTACTCAGCCGCGGCTACGCACTACATAAGGGATGGTTACAGAGAAAATCGACCAGGTGTATTCGATCCTCCGTCTGTGTGAGTATTGAACCGTTGACCGCACCATTGCAAAGGCCTCAAAAAAGCTCCACCTCTCCCACACCAGTCGCGGCTGATGAGGAAGGGATTGATTGCATTAACACACCTATCGCTTGGCGCGCCATCACCTCAACGGACGGTGATCAGGCTTGCCTTCCGTCCAATTCCTGCAGAGCTTCATCAGCCCCGCAACGCGGCGAGGCCACCAGGCCAGAATATCCCTGGCCTGGTGGCCTTAAGGGCCGCCGATAGAACTCAACCCACGATGCTGGCCTCAGTCAGAGGTGGTGTGGATCAATTCGCCCAAGCTCAAATGCGGCAATGCTGAACCGGCTACCCCTTGGAATGCAAAGCGGCCTGATCGGCAATCATTGCATTGCCTTTCCTGATAATCACCGCTGATGGCGGTGACTTTCGGACCAGGTGCCGGCCGTCTTGGAGGCGTGCCTGTCGAGTGCAACGGTCTCAAAGGCGAGCTGGGCGTGTCTGCCCCAGTGCTGATCCTTGCTGCGTTTCTTGGCATCACAGGGATTGATTTCGTCTTCATCGAAAAGACGTTTCTGCTGATCGCGGATGTCACGGGCGGCCCTGAGCGAAATCCTGGGATAGGGCCCGACGCACAGATCCTGTCGTCGGCCGTCCTTGGTGGGCGGGAAGCGGTACCGCCAAAGCCAGTACTTCCCACCGGCGGGGTCGACCTCAAGAAGCAGGCCAGCGCCGTCCGAGACCCGGTAGCGCTGAGACCGCTGTGGCAGAGCGCGAACTTGCTCGTCGGTTAGAGCCAAGGCCCACTTACACCACCACTCACACCATCACATTTTTTGCTTGCCTGGTTTTTGCTGGGAAGCCATGGGACCCCCAAACAGCAGAAAACCCACTGCAGAGCAGTAGGTCTCTGGAATAAGCGGGACGTCACGGGATCCCTTGGGAATCCCCGTTTTGAGCCCGGAAACGGAGAGGGTGGGATTCGAACCCACGGAAGGTTTCCCTTCAAACGATTTCGAGTCGTTCGCTTTCGACCACTCAGCCACCTCTCCACACTTGGCACCCGTAACCCAGGAGACGCGCTGCTGCCGCCCTGGAGGTCCTAGGACCTCCAGCACTTTAAAGACCTGGCGCCAGGGTTCAGGCCGATTGCAAAAAACCGCTGCGGCCACTGGCGCGCCAGCCCCTGGGCAGGGTTCGGCCAGGGTCGCCACTGACCCACACCGCCCCCGGATCGCGCCACTGCAGCCAGCGGCGATCCCGCAGGCGGGGTTTAAAGCCCAGCCAGACGCCGTCGGGCCGTTGCGGGGAGTCTTCATCGCGCCAGGCCCAAAGGGACTGGGTATCGGGTAGCAACAGCCATGACTTGGGCCCCAAATCCAGCTGCACCGCCCGGCTGTCGAAGGAGAGGGCCCTGGCTTTGAGTTGCGGACTTTGCAGGCTCTGGCCCGGCAGCAACGGCGGGCTGCCCTCGGCGCCGGCCAGCACCAGGCCAGCCTGCTGCCGCCAGCAATCGGGGGCATCGGAGGCGATCGGATCGAGCAGCAGCGCCCAGTCGTAGCCCTTGATCCCCAGCCCTGTGGCCAGCTGCTGGGCCTGGCGGCAGCTGTAAGCATCGGCGCGGGTGGACACCAGGGCTGCTCTGCCGCGATGGCGCGCCAGCAGCAGATCCCTGCCTTGATCGCCGCCACCCTGGTGCACCAGCAGCAGTTGATCGCCCAGCAGCACCGCCCCATGCAAGGCCACCACCAGGGCCAACAGCACTACAGCCCAGCGGCGCCAGCGCTGGGCCACCCCTGGTATGGCCCAGGCCGCCACCACCAGGGTCAACAGCAGCACCAGCAGCGGCAGCGGCCGCCCCAGCTGCCACTGGGCCATCGGCAGCCGCGCCACCAGTCGGGCCAGCTCCAGCAACAACCCCGCCAGGGCGGCCAGGGGCGGGCATAGCCACACCAAACAGGCCGGCCAGACCATCGCCAAAACCCCCAACCCCATCGCCCCCAGGGTGAGCGGCGTCAGCAGCGGGGCGGCGAGCAGATTGGCGGGCACGGCGTAGAGGGGTACCACGCCGAAGTGCAGCAGCTGCAGCGGCAGCGTCCAAATAGAAGCCGCCAAGGGCACCGATACCGCCACCGCCAGCCAACCGGGCCAGTGCTTGTTGCGCAACCACTGCTCCAGCGGTCCTGCAGACACCAGCAGGGCTCCGGTGGCCACCACCGACAGCTGAAAACCCACATCCCGCAGCCACTCGGGAGTGATCAACAGCATGCCGGCGCTAACAAACAACAGCAGTCGCAGGGGGCGTCCCTGGCGCCCCAGCTCCAACAGCACCAGGGCCGCCGCCGCCATCAATGCCGCCCGCACCACGGAGGGCTGGGGCCCAGCCAGCAGTACAAACAGGCCGATCACGCCCCCACCCAGGCCCAGGCGCAGCGCCGGCGGCAACTTGGCGGTGAGCGGCAGCAGCACGCCGAGCAGCACGCTCAACTGGAACCCAGAAGCGGCCAGCGCATGGGAGAGGCCAGCGGCGCGGAAGGCACCGCGCACCTCCAGCGAAAGGGGGGTGGCCGCACTGCCCACCACCAGGGCCGCCAGCAAATTGCCCCGTTCAGCGCCGGCCTGCTGCTGCATAGCCGCCGCTAGCCGCCGCCTCAGGGCGGCGATCGGGGCCGGCTGCCGCTCCAGCACCTGCCACTGTTCCACCTTTATTTGGGTCCAGCAGCCCAGCCGCTGCAGCCTTTCGGCCGGCCCGGCCAGCAGCGGATGGGGGGCCGGCTGCGGTCGGCGCAGCATCCCCTCCACCTCCAATCGCCAGCGCTCCTGCAGCTGCGGGCATGCCGGGAAATTCAGCTCCGTGCGACCCACCGGCAGCTCCATCAGCACCCGGCAGCCCTGGCCCTGGCCAGCTGTTCCAGGGCTGCCATAGGGGGTGGGATCGCTGAGCAGGGTGCCCCGCAGCCGCACGGGCAGCACCGGCGTGGTCTCCTGCAGCCATCGCACCGGATCGCCCGCGGCGGGTTGGGGTGTTCCCAGGGCGGCCGGCAGAATCCGGCCCGCCAGCAGAGCCACTAGCAGCAGGGTTAGCAACAGCTCGCGCCAACGCCACGGCATCGCCACGCCCCCAGACAGGTGCTTGCAGGATTGCCACCGCTTTTGGCTGAGTTGATGATTTGCCGCGAGGCCGTGGCTTGCCGCGAGCTATTACGCCACTGGTTATGCCCCTGGTGGTTTTGGGCTCGGGCGCCCTATTCCCCTGTCGCCGCCAGCTCGGGATTGGTGGCTGCCTGGGCGGCCCGCTGGCTTTTCGCCAGCAAAGGGAAGCCCAGGGCTTCCCGTTCCGCCAGCCAGGCCTCGGCCACCTGCCGGGCCAGGGCCCGGATGCGGCCGATGCTGGCGGTGCGCTCGGTCACCGAAATCACCCCCCTTGCCTCCAGCAGGTTGAAGGTGTGGCTGCACTTGAGCACGTAATCGAGGGCTGGCGCCGGCAGGCGGCGGGCCACCAGATCGGTGGCTTCCGCCTCGTAGATGGCGAATAGCTGGTGCAGGCGTTCTGGATTGCTGGCCTCGAAGTTGTAGGTGCACTGGCCCTTCTCGAAGGGCAGCCAGATATCGCCATAGGTGCGCTGGCCATCCCAGGCCAGATCCCAGATGCTCTCCACGTCTTGGAGATACATGGCCAGCCGCTCCAGGCCGTAGGTGATCTCGATCGAAACCGGCCGGCAATCGAGGCCGCCGCACTGCTGGAAATAGGTGAACTGGGTCACCTCCATGCCATCGAGCCACACCTCCCAACCCACTCCCCAAGCGCCGAGGGTGGGGGATTCCCAGTTGTCCTCCACGAAGCGGATGTCGTGATCGGCGGCCCGGATGCCGAGGGCCGCCAGCGAGGCCAGGTAGGTCTCCTGGATGGCATCGGGGGAGGGCTTGATCAGCACCTGATATTGAAAATAGTGCTGGGCTCGGTTGGGGTTGTCGCCGTAGCGGCCATCGGTGGGCCGCCGGCAGGGCTCTGGATAGGCCACCGCCCAGGGCTCCGGACCGAGGGCCCGCAGCACCGTGTGGGGGCTCATCGTGCCGGCCCCCTTCTCGGTGTCGTAGGGCTGCAGGATCAGACAGCCCCGCTCAGCCCAGAAACGGTTCAGGGTCTGGATGATGTCCTGGAAGTGCATGGAGCCTGGGCGCGAAAGCCGACCGCTGCGGCCGGTGCTGCAGGCCATTGTGGGCGGCGATCGGCTCAGGCGCTCAGGCCACCAGCTGCAAGATGCCCATCTGGCCCACCGCCAGCAGCTGATGGCGGGCGTGACTGAAGCCGGCGGCGGCGGCCAACCGCTCCTGTTCAGGCCCGCTGGGGAAGCGCAACAGGCTCTGCTCCAGATAGGCGTATTGCTCGGGCAGGCCAAATAGGCGGGCGGTGGGCACCACCAGTCGGCGCAGGTATTGCCGCTGCAAAAAAGCGGCTTTGCTGGCGGCAGGCGGCCGATTGAAATCGAGTACGGCGGCTCTGGCTCCGGGTCGCAACAGCCGATGCAGTTCCGCCAGGCCGGCGGCGGCATCGCTGAGGTTGCGCAGGCCGTAGGCGATCACGGCGCCATCGAAGCTGGCCTCGGCCAGGCCGGTGGCCAGGGCATCGCCCCGCTGCCAGCCCAGGGGCAACCAGGGCTGCCGCGCCGAGCGCTCCAGGGCCAGGCGCAGGGGGGCCGCCGCCACATCCATACCCAAAACATGGCCGCCGGGCCTCACCTTCTGGGCCAGCAGCAGGGCCAGATCGCCGGTGCCACAACAGAGATCCAACAGCCTTTGGCCGGGCTGCGGCTTCAGCCAGAGAATCGCCTCCCGCTTCCAGATGCGGTGCAAGCCCAGGCTGAGCAGGTCGTTGAGCAGGTCGTAACGGGGGGCGATGGCCTCAAACAGCTGCTGTACGGAGGCTGGATCGCCGGGCTTAGAGCTGCCCATCCCAGGGCAAAACAATCGAATCCAAACTGACGCCGACGTTGGGCGGCACCAGCATCGCCCGACCGGTGAGCCGATCCGGACTGGTGAGGGTGATCACCATCACCGTCGCCAGACCAACGGCGGCGGAACAGACCATGCAGCCCGCCAGCATCAGCGAAAATTCGCGCCGGTCGGTGGCGGCCTGCATCAGCTGCAGAGCCCAGGCCACGAGGGCCACAACGGCTGACACCATCGCCAGGGCGATGGTTGTAGCCAGGGGGGAGGAGAGGGGGGAGAGCACAGACACGGAGCGGTTCAACCGTGCGGAGAGCGGAAACAAGCTGGGAAGGAGCGCCGCTACCGGCGGCCATATCCCATTGATGAGATCAATGTAACGGTGCTTTACAGAGGCTGTGATTTCTTCATGATTTCCAGGGGTCGCAGGTTTAGGCCGCGCCCCAGCAGGTCGGTTTTGATCTGCTCCACGGTCAGCACCCGGTCGTGCAGCAGGGAGGCCAGCAGGGCCGCCGAGGCGCTGCCGCCCTCGGGGCCAGGCGCCAGGGCCTCGGCGATGTGGTCGATGCAACCGGCGCCACCGGAGGCGATCACCGGCACATCCACGGCCTCGGCCACCGCCCGGGTCAGGGCCAGGTCGTAGCCCGCCTGGGTGCCATCGCCATCCATCGATGTGAGCAGGATTTCCCCGGCGCCCAGCGCCACCACCTGTTGGGCCCAGGCCACCGCGTCCAGGCCGGTGTTCTCGCGCCCCCCCTTCACATAGACATCCCAGCCCGCCCCCTTTGCCTCTGCCCCCTTTTGATCTATTCCCTTTGCATCTGGCCCATTTCCATCTGCCGCTTTTGCGTCGTGAGCTAAGCGATCAATCCCTGGGCTAAGGCGGCGCCGGGCGTCGATGGCCACCACGATGCACTGGCAGCCGAAGCGTTCGGCGCCACGGCTCACCAACTGGGGATCGCGCACGGCGGCGGAGTTGAGGCTGATCTTGTCGGCACCGGCCCGCAACAGCTCGGTGATCCCCTCCACGCTGCTGATGCCGCCGCCCACCGTGAACGGAATCGTCACCGCCTCGGCGGTGCGTCTCACCAGATCCACCAGCGTGGCGCGGCCCTGGTGGCTGGCGGCGATGTCCAGAAACACCAGCTCATCTGCTCCCGATGCGCTGTAAAGACAGGCCAGTTCCACCGGGTCACCGGCATCTCGCAAGCCCACGAAGTTCACCCCCTTCACCACCCGACCATCGGCCACGTCAAGGCAGGGAATGATTCGTTTGGCAACCATGGCAATCGGCTAGGGGCGAGGGGCTGTGGTGGTCTGAGGGCGCCATCGCCGGGCGGGCACCAGGCTGGGCGCTGTTAGGGTTGCGCCACTTTTTCGGGTCGCGCCGACCATGTCCCAGGCTGCCACTTCAGAGGCCGTACAGATCGGTTCGAAGGTGCGGATCATTCGGGTGCGCGACCGCATTCCCGCCGAGCTCGTCGAGCTGCTCAAGGCCGATGCCTCCGGCGTGGTCAAGGGTTTTCGCACTGTTGATGGCAAGGGAATCGGTGTAGTCGTGCAGCTGAGCGGCAATCAAACCGCCTGGTTCTTCGACGACGAAATCGCCCTCGCCTGAGGCCCCCTTGAGCCCTAGTCCAAACCGCGAAGCCAGCTCCGGCGGAGCCGCCCGGCAGTTGCTGGGAATGAAAGGTGCCAGCGGCACCACCAACATCTGGAAGATCCGGCTGCAGCTGATGAAGCCGGTCACCTGGATCCCGCTGATCTGGGGGGTGCTCTGCGGAGCCGCCGCCTCCGGCAACTTTCACTGGCGCCCTGCCGAGGTGGGCGCCTCGATTGCCTGCATGTTGATGAGTGGCCCGCTGCTGGCCGGCTACACCCAAACCATCAACGACTACTACGACCGCGACATCGACGCGATCAACGAGCCCTATCGGCCGATTCCCTCCGGTGCCATTCCCCTCTGGCAGGTGAAGCTGCAGGTGTGGGTGCTGCTGCTGGCGGGCCTGGCGGTGGCCTATGGCCTCGACCTCTGGGCCGGCCACTCCACGCCGGTGCTGTTGTTGCTGGCCTTGGGGGGCTCCTTGGTGAGCTTCATCTATTCGGCGCCGCCGCTCAAGCTCAAGCAAAACGGCTGGCTGGGCAACTACGCCCTCGGCGCCAGCTACATCGCCCTGCCCTGGTGGGCTGGCCAGGCTTTGTTTGGTCAACTCAGCTGGACCACCGCCCTGCTCACCCTTGCCTATTCCCTGGCGGGCCTTGGTATCGCCGTGGTTAACGATTTCAAGAGTGTGGAGGGGGATCGAGCCCTGGGGCTGCAATCGCTGCCGGTGGTGTTCGGCATCACCCGGGCCAGCTGGATCAGTGCGGCGATGATCGATTTATTCCAGCTGGCCATGGTGGCCGTGCTGATCGCCATCGGCCAAAATTTTGCGGCGGTGTTGTTGGTGTTATTGATCGTGCCCCAGATCACCTTCCAGGACATCTGGTTACTGCGCGATCCGGTGGCCTTTGATGTGAAGTACCAGGCCAGTGCTCAACCGTTTTTGGTGCTGGGGATGTTGGTGACAGCCCTGGCCATCGGCCATAGCGGTCTAGCCATCGGCCATAGCGGACTGGTGGCGTGATGTGAGCCGGAGGGGTAGTCGCCACCTGCTGCGCAGCGGCCTGCTCGCCCTTGCCATTGGCAGCGGCGTGGCCTTCGCCCAGGCTGGCTTGGTGGCTTCTATTGACAGCCTGTTACCCGACGCCCGCCGGATCAGCAGCTTCAACCGGCCTGGCACCCTGACGATCCTCTCGGCCGATGGCCAGGTGGTGCAGACGATAGGTCCGGCCAGCCGCGACAAGTTGAGCGGCGGCCGGCTGCCGGAGCTGGTGGCCAAGGCCTTTATCGCTGCGGAAGATCGCCGTTTTTACCAGCACGACGGCATCGATGTCACTGGCATTTTAAGGGCCGTGTTGAGCAATCTCCGCCAGGGCTCGGTGGAGGAGGGCGCCAGCACGATCACCCAACAGCTGGCCCGCACCGTATTTCTCAGCCAGGACCGCACCATCCTGCGCAAACTCAAAGAAGCCGCCTTGGCGGGCAAGTTGGAGCGCCAGCTCAGCAAGCGGCAGATCCTCACTGAGTACCTAAATGTGGTGTATCTCGGTTCGGGTGCCTATGGCGTATCCGATGCCGCCTGGATTTACTTCTCGAAAACCCCCGATCAACTAAATCTAGCGGAGACGGCCCTGATCGCCGGTCTGCCGCCGGCTCCATCGGTGTATTCGCCCCTGGTGAATCCAGATCTGGCCCTGCAACGAAGGGCCATCGTCTTACGCCGCATGGAGGAGGCCGGCTTCATCTCCCCAGCCGAACTAGACCAGGCTGATGCCTCGCCCCTAGCCCTTAAACCGGCTGAACCGAAGTATTGGGAAAGTCGCGCTCCCTACTTCAGCAGTTGGGTGCAACAGGAACTGCCGAAACTGCTCACTCCCGAGCAATTGGAAGTGGGCGGAATTACTGTGCGCAGCAGCGTTAATCTGGCCTGGCAGGAGCAGGCTCAAACAGCAATAAAAACCTATGCCACCGGCCAGATGGAAGGGGCTCTGGTGGCGATGGAGCCGGGTACTGGCCTGGTGCGGGCGATGGTGGGAGGCAAGGATTTTCAGGCCAGCCAGTTCAACAGGGCCGCCCAAGCCCTGCGCTCTCCCGGCTCTACCTTCAAGTTATTCGTATATCTAACTGCCCTGCAGGAGGGCATGAGGCCTGAGCGCATCATCGTGGATTCGGCCCGTTGTTTTGGGGGCTACTGCCCGCGCAATTTTGGCAATCGCTACTTCGGTGCGGTAACTATGGTGAGGGCGCTGCAAAACTCGCTTAACACCGTGGCGGTGCAGTTGTTGCAGCAGCTGGGCTTCGACAAGGTGATCGCCACCGCCAAAAGCCTGGGCATCAACCGCCCCCTGGGCCGCTACTACCCCCTGGCCCTGGGGGCCTATGAGCAGACTGTGCTCGACATGACCGCCGCCTATGCGGCGATCAACAACCGCGGTATTTATATAAAACCCACCCCTTTTGAAGAAATCCTCGGCCCGGAAGGTCAGCTGCTCTGGAGTCGGCGGTTGAATGGCGATCGCGGCCACCCCGCCGTCGCCAGCGACATTGCCGACGCCATGCTCTGGATGCTGCGGCAGGCGGTGGCGGCGGGAACTGGCGCCGGCGCCAGCCTCGACGATCGGCCGGTGGCCGGTAAGACCGGCACCTCCGAGGGGGGCCGCGACCTGTGGTTCATCGGTTCGATTCCCCAGCTCACCACCGGCGTGTGGCTGGGCTACGACAACAGCCGTGAAACCGGCACCACCAGCGTGCTGGCCACCTATGCCTGGCGGGCGTTCATGGCACCAATCGTGAAGGGCATGCCGGTGCGGCAATTCCCGCCCAAGCCAGAGCTCACCGGCAGCTTCCAGCGCGATGCCAAGCCGGCGGCCGGCCGGGGCCCCACCGATGCCGGTTCGCGTTGGTGGCCCTCGCCCGAGGCCAGCCCAGAGCCAGCTGCTGGCCCAAGTTCAGACAATCAGCCCTCCAGCCGCGGCAACGGCCCCGCCGAGCAGGTCCCAGCGGCCAATCCCAATGCCAGCCCCGGCCCCAGCGCCAACCCCGCGCCAGCGGCGGCCCCCAGCCCGCCTGCGGCCCCAGCTCCGCCAACGGCACCGCCGCCTATGCCGCTGGCTGCCCCCAGCCCCCCCTGATCGGGCTGCGGCGGCTTCACCGGGCCGATTGGACAAACCACCAGCCGGTAAACCACCAGCCGGTCGATTCGACCCGCCCTGCAGCTGATTTGATCAGCCCTGCAGCAGAGCTGCATAAAATCCATCTCCGGCTTGGCCAGCCGCTCCCTCAGTAGTGGCGTCAGCTGCGCCCCCAGTCGCAGTGGCGCCCGGCCATACCTGCCAGCTTTCCAGCAGGGACAGGGCCGGATGGTCCGCTAGCAGGGCCGCCACCTGATCGCAATTCTCGGCTGGATGCACTGTGCAGGTGGCATAAACCAGCCGCCCACCTGGTTTTAACAGGGGCAGTAGTGCCTCCAACAGGCTGCGTTGCAGCTTCACTAGTGCTTCGATGGCCTCCGGGTTGATCCGCCAGCGGGCGTCGGCATGGCGGGCCAGGGTGCCGAGACCGGAGCAGGGGGCATCCAGCAAAATTCGATCGAAATAGCCGATCCAGGCGGGCTTTTCGCTGGCCAGCACCTGCGTATCGACCGCCAGGGTGCGGATGCAGTTCAGCCCCAGGCGTTCGGCGTTGCGCCGCAGCCGCTCCAACCTTGCCGACGAGCGATCCACCGCCCAAATCTCCCCTTGATCGCCCATCAGTTCGGCCAGGTGGGTGCTCTTGCCCCCCGGTGCGGCGCAGGCATCCAGCACCCGCTGGCCGCTCTGGGGTGCCAGCAGGCTGGCGATGCGCTGGGCGGCTCGATCCTGCACGCACCATTGGCCTTCCGCAAACCCTGGCAACAGGCGCAGATCGCCGCGGCGTCCCTGCAAACCCAGGCCCAGGGGCAGCCCCGGCAGCGGTTCCACGGTGAGGCCGGCGGCCCGCAAATCCGCCAGCAGTTGCTCGCTGGAGGCCCGCAGCGGGTTGACGCGTAAATCCACCGAATGGGGCAGGTTGCTGGCCAGGGCAAAGGCCTCGGCCGCCTCCACGGGCAGCCATTGCAACAGCAGCGCCGCCAGCCAGTCGGGCAGGGAGCGCCGCAGGGCCAGGCACTGGGCGGCATCGGCCGGCAGCTCTAGCCCCTGCCAGGGTTCAGTGCCTCGGCTCGCTGCAGGGCTGGCGCTGGGTTCAGGGGCCTGGCTGGTTTCGCTGCCCTGGCGCCTTCGCAGGGCCGAGCGCAGCAGGGCGTTGGCCACCGGCGCCAGGCGGGCCAGGCCACCGCTTTTTGCCAGCTCCACCGTGGTGCTCACGGCCGCCGATGCCGGCACCCGATCGCTGAACAACAGCTGATACAGCCCCAGGTGCAGCAACCAGCGCAGGCGGGGGGGCTGGCGCTGGGCCGGCAGTTTCCCCAGGGCATCGAGCCAGCCATCGAGCAGCCGGCGCTGGCGAATGGTGCCATAGGCCAATTCGGTGGCCAGGGCTCGATCGGCGGTGGCCAGTTGTTGGCGCTGCAGTTCTCGCTCCAGGGCGGCATCGGCGTAGGCGCCACTGGCCACCGCCTGCAGCACCTGCCAAGCCACCTGGCGCGGTGCCAGCCCAATCGGCGCAGACTCAAGCAAGGGGAAGCGGCGGTGGGTTCCACAGATAGCGCCGCAGCGGCAACTTGCCATCCCAGCTCACGGGAATGCCCTCGGCGATCAGCCGTTGCCGCTGGATCCAGTCGCTGCCTTCCCGGTTGATGCCCATGCTCACCTGGCCCTTGGCATTAACCACCCGATGCCAGGGCAGGGGAGAGGGCAGTTGCAGCCGCCTCAAAGCCCAACCCACCTGGCGCGCCGAGCCCGATGCGCCGATCAGGGCGGCGATCTGGCCGTAGGTGGCCAGCTGGCCATGGGGAATCAGGGCCACGGCGGCATACACCCGCTGATCGAAGCTGTTCTGGGATGCAAACCCCATTCTTCAAGGCGGCTTTTCCTGGGCCTCCCCATACTCCCTGAGCCTTCTCGATGCCCTTACTGCCCCGCCGCTTCGAGCGACTCAAGGCCGTGCTCGATTGCCGCATGGCTGATCTCACCCTGATGCTGGAGCAGGTGGACAAGCCCCATAACCTCTCGGCGATCCTGCGCAGCGCCGATGCGGTGGGGTTGGTGGATGCCCATCTGGTCAGTTTGGCGGGACGCCAACCCACCTTCAACAGCACGGCCCAGGGCAGTCAGAAATGGGTGAAGCTGCACCGCCATGGCACCAGCCTGGAGGCGGTGCAAATGCTCAAGGCCAGGGGCTACAAGCTCTATGGCACCCATCTAACGGCGGATGCGATCGACTATCGCGATGGCGATTACACCGGCCCCACAGCCTTTGTGCTCGGGGCTGAGAAGTGGGGCCTCAGCCCGGATACCGCAGCGATGGTGGATCAGGCGATCAAGATCCCGATGCGGGGCATGGTGCAGTCGCTGAACGTGAGCGTGGCTGCCGCCACCCTGCTGTTTGAGGCCCTGAGGCAGCGCCAGCGGGCCGGCAAGGTGCCCGAGGGCGGCCAGGGCCTGGCCCCGGGCCAATATCAGTCGCTGCTGTTTGAGTGGGCCTACCCCGAGGTGGCCGCCTGGTGCCGCCAGCAGGCCAGGCCCTATCCGGAGCTGACTGCCGAGGGGGAGATCAGCGAGGCTTTGCCCCGCTCCCTGCGGCTGCGCTGTTGAGCTGGCCGCTCTCTGGGGAGCGATAGCTGGTGCTCAGCAAGCGGCGGCTGTTGGCGCCAGGAAGCCAGATGGCCAGGGCCAGACCGGCCAGCTCCAAAACGAGCAGGCGGCCGCCGAGGACCACCACCAGCAGGGCGATCACGGCCAGCAACTGCTGAAACAGGCTCCAGACATCGTCGCCATTGGCCAGGCCGGTGGCCCAGAGAACCACGGCCGCCACCAACAAGAGGATGTCCAACCACAGGGGCACGGCGAATCCGCGTCAGATCGCCATTGTGGATCCCCTAGGCGTCGCTGTGTTGCCCCTGGCCAGAGCCACTCAGCCAGCTTTCCAGTCCTTCCCCGAGGCAGGAGAGACCCAGCACCAGGATGAACATGGCCAGGCCCGGGTAGAGGGCAGTCCACCAAATACCCGTGGGCACGGCGGTGAGGGCCTGCTGCAGATCGCCGCCCCACTCGGGAACCGTCTCCGGCAGCCCCAGGCCGAGAAAACCCAGCCCGCCCAGCACCAGCACCGCATCGGCGGCATTCAGGGTGAGCAGCACCGGCACAGAGGTGATCACATTGCGCAGCAGATAGCGCCGCAGAATCCACAGGGGCCCAGCCCCAAGCGAGCGGGCCGCTTCTATGTACAACTCAGATTTCACCTGGGCCGTCTGGTTGCGGACGACGCGAAAATATTGGGGCACATACACCACACAAAGAGCGGCGGCGGCATTGGGCAGGCCGCGGCCGAGCAGAAAGGCCAGCACCACCGACAGCAGCAACACCGGCAGGGTGTAGAGGGTGTCCATCAGCAACACCAGGCCGCGATCCAGCCAGCCCCCCAGATAACCGCTGAGCATGCCGAGGGGCACGCCGATCAGCAGGGCGATCACCAGGGCCACCACCACCACCTGCAGGGCCACCCCACTGCCTGCCAGGGTGCGCACGCAGACATCCCGCCCGAGCCGATCGGTGCCGCACCAGTGGGCCAGGGAAGGCGGTCCGTAGGTGGGATTTTGCAGGCCAACCGTGGGATCGGGCAACAGCCCAGCCATCACCAACAGGGGCGTGAGCAGGGCGATCAGGGCATAAAGCACCACGATCGCCACCCCCCAGCGGGCCATGCGGCCAGCCAGGCTGAGCGGTGTTCTGGGGAAAAGAGTGGATAACAAGGTTTCCCGGTGAGCCAGAGCCCCCCAGTTCAACAGATATCCAGGCCAATCCCACAGCCAGGCCGCTCCCACAGCCATTCCGCATCAACAGCCATTCCGCTCCCACAGCCAGGCCGCTCCCACAGCTAGGGAGACTCTGGAAAACCGCCTAAAGCGGCTGGTTGCTACCTCCGATCACCGCTGGCATACCAGAGGGGCAGCCATTGCTTGATATCGATGTAATAACCCCAGGCTGGTAGCAGCGGAAACGATTCAATGCGCCGCACCCAGAGCAAGTATCGCTTGATACCTTTGACAGCCTACCCAAATAGGCCGGAAACCTCTGATTACCTCCCTTAAGGGGGTTGCGGCGGGGGGCATTTCAGCAGCTGAGGGCGGCAGCGATTGTGACCAGGTGTTAATAGATCCCCCTGGCCACCATGGCGTCCTCTACGGCTTCCCGTCGCTGCAACTGTTTGCTTGCCCCAAAGTTTCGGTTCAGGCATCCCCAGGCAGCGACAGGGCTCCAGCAAGGGCTCCAGGCAGTGGCTCCAGGCAGTGGCTCCAGGCAGTGGCTCCAGGCAGTGCTCCTAGTGCGTGGTCCTAGTGGGTGCTCCTAGTGAGTCCTCTGGCCCCAGCGCCCTAGTCTGATCCACTTGACCCACTAGAGTCAAAAATGTGGCTATAATCCATATTGCATGCAGCACTTTTGAATCAACTCGCCTCTCCCAGGCAAACCCAATACCTAAATCCCCTTAAATACCCTGTTTTTGACTGAAGCTATGCAGTCTTTCTGCTCTGATTGGGTTCTCCCCGCCCGGAGAGGTTGATTGAGTACGGCCTACTAAGTCCGACTCATTAGATTGCCTTCGGTATTGTCAAATGGTTGTTTTCAGTTGATTGGTTGTCGCGGAGCAAGAGCTGGCAGATGTCCGTTTCGGGTTTGTTCACTCGGGTTCAGTGCTTATGGTTCAATACCTCAAACTCGGCGCTTTGAATCAACAGCCATTACTATTCCATCTGATTTTTGATTGATGCAGACCAAGCCAGCACCCCTCTTTCCCTCAGGCGTCTCCAAGCCGGAATCTGAGCAGCCAGCTGGCGCAAGCCGCTTGCTGATCGTGGACGACGACTCCGAGCTGCGCCTCTTTTTGCGCCAGGAGCTGGAGTTGGAGGGATATGCCTGCCAAGAGGCCGCCAACGGCCAGCAGGCTTTGAGCCTATTGCGCAGCCATGGCTGGGACCTGGTGCTGCTGGATTGGGGCCTGCCGGATTTCAGCGGCCTAGAGGTGTGCCGCCGGCTGCGCCAGGGCGATGCCACCACCCCCGTGCTGATGCTCACCGCCCGCGACGAGGTATGCGACCGGGTGGCAGCGCTGGATTGCGGTGCGGACGACTATCTCACCAAGCCATTTTCCTTGGATGAACTGCTGGCCCGGGTCAGGGCTCGCCTACGCCGCAGCGATTTGGTAATTAAGGACAGTCCAGAGCTGCTCAGGTTGGCGGACCTGGAGATAAATCCAGCCAGCCACGAGGTGAGCCGTGCTGGTGTATTGATAAAGCTGTCCCTGCGGGAGTTTGAGCTGCTTCACTATTTGGTTCAAAATTCAGGCAAGGTGCTTGCCCGCCAGCAGATCCTGCGGGAGGTTTGGGGCGACACCTTTATCGGTGACGACAACCTGCTGGATGTTTACGTTGGTTACCTGAGGCGCAAGCTCGAAGTGCCAGGTCTACCTACCCTGATTCAGACGGTTCGAGGGGTGGGCTTCATGGCTAAAGAGGGGCCGATCAAGAACTGATCGGTAAATGCAGGCGAAAATCTGCCCCGCCGCCAGGTACGTCTATTACATCTACTGTTCCACCCATTGCTTTCATCAATAGGGTTACAAGGGCCAGGCCGATGCCGCTGCCACGAACCTCTTTCGCCGAGCTACCGCGCACCAAGCGCCCAAAAATTGACAACTTTTCGCTATCTGGCACCCCCGGTCCTTTGTCGCACACATGTAAAATAATGTCACCATTTTCAGCGGTAACGCCTAGCTTAACCTCGCTGGATATTGGTGTATAGCGCAGGGCATTGTCAACGAGTGCCGCCAGGCACTGCTGTAGTCGTTCGGCATCCGCCGTCAGCGCAGGCAACTCTGAATCACCCAGCGGCATCAGCCGCAGCCGACCGGCGCTGCTGGGCTGAAAGCGCTCGTAGCACTGCAGCAATTGCAATTGAGGATCCAGGGCCTCCAGCTTCAGGCTCATCTTGCTCGCATCCTGGCGGGCCAACTCCAGCAGGGCGGACACCATCGCCGCCATGGCCCTGGTTTCCGCATCAATTTGCTGGGCACTGCGCAGCAATTGAGGATCCAGCTGTTGGCGCAGCAGCCTCTGGGTATGGCCACTGATCAGGGTGATCGGCGTGCGCAGCTCATGGGCCAATCCATCCACGAAGGTTTTCTGGTGACTCCATGAGGCCATCAGCCTTTGCCCCAGGCGGTTGAATGATCTGGCAATCACCCGCAGCTCCTCTGGTTGTTCGGCTACTGCCAGCTGCACAACAGCAGCTGGATTGCCCTGACTGGCGTCCAGCTGTTGGCCAAGTCTGCGCAGCGGTTTAACCAGGCCAAAATGCAATATTGGTCTTAGTAACATGCTGGTGAGCAGGCTGGAGATGCCGGCAACCACAATCAACAGCTGCTGCGACAAATGCTCTTGATGCAGCGACTGGGTGATGTTTTGGCGCACCAACACCTGCACAGAGTATCCACTGGCCAAGGGCATAGACACCCGACTGCTCATCCAGACATCGCCAGCAGCATCGGTGGGCCGGGCCCCAGCAGCGGGGCAAACAATCTGCAACCAGGGACCCAAGGACATGCTTTGACAACTGCTGGGCGGCTCTAGTAGCCACTGGTTTTGAAGCTGACCTAGCAGCTGCTGATGGATCTGATGGCGTTGCAGACCGGCCAGATGACTATTAGCCACCAGTACCAGCGCGTAGCCAGCCAATACGGCCAGCAGCGTGGTGGATTGCAGTCTGCGGATCAAAGGGAACCGGCTTACTTTCCTTATTTTACCAGCCAAGCACAGATTCGAATGCCGCTAGCTTAGGAAACTCTCAGCCAACCCTAAGCCGGCATTCATCAAAGCCCTGCAGCTCTTGGGGCATGATTATTTCGTTGTCCAATCACAGCCAATCCATGGCCCGCACCGCTTCCAAGCTTCAACAGTCCAAGCTCAGCGCCATGCTGCTCAGCAAGCTGCTGCGCCGCAGCGGCAACTCCGCCACCAAGCAGGCCAACGGTGGTTTCACCCTGGTGGAACTGCTGGTAGTGGTGGTGATCCTGGGCGTGCTCAGCGCCGTGGGTATCCCCGCCTACTTCTCCCAGGTGCAGCGGGCCCGTATCAACAGCGCCAATGCCGCTGCCATGGGTGCTGCCAAGGCTTGCGCCGCCTTTTTGGTATCTCCTGATCAAGGCACCTTTGATCCTGGCGAAGGTGTTACCGCATCTGCTGCCTGCGCTCTCGGCGTTACTTTCACCTCAACTACTCCTGGCCTAACTACCGCTCAGCAAGCAGTTGCAACTGTCGCTGCAACCACCGGAGCTGTCACCCTGAATCCCGCCGGCTGATACCTGGATATTTAGTTAGCCTCTGATTTTAATTAGAATCTAATATACTTTGCAATCCAGCGAGCCTGGTAATCAAGCTCGCTGGATTTTTTAGTATGTTAAAAATGTGACCACCGAAAAATTCGGCGTAACCCATGGCTGGCTCAGTTACAATTAGAAAACTATCAGGTGATTCTAAGCTGCTATTTATCCACATTCTGCAGGCGTTAGGAGATATTTTGTATATTATGCAGTTACGAACAACAAGTGGCCCGCATCGCCTCCAAGCCTGAGAAGACCAAACTCAGCTACATGCTTGCTCAGCCAGCTGCTGCGCTGCGGCCGTAACTCCGCCGTTAAGCAAGCCAACGGTGGCTTCACCCTGGTGGAACTGCTGGTGGTGGTGGTGATCCTGGGCGTGCTCAGCGCCGTGGGTATCCCCGCCTACTTCTCCCAGGTGACCCGGGCCCGTATCAACAGCTCCAATGCCGCTGCCATGGGTGCTGCCAAGGCTTGCGCCGCCTATTTGGTATCTCCTGACCAAGGCACCTTTGCTGCTGGCCAAGGCGCCACCGGATCGGCTGACTGCGCTCTCGGCACGGTTTATACTTCTACCATTACTGGCCTCCCGACTGGCTTCGTCCAGGCGCAGGCAACCGTTGCAGCAACCACTGGAGCGGTTACCCTCACAAGAGAAGCGAGTGCATCCTAACAGCTAATCTTCAATAGATTTTAATCTAATTTCTAAATCCAGCGTGCCCAGTTAACCGGTGCGCTGGATTTATTAACTTATTAAACCCTTTAACTATAGCTTGTTTTTCTTCTCTATCCAAATAAGCACTGATAAAACTGAGGCACTGCCAATGGAGCCCCGCTGCCGCCAAGGCTCTCAGCTGGCTGAGGCTACGAAATGGCCGCATGGGGGAACCTCTGAAAAATTCCCATGCAGGCGCCCTTGCCTGTCCAGAAACCTGCGCCTGTCAATCAGCAGAATTACTCGTTTAGGAGAGGCGATCCTTGCTAAAATATTAAGTAATC
>JBIKVR010000140.1:0-5362 GCA_044356735.1 Prochlorococcaceae cyanobacterium
GGGATCTAGGTAAGGGGCTGGGCCCAGGGGGATTAGGGGCAAGCTGCCGCTACCCCTGGATTTTTTCTCTCTTATCTTAGCCAGGCTAGACCAAGTATCTGCCCCAGCATTGACAGGGTTCTTCCGCTATGCCCTAAAAGCTAGGCAGGCAAGCTATGTATCTGCATCCGCATCGGTATTTGTACATACTGTTTGCTACATTCCCGCTCTTTAGGGCGCCTTGCTGCCCGCCCTATACCTGCTTTTATTTCATACCTGGCTTGTTATGCATCCCAGTTGTCAATAATATAATTTCTGGTTTGATTAATTAATCTGACTCCCGATTGACTGGATTGCGGGATTGACCATTTTACGGGCTCTGTATAGATTTCTCTTGGGCTTTGCCTGGTATTTTGTCTTGGTTTTATTTAGGTTTTTCATCTGGGCTTTCATCTGTTTTTGTGCCGTTTAGTTGTGCCTATGGGCCGGAGTTAATTCCCACTCGCGCTGTTTGGATCGCTGCGACAAGGTTTGCCGGCTCCAGCTCCGCCAGCAGTTCGCCAGCGCTGAGCCGGCTGCCGGTGGGCACCAGCCCCAGGCTGGCCGCCAGTTCTCCCACAACCGCAGCCGCATCCATGCCCCGCTCGCGGTAGGCCGCCAGCCCCTCGGCTCCCTCGCGCTTGCTCAGCCGCTGGCCGCCGGCGGACCGCCACAGGGGCAGGTGACCGTAGCGAGGCGGTGGTAGCCGTAACAGCGTCATCACTGCCACCTGGGGGCCAGTGGAACTCCATAAATCGTCACCGCGCACCACATCGGTGATGCCATGAATCAGTTCGTCCAATGCGGTCGCCAGGTGGTATGCAACCACTCCATCTGCTCGCCGCAGCACCACATCGCCCACGGCTGTCGCACCATCTAGCCAGCCAGGCTCGCCAAAGTGCTCCTGCCAGTGGATGGGGCCGGGCGGCAGCCGCAGCCGCCAACTGGGCAGCCGCCCCTGCTGCCAGCCCCACTGGGGTTGGCGCTGGAGGCATAGGCCTGGATAAACCGTTAGGCCGCCATGGGGCGCTGAAATGTCTGCCAGCAGCCGGCGACTGCAGCGGCAGGGATAGAGATGACCGGCCCGTCTCAGGGCCGAGAGCAGGGTGGCGTAGAGGCCCCGGCTATCGCTTTGTCGCAGGAGCTGGCCATCCCAGTTCAAACCCAGCCAAAGCAGATCGGCCTGAATTGCACCTTCAGCTCCGGGGCGGTTCCGCGGTACATCTAGATCATCAAGCCGTAATAACCATTCGCCGCCCTGCCAGCGGGCCTCCAGCCAGCTGAGCAGGGCCGTGCGCAGGTTGCCGCGATGCAGCGGTCCGGTGGGCGAGGGAGCAAATCTGCCGCGATAGTTGGCCTCTCTGAGCCGCTGCCCCCTGGCCAGCATCTCCTCCAGGTGACTAGGTAGCAATAGGGAAGACATCAAAAAGGCGGTCCAGCAGAACCGCCATAGTTAGTTTTTGTGCTGATGGCTCCCATTGCGGGGTGCTGAGAATCAGCCCTGCACCCGATCCTTGAACATCTTGCCAGCGGTAAAAGCGGGAACCCGTTTGGCGGGAATCGCGATTTTCTCACCTGTTTTCGGATTCAGACCTTGACGGGCAGAACGCTCGCGAGATTCAAACGATCCGAAACCCAGAATCGAGACTTTCTTACCCTCAACTACTGAATCAATGATGGTTTCAATGACAGCATCGACAACCAACGAAACATCTGTCTTGGTGAGTTCGGTCCGTACAGCAACCAGATTGACGAGATCAGCTTTGTTCATGGAATGGGAAAAAAATTTTTGATAGAGCCGTGGGCATGTAAGTCGGTTTGCCCGGCCGCCCATGGATAACCGCACCAATGGTATGGGTCGTGGGCAATTAACGCAACTTGACAGCCGCAGCGGTGCAACGGTTCTCAGGGTATTCGATTTAGGGCGGCACGCGCCTCCAGCGGCGCTGGGCTCGATTCAGCCGCTTCCAGGTGCCCATGCCCGGGCCTCCAGCGCCGTCAGCAGCGCCGCCCCCTCGTTGACCAGCACCTCCCCCCGTAGCGCCCCAAGCCCACCACCACAGGCGATCTGGGCAGGTGAACCCACGGGTAGCCAATTCTTCAGCCGCTCGATGCTGGCCAACTGTCTGGGCCAATGGAAGGTGCGGCTGGTGCGCAGCGGGGCCAAGCTGGCTGGGGCCACCGCCAACAGCAGGCGACCGCAGAACAGCAGATCTCCCCAGGGGCCGGCGGCATGGACAACGCAGGCCCCGGGGCTGGGGCCAGGGGTCCACAGCAGCCGGATACCGGCCGTCAGGAGGTGTTCAGTAGCAAAAACCTGCAGCCGCGGCACCGTGGGCAGCAGATAGGCCTCCTGCTCCTGCACCAGCACCCGCCAACCGGTGGCCTCCTGCAGACGCCGGCAACGGCCATGACCCTCTCGACTGGTGAGCACCAGGGTGCCCTCGCCGCCTCGACCCCCCAGAAAATCCAGATTGGCCTGGGTGAAGCCCGGGCAATCGATCAACAGGTCTCCCTCGGCGGTGGCCAACAGCCAGCTGCTGCCCCCCTGGCTGTCGCGGCTTGGGGCAAACAACCACAACCCGGGCCGCACCTCCCGCGGTGGCCTACCGGGCTCCGGAGCAGATGGGGGTAACAAGGCGTCAGGGGGCTATCACTGCTAAAAACACAAGCACAGTGCCTTCGCCTCATGGAGGCTGCCACCGCAGCTAGACCGCCAGCTCAGCTAGGCCGCCAGCGCAAGGAGGCCGTCAACGCATAGAGGCCGACACCGCACAGGGGCCACAGTGCATTGAAAGTGCCCTTAGCAGCCGGCCAGGGCAACTAGGTTAATGGGCTCCTACGTTCCCGGCGCCTTGTCCGCCCCAAGACCGGCGATCCGGATCGGCAGCCCCGCTCCCCTAGGGGCCAGCATCACCCCCTGGGGAGTGAACTTTTCCCTGGTGGCACCCCAGGCCACGCGGGTGGAGCTGCTGCTGTTCGCCTCAGGCGAAGCCAGCCAGGCCGAATCGGTGATTGAGTTGGACGAGCGGCATCGCTCCGGCGACCATTGGCATGTGGAGGTGGCCGGAATCGGCATCGGCAGCTGTTATGGCTATCGGGTGTTCGGACCGCTGCAACCGGGCGGTCACGGCTTCAATCCCTCAAAGGTGCTGCTAGATCCCTGCGCCCGGGCTATCGCCGGCTGGGGGGGCTATCGCCGTGCCGCCGCAGTGGGCGCCGCTCCCAATACCGCCTCCTGCCTGAAAGGGGTGGTGACCGATCGCGAGCGGTTCGACTTTGCCGCCGCCCCCCGACCGCGGCATAGCTGGCAGCGCTCAGTGATTTATGAACTGCACCTGGGGGGCTTCACCAGCGGCAGCGGCTCGCCAGTGCCGACAGAGCAGCAGGGCACTTTGCTGGGGCTGATCGAAACCATTCCCTATCTCAAACGGTTGGGGGTGACCACCATTGAGCTGCTGCCAGTAATGGCCTTTGACCCCAGCGACGCGCCCCCGGGTCGAATCAACCATTGGGGTTACAGCCCGATCAGTTGGCTGGCACCGCACCCTGGTTACCTGCTGGGCGAGGACCCGCTGCAGGCCCGTCAGCAGGTGCGCGAGCTGGTGATCGCCTGTCACCAGGCCGGGCTGGAGGTAATCCTCGACGTGGTGTTTAACCACACCAGCGAGGGAAATCAGCAGGGGCCAACCCTGAGTTGGCGCGGTTTAGGCGATCGCCTCTATTACCAGCAAAACCCACGCGGTGACTACCTGGATGTGAGCGGCTGCGGCAATACAATCGCCGCTAATCGACCATTGGTGAGACGGCTAATCCTGGAGTCGATGCGCTGTTGGGCAAGCGAATTGGGTATTGATGGCTTCCGTTTTGACCTGGGCATTGCTTTGAGTCGTGGCGAGGAGTTGATACCCCTCGATAACCCCCCTCTGTTTGAGGAGATGGAGGCCGATCCAGACCTGGCGGACCTGAAGTTGATCAGCGAACCCTGGGATTGCGGTGGTCTCTATCGCCTCGCGGACTTTCCCGCCCGCAGGGTAGCCACCTGGAACGGCAGGTTTCGTGATGATGTGCGCCGCTTTTGGAAGGGCGATGAAGGTAGCTGCTGGGCCTTGGCCCAAAGGATCAGCGGTAGCCCCGATTTATTCACGCGCACGCCGGTGCGACCCGGCCAGTGCATCACCTTTTTGACAGCCCATGACGGCTTCACCCTGGCCGACCTGGTGAGCTTCAACGGCAAGCACAACTTGGCCAATGGCGAGGACAACCGCGATGGCGACAACCACAACAACAGTTGGAACCACGGTGTTGAGGGGCCCAGCAGCGACCACGCCATTGCCGCCCTGCGCGAGCGGCAGCTGCGCAATTTGCTGACCACGTTGTTGCTGGCGCCGGGGGTGCCGATGTTGTCGATGGGCGATGAGGTGCGGCGCAGCCAGGGGGGCAACAACAACACCTGGTGTCAGGACAATCCGCTCGGCTGGATGCACTGGCTACCAGATTCAGATGATCTGGCCCTGCGCAGTTATCTGCAACGGCTGCTGCTGCTGCGCCAGCATTTGGCGCCACTGCTGAATCCAGAATTGCCTCTTTTGGAGCGGCGCTGGCACGGGGTGGAGCTTGAAAAACCAGATTGGGCCAGCTGGTCACATACGCTGGCTTGGAGCCTGCATGATGCCAGTGGCGAACCTGTGCTCTGGTGCGCCATGAATGCTTATGCCAAGGCGATCCACTTCGATCTACCCAGCTGCCAGTCTGGTTGGCTGAGACTGATCGACACCGCCCTGACCCCCGGCGATGATCTGCCCGTGAGCCCCCAGCGCTGGAGTCCCAGTGGCGCACCGCTGGAGAGCCGTAGCTTGGTATTGATGGCTTCTGCCGCCCTTGGCCCTGAGTTGGTGCTGGATGATATATCAGTGTAATTATCACTCGCAAGTGTTGGGTAAATGAATCAAGGGTGGGGTGAGCTCCCCTGCTGATCACACGGCTCTGTCCGTGGATTGCGGCGGCGATCCGGGCGGAAATCGCCGCATCTTGATCGGCTGCATAGAACCGCGATGCTCGCGCCAATGGCCAGGCTGGTTCTCGGGGCTGGCCCTGGGGAGGTTTTGGCGCTGGCCTATAATTTGCCTAGATAACATCACTTATTAGTAACAGATCCAGCAATGGACAGCCCCGAGCCAACCGATACCAAACCCCAGGTTGATCGCCGCCGCCAGGCTTTGATCGAATCTTTGCAGCTGCGATTTAGCCAGGCTTGCCAGCGCCGTGATGCTGGCGCCAAACAGGCCCTATTCAAAGAGGCGGTATACCTGGGAATCCAGCCCACTCTTTTATTCCCACCAAC
>JBIKVR010000112.1:0-8338 GCA_044356735.1 Prochlorococcaceae cyanobacterium
AGGCATTGACTATGTAGATGGTGGCAATGGAGTTGATTTACTCATCATTGATTATTCCAGCAATAACTATACTGGCTCCAACCCCTTGGCTGGCATTAAAAGCGAATGGAGTTATAACTACTATGATGGTTATAGCGGCACCTATAGTGCCTATTTTAATGACAGTAGCTTCGACGAGGTTTCCTTCGCAGGCATTGAGCGCTTCCAGATTACTGGCACTACCGCATCTGATAAGATCACTACCTTCTATGGTGATGACATCATCAAAGGCGGCAGTGGAAATGATTCAATTTACTCTGGCAGTGGAAATGATACCATTGACGGAGGAGATGGTGATGATTATATTGATACCGGCTATGATAATGATATCGTCTATGGTGGCTTAGGCAACGACACACTTACAGGCGGAGCAGGATCTGATATATTTTGTTTAACCACTGCCCTAAATCAAGAAGCAAATCTTGACACAATCATCGACTTCTCAATTTCCGAAGGAGATCGTATTCAGCTGCTGAGTTCAATTTTTCATGATTTGGGCCCTATCGGATCGTTGTCTGGTGAAAGCTTTCATCTCGGGGCCACGGCTAGCACGGCAAACCAGAGGATTCTCTATGACTCAAATACTGGGTTGCTTCTCTATGATCAAGATGGCATATTCGAGCTCTCAGCCCAGACCATAGCTTTTCTCCCAGTGGGACTCTCGATCACCCCAAATCAATTCATCGTGGCCTGATGACCTGGAACAGCGGCTTACGGAATCGGCTTAAGGCCTTCGAGCGCCGCTAGATTCCAACCACTTTACGGCTCCCACAACCGCCCGCGGTAGGGGCTCGAAGCTTTCTCCCTGTTCTTAGCGAAACTTCATAACCCATCACTGGAGCATGAAGGAATAATCGCTAAACCGATGACAAACCCAACAAGTAAGGAAGAAAAATTTAAAAGCCAAAGAGGAACAAAAACCCGAACATTCAGCCCGCGCAAGTATAGACAACGAAGCAGCGAACAAAGCTAAATGTTTTTTAATTTCTGTAGCACTAAAACTGAAATAATTTAAAAACTAATCAATAAATCAATTGGATTAAAGATTCGCGATTAATTTACTTAGGGCTTGTTAAGCAAACGAGGAATTTGCTGAGAAAAAGATTTTGGCTAGCATTATATACGATTACGCTATAAATCTCATTGTCTAAATTTTTGAAATAGACAATGAGATTAGTTTAGTCAGACTAGACACAATCAATACTCAACTTAATGAGCATAAAAAAATATAATTACTGATAAGAAAGGGAAGTAACAAACAACTTACCTAGATCAGGTAAATTAAAAAAGCACAAAAGTAATATGCACACAAAAACAATAAAAAAATTAGCATAAATTTATGCAAATAAACGCAAGCCAATGCAAATAAAAAAAAACAAACTAAAAAAGTCAAATGCGATTCAAGGCCTATTTAGCTATTTAATCAAGCAAGATGCTTGTTAATAGTGGTCATCAAAGTTTGCTTGGGAACAGCACCAACGACTGTATCTTTCTTTTCGCCACCAACAAAAAGCATTAAAGTAGGAATACTGCGTATGGCATATTGGTTTGCAATATCAGGGTTTTCGTCGGTATTCATTTTGTAGACTTTAATTACGTCTTTAAGTTCAGCGGCGATTTCATCTACAATTGGACCAACCATGCGGCAGGGACCGCACCAGGGCGCCCAAAAATCAACCAGTACAGGTACAGTACTATTCAGTACTAGCTCTTTGAAGCTGGTGTCGGTGACGGCGGCGACTGAGGACATCCTGAAATGGATCGCTTTGGGAACAATCTAGCAAGGAGAGCAGGCCTGAAAAGCCTGCTGCAGCCAAGCGTTGCAAAAGACAAAAGGCCCGGGAACACCGGGCTGGAGGGTGTGAGGAGTGTGTGAGCCGTAGCCCCCACACCATTCAGGATAGGGCTGCTGGTGGCAGGCCCTATTTGCCCATGCCCAATTGCTGGGCCTTCTGATAAACCTTGCCCTCGGTGAGCAGCGACGGGGCCACAACCACCTCCACCGCTTGCATCTCCTTGAGGTTTCTGGCCCCCAGGGTGCCCATGGAGGTCCTGATACAGCCCAGCAGGTTCTGGGTACCGTCATCAAGGCTGGCTGGTCCGCGCAGGATCTTCTCCAGGCTGCCGGTGGTGCCCACCTGGATGCGGGTGCCGCGGGGCAGCACCGGGCTGGGGGTGGCCATGCCCCAGTGGAAGCCGCGTCCAGGGGCCTCGGCGGCGCGGGCGATCGGCGAACCGATCATCACGGCGTCGGCGCCACAGGCCAGGCACTTGCAGATGTCGCCGCCGGTAACGATGCCGCCATCGGCAATCACAGGCACGTAGTTGCCACTTTCTTTCTCGTAGTCATCGCGGGCCGCTGCGCAGTCGGCAACGGCGGTGGCTTGGGGGATGCCGATGCCAAGCACGCCGCGGCTGGTGCAGGCGGCGCCTGGGCCAATACCCACCATCAGGCCGGCGGCGCCGGCGCGCATCAGCTTCAAAGCCACTTCATAGGTGACGCAATTGCCAATCACCACCGGCACGCCCATCTCGCGGCAGAGGGTCTCCAAATTGAGAGTTTCCTGGCCGGCGGGTCCGATGTGCTCGGTGCTGACCACCGTGGCCTGCACGAAGAAAAGATCGGCGCCGGCCTCGGCGATCGCCTGGCCGAACTTCAGGGCCGCCATCGGCGTGGCGCTCACGGCGGCAATGCCCCCGTTGGCCTTGATTTCGCCAATGCGAAGCCGGATTAGGTCCTCTCGCACCGGTTGGCTGTAGAGCTCCTGCATCAGAGGCACAAACTCCTGTTTGCCCACTGCGGCGATGCGATCGAGGACCGGGTTGGGGTCCTCGTAGCGGCACTGCACCCCCTCCAGGTTCAGCACGCCCAGGGCACCCAGCCGGCTCAGTTCCACAGCCATGGCCACATCCACCACCCCGTCCATGGCGCTGGCGATGATCGGGATCTCACGGTTGATTCCCCCCAGGCTCCAGCTGCTGTCGGTGACGGCTGGATCGACGGTGCGACCTCCGGGAACCAGGGCGATCTCATCGATGCCGTAGGCGCGGCGAACGGTTCGGGAACGGCCGAGCTGAATCTCCACCAGAAATACGGACGCAATCGCGACAAACTATCAACCTGCCTGAGCTCGTCAAGTAGGGGCGACCCCTGAACGGGCTTGAGCGGGGAGGCGGCAGCGGCTTTCAGCCCCCGCGAAAGCCGCGCCAGCGGCTGGCCAGGGATGCGATCAACCGCTGGCGCTCGTCCCTGTGCAGCAGGCGAGGCCCCCCGTTGCGCACCAACCAGATCACGGCCACCAGTTCCAGCAGACCGGGCAGCAGCGGCAGGCTCTCCAGGGCGGCGAGCAGGCCCGCATAAAGGCTCAGCAGCAGCAGTAGAGCCAGCAGGCCAGCAAGCAGTAGTAAAGGCCTGCGGGCCTGGCTGGCCAGGGCCATCAGCTCGCCACTGGTCCACCAGGTTTGCCACTTACTAACCAGCAGCTCCCACTCGCCGCCCGGTTCGCTGCCGGCTTGCTGCTCGCTGGCTCCAGGCAGAGGCGGCACCAAAATGCTGCTGGCCACACTGGGGAGCTGAGCTGCGCTGGGTTGTGGCGCGGCGCTTGGTTGCAGAGCTGCGCTGGGAGGCAAAGCTGGGCTGGGAGACAAAGCTGGGCTGGGATTGGGCAGCTCGCCCGGAGACACCACGGCAGCGGATCTCAGCGAGCGCTCACCACTGGAAAAATCCTCGCTAGTGGCACCACTCGAAAAAATTTCAGCCGCATCAGGCTTAGTCAAGTCAAACTCGGTCAAATCAGATTGGCCAGATTCTGGTTTGCAAAATTCTGGTTTGCAAGGTTCAGATTTGGCAGATTCAGCAGCTGTGAGCTCTGATCCGGCAGGCTGGGATTCGGAGTTCCCTGTGATGCCCATGGGCAGCTCCGCATCGCATCTGCCCTGGGAGCTTAATAGCGGTTTCTGATCAGCCGCTCTCCAGCCATCGGTTTTGCAGCCACCAGTTCCCCGGATGTCTGTTTTCCAGCCATCAGATCTCGGGACTGCACTTTTCAGGACATCAATCCGCCAAGGGCACCAGGGTGGAGCGGGATCCAAGGCTTTGCCATGGCAGCCGCAGGGGGAAGCGCCCCTCCCGCAGGCGGCAGACCAGCTCCTCGGCGGCCGCCGCCGCCAATCGGGGGCTGTGGGCTGGGGAGCAGGTGATCGGGCGCCCCTGCAGGGTCAGTTTGCCGCTGAGCAGCTCGCCATAGCGCACCCGGCCCAGGCTTGGTTTCAATCGGCGCGGAATGCCCAGATCGAGCACCGGGGCCTCTAGTAATTCGGCCCCGGCGGCGGCTTGGCGGGCGATGCTGAGGTTGAGCAGGGGTACCGGCGCCGCCACCGGCAACAGCAGGGCGGCGCCATGGCCCTCGAATCGACAGACCCGCAGGCTGCCAGGTTGCAGCTGATGCAACTCGACACTCACGGCGGCGCTTGCGCCAGGAACCAGGGCATGGCCCAGAGCGGAACGGGGTACCTCTGGCTGATGACCGCTGCCGGGCCCCACCACCCAGCCGATCGCTCCGCCCACCAGCACCGGCGAACCCGGCCCCAGCAGCCCCAGGCCTGGCATGGTCAGCCCGATGCTGCCGGGCCCACCGCAGGCGTAGAGACTGCTCACCAGCGGACCCACCAGGGGTCCCAGGTGGGTGGCAGTCAGTCCAGCCAGGCTGCTGATGCCAACAATGCCGTTTTCAACGATGGCGCGATGCAGCAACAAGCGACCGCCGCCGATCTGAGCGAGGCTCAAGCTGGCGTTCAGCTCGCGGCGAGGCTGCAATGGCGCTACCTCACCAATGGCGCTGAGCTCGATGCTGCCGCCCGCCAGCAGTGCGGCCAGGCTCGGCAAACTCGCCGCCGACATCAGCAGCTCACCTGAACCGCTGCCACAGAGGGCCTCCAGGCCATCGAGCTGGGCCTGCCGCAGCCGGATCGGTGGATCGCTGGGTCCCAAACTGAGCTGCCAACTCACCTGATTGGTGAAACCAGCGTCGGCGGCCACCACCACATCGGTGGCCTCGTAGGCCTGAGCCAGCCCCTGTTCCGCCACCAGGGAGCGAAATTGCTCGGCGGTGCGCACCTGCAACAGGCCGGTTTGCTGGCGCTCGATCAGCTGGCCTTCGCAGCGAGTGGAGCCCAGATCGCTCACCGGCCCTTTAACTCACACCCGTCACAGTAAAATCATTACTGCTGAGGGCGTTGCTGCATGGCCGAATCCAACGGAGCTCAGACCCCCGGAGACTCTGACGGACGGATCATCCAGACCGACCTCCGCAACGAGATGTCGCGCTCCTACCTGGAGTACGCGATGAGCGTGATTGTGGGTAGGGCTCTGCCCGATGCCCGCGATGGTCTTAAACCCGTGCATCGCCGCATTCTCTATGCGATGTACGAATTGGGTCTCACCAGCGACAGGCCCTATCGGAAATGCGCCCGCGTGGTGGGGGAGGTGCTCGGTAAGTACCACCCGCACGGAGACACAGCCGTGTATGACGCCCTGGTGCGGATGGCCCAGGATTTTTCGATGCGCATGCCGCTCATCGATGGCCACGGCAATTTTGGTTCGGTGGATAACGATCCGCCGGCCGCTATGCGATATACGGAATCTCGGCTGCAGTCGCTAACTACCGATGCGCTGCTTGATGATATCGAGAGCGAAACTGTTGACTTCGCCGACAACTTTGACGGCAGCCAGCAGGAACCTACCGTGCTGCCGGCCCGGTTGCCCCAGTTGCTGCTCAACGGTTCCTCCGGCATTGCCGTGGGGATGGCGACCAATATCCCGCCCCACAATCCAGGCGAATTGATCAATGGCCTCTTGGCCATGATTGCCAATCCTGAGCTCTCCGATCGAGAGCTGACAGCCCTGATTCCTGGCCCCGACTTCCCCACGGGCGGCCAGATCCTTGGCCGCAGCGGCATTCGCGAGATCTATGCCACCGGTCGCGGTTCGGTGACCATGCGCGGAGTGGCATCGATTGAAACCCTGGAGGTGACCGGACGGCCAGATCGAGATGCGGTGATTATCACCGAGCTTCCCTATCAAACCAATAAAGCGGCGTTGATTGAGCGAATCGCCGAACTGGTAAACGATAAAAAGCTGGAAGGAATAAGTGATATCCGCGATGAATCCGATCGAGATGGCATGAGGATTGTCATCGAGCTGCGCCGCGATGCATACCCTCAGGTTGTGTTGAATAATTTATTCAAGCTAACTCCCCTCCAGAGCAACTTCAATGCCTACATGCTCTCGCTGGTGGCTGGGGAGCCTCTGCTGCTCAACCTGCGCAAGATGCTGGAGGTGTTCCTCGAGTTTCGAGTCGAAACCATCGAGCGCCGCACCCGCTATCTGCTGCGCAAGGCGGAGGAGCGCGATCACATCCTGCTGGGACTGCTAATTGCCCTAGACAATCTAGATGCGATCATTGCCCTGATCCGTGGAGCCACCGATGCTGCCAGTGCCCGCACGGAGCTTACCCAGCAATTTGGCTTGAGCGAGCTGCAGGCCGATGCCATCCTCCAGATGCAATTACGCCGACTAACGGCCTTGGAGGCGGACAAAATTCGACTAGAGCACGAGGATCTTCTTGCCAAAATTATTGACTATAAAGATATCTTGGCTCGTCGCGAGCGGGTGTTTGAGCTGATCACCGAAGAGTTGAATATACTGCGGGAGCGATATAATTCACCGCGCCGCACGGTGATCCTCGAACTGGAAGGTGGTCTTGAAGACATCGATCTGATCGCCAATGAGCGCTCGGTGGTGTTGCTCACTAAAAACGGCTATCTGAAGAGGATGCCTGTAAGCGAATTTGAAGCCACCAGCCGCGGCACCCGGGGCAAGGCCGGCACCCGCAACCAGGCCGAGGAAGCGGTACGCCTGTTTATCAGCTGCAACGACCATGACTCCCTGCTGCTGTTCAGTGATCGGGGGGTGGTCTATTCCCTGCCCGCCTATCGCGTACCGATTTGCAGCCGTGCCTCCAAGGGAACTCCCACGGTGCAACTGCTGCCGATTCCAAGGGAAGAGCAGATCACCTCGCTGCTAGCAGTGAGTGAATTTGCCGCCGATGGTGTATTGGTGATGCTCACCAGAGGTGGCTATATCAAGCGCACTCTCCTATCTGCATTCGCCAATATTCGATCTAACGGCTTGATTGCAATCTCTCTAGAAGATGGCGATGCCCTCACCTGGGTGCGTCTGGCCTTGCCTGGCGACAGCGTGCTGATTGGCTCCCGCAATGGCATGACCATCCACTTCCGCCTCAGCGATGAAGAGCTCAGGCCCCTGGGCCGCTCAGCCCGGGGGGTGCGGGCCATGAATTTGCGGGGCGGTGATCAGTTGGTGAGCATGGATGTATTGCCGGCTGAACTGGCAGATCGGGTGGCCAGCAGCGGCAACGGCCAGGAGGAGGAGCTAGACGATATCGAGCTGGTGGAGGAGGGCACTGCGGTTGGCGAGGGGCCCTGGGTGCTGGTGGCCAGTGCCTCTGGGCTGGGTAAGCGGGTGCCGGTGGACCAATTCCGCCTGCAGAAACGGGCTGGCATGGGCCTGCGGGCAATCAAGTTTCGCCGCGATGGCGATGTACTTATCGGGCTGAAGGTGCTGGGTTCCGGCGAGGAACTGCTGCTGGTAAGTGAGCGCGGCGTGATCGTGCGCACCCGCGCCGATGCGGTGCCGCAGCAGTCGAGGGCGGCAACCGGTGTGAGACTGCAGAAATTGGATGCCGGCGACCGCCTGGCCGAGGTGGTGCTGGTCCCTCCTGCCCACGACGACGAACTGAGTGAGGAGGTCGCAGCAGTGGTAATAGGGGATTCAGAACCGCCAGCCGCCTGAGCGTTTAATGGCCAGATTCACTGGCCGATTGAGTGGTCAATTAACTGGTTAATCAACTGGTTAATCAACCGGCCAATTAACTGGCTACCTAATTGACTGAACGGCCCGAATAACTAGCCGCCAGACTGACTGAATGCCTGATCAAGGGGCCGCAAGAACATGGGGCCGCCAACAGGAAAATGGCCGCAGGGTTCAGCCAACCCTGTTGTATTAGTAGCACTCGGCGGTAGGCTTGGGCGGAACTGGATTTTTTCGAGCTGCCCCAATGGCGATTAAGCCATGACACTATCATTCCTACCTTGAATCCGGGTGCCTGAACTCTGGCAGTTTGCATGAGCGTAAACTGTATTCATGCAGCTTGCGTTCTTAGCTTTTATGTTCTAGTATTTAACATGCAAGTGGTTGATGTGCTGGTGATTGATGTGC
>JBIKVR010000044.1:0-20621 GCA_044356735.1 Prochlorococcaceae cyanobacterium
TTTGCATGAGCGTAAACTGTATTCATGCAGCTTGCGTTCTTAGCTTTTATGTTCTAGTATTTAACATGCAAGTGGTTGATGTGCTGGTGATTGATGTGCTGGTGATTGATGTGCAAGTGATTGATGTGCTGGTGATTGGTGGCGGACCAGCGGCCCTGGCGATGGCGGCGGCCCTCGGGGCAGAACGCCTGAAGGTGGTGGTGCTCTCGCCCAATGATCCCAGCGATGCCTGGGCCAATACCTACGGAATCTGGGGTGAGGAGGTGGATGCCCTGGGCTTGGCCCACCTGTTGGGCCACCGCTGGAGCCACAGCGTTGGTTTTTTTGGCGCTGGTGAGGCAGATGCCGATGGCCCGGCCAATGCGCCAACTGTTCTCGGCCGCGACTATGGCCTGTTTGATAAACACAAACTGCAGACCCATTGGCTACAGCTGTGCCAGCAGGCTGGCGTGATCTTCCAGCGCGGTACTGCTAGTGGGATTGGTTTTATCGATGGCGATGGCCTGCCCGCGACTGCCGATACCCCCGGTTCTCGCTGCCGGGTATGCGGCCCGGCAAATTTAGAGCTAACCGCCCGATTGGTGGTGGATGCCTCGGGACATCAGCCGGTGTTCGTGACCCGTGCCGATGAGGGCCCCGTGGCCGGCCAAGCCGCCTATGGCCTGGTGGGCCGCTTCAGCGCAGCGCCGGTGGAGCCAGGTGAGTTTGTGCTGATGGACTTTCGCTGCGATCACCTCACGCCTGCCGAACGGCTTGCGCCGCCCACCTTTCTTTATGCAATGGACCTCGGCGATGGGCTGTTCTTTGTGGAGGAAACCTCCCTGGCTTTAGCGCCGCCAGTGCCGGTGGCGGAGTTGCGCCAGCGATTGGAGCGGCGACTGGCCCATCGAGGCGTGGCTTTGCTGGAGTTGCACCACGAAGAGTTTTGCCTGTTTCCGATGAACCTGCCGCTGCCCCACCTGGATCAACCGGTATTGGCCTTTGGCGGGGCGGCGGCGATGGTGCATCCAGCCTCCGGTTATCTGGTGGGTGCCTTGTTGCGGCGGGCAGGGGGCCTGGCCAAGGCCATCGCCGCCGAGCTGAAGAGGGTGGAGCCCACCAGCGTCGCCGCTTTAGCGGCAGCCGGCTGGCAAGCGCTCTGGCCGGCGGAATTGAGGCGCAAGCATGCTCTATACACTTTTGGCCTCGAAAAGTTAATGCGCTTTCGGGAGGATCAGTTGCGCCATTTCTTTGCCACTTTCTTCTCCCTACCCGGACCAATATGGTATGGCTTTCTAACCAATACCCTGCCGCTGCCTGAGTTGATCTGGGCGATGCTGCGGCTATTCCTGCTGGCTCCCTGGGATGTGCGCTGGGGCCTGATGCGGCAGCGGGGCCGGGAGCTCAGCCTGGCCTGGCGATTGCTGGTTCCGGCCCCGCCAAAATCAACAAGACCTAGTTAGGGCTTGAGCGGCGCGCCCAATCGGCCGAATCCAGGTTGGGGAAGAGGCCGTCTTCTCGCTGCACTCCATCCAGCCAGATTTGTGACAATTCAGTGCCATTGTCGATCGCATCGAGCAACCGCCAAAAGCGATCTAAATGGCGTTCGATCCGTTCCCGAGCTAATTGAGTGGTGGTGCCGGCCCTGAGGATGAAACTCCAATCGGAGCTTTGGGCCAGCAGCAATTCCCTGCCCGCCTGGTGCAGCAGCTGCCGTTTTTGAACACTGCCCACCCCCTGACTAACCCGACGCACCATCGCCAGGGATGCCTTTTGCCATTCAGGAACGATCCAGGCATTGGTTTCGTTCAGCCAATAGTTGTGGTAGCCGCCCTGCCCCCAGCTGCTGGGGGAGGGGTTACACACCTGCAGGGATTCGCCGCTGCTCAGCACATCGCGCAGGTGCACCAGCCGCACCCCCTGGGCTGCGGCATTGGCGAACAGGGCCGCCAAAAATTGGGGACCTTCAAACCACCAGTGGCCAAACAGCTCGGCATCAAAGGGGGCCACCAGCAGGGGGCGCCGCTGCATGGAGCTGGCCAAGCTGGTCAGTTCGGCGGCACGGCCCGCCAGGTAGTCGGCGGCATGGTCTTGAATTTGGCCACTGGCAACCTCTGGGGCATAGGGCGCTTTGGCCTCTAGGGGGCAGCCCTGGTCCGTAACGCGATGCAGCTTCAGGCCGAGGGGACGGCGGCTATTGATGCCGGCGGCGCTGAGCTGCTCGTCCGACAGGTCCCAGCCCAAATCGCGATGGAATTCACGGTAGGCGGGGTGGCCCGGATAGCCCTGGCTGGCACTCCACACCGGCAGGGTGGATGTACTGTCTCGACCAAAAAAGGCTACGCCAGCTGGCGAGCAAATCGGTGCAAAAACCCCATAGCGAGGCCTGGGCATTCCATGCAAAAGGCCATGAGCATCGAGCAGGGAATAGCGGAGGCCATTGCTGATTAATTGCTGATCAAGCCCTTCGTAGTAGGCGCATTCTGGAATCCAAATTCCCAGCGGCCGCTCACCAATCTGGCGCTCGTGTTCGCGCACAGCAGTTCGCAGTTGGGCCCGTACGGCCTCCGGCACGCTGCGCAGCAGGGGCAGATAGCCGTGGGTGGCGGCACAGGTGATCAGATCCAGCACCCCCTGGGCCTGCAGCAGGCGGAAGCGGGGCACCAGTTGGCCGCCGTAGCGCTCCCACTGGGCGGCGATACCGGCCAAGGTGCTGGCCAGCTGCTGGGCCGCAGCCTGCAATTCCGACTGGGGATCAAGCTGGGCGAGCAATTCTTGCCGCACCGCCAACCAGGCGGGAAATCTGGCGTTTAATTGCTTATCGGCCAGCAAGGACAGCAGCGTCGGTGAGAGGCCGAGGGTGAGGCGAGGATTTTGCAGTGGATCTGCCGCCGCAGCCTCCAGCACCGCCAGCAGCGGCAAGTAACACTCCTGCAGGGCCTGGAAATACCAGTCCTCCTCCAGGGATCCAGGTTCACTGGAGCGCACATAGGGGAGATGGGCATGCAGCACCAGCGCCAGATCCCCGGCGGCGGCTAAGGGGCGATGCTCACCTGGGTGATGCCCTGCCTCCTGGGGCAACTCCTGGGTGGGAATTGACTGAAAGCCGGCCCTGCTTACCGCCTGGCTTCTCAGCTGAGGACTGGCCAGATCACCCACCAGGTCGATAGTTTCAGCGCTGGCCAGGCCGCTGACCAGATCAAGGGTTTCCGGGCCAACCCGTGGGCTGCCCAGACTGCTGGCCGACAGCCAGGATTCAGGGCCGATCAAAACTCTTGCCGCCTGAACGGTTTCAGGGACAACCTGGGGTCTGGTTTGAATGGTGGCCTCAGAGGCGGCGTCGAGATCCCTCGCGCCTCCCCCGGCTGGGGTGTCGCTGGAAGCCATGGGGGATTCGAGCTTGAGACAGCTTATAGGCAGCTTCCTAGGCTGTTGACCATGGAACCTCGTAGCGCCCGCCCCCTTCAACTGGCCCTGGCCGTGGATGGCCACAGCATGTTTTATGCCCAGCAGAAGCTGGGCTGGTTTTTTGATCCGAGGCGCCTGCTGGCCTACGCCAACCACCAACCGGCCATGGAGTTGGGCAGCGCCTTCTGGTACGCCGGGCTAAAAGACCCCACCGATCAGCGCCCCTTCCGCGATGCCCTGGCCAGCATGGGCTACACGGTGCGCACCCGCCCCCTGAGGGAACTGCCCGGAGGCGGGGCCGATTTTGAACCGCATCGCCCGGCTGATGCCCGCAACCCTGACCCCCGGCTAGGTGATCAACGCTCAGGGGATCAACGCCCAGGGGACCAGCGCTATGGAGAGCAGCGGCACTACGTGCGCGCCAATCTGGATGTGGAGATTGCCATCGACCTGCTCTGCGTGGCCCCCCGCACCGACGAGGTGTGGCTGCTCAGCGGCAGCAAGGATCTCGAACGGCTGCTGGAGGTGCTCAGGGCCCAGGGACTGCGCACCACCGTGATCACCACCGATGGCATGGTGGCCAGGGAACTGCGCAATGCCGCCGACCGCTTTGTGGAGATGGCCAGCCTGCGCCAGGAGTTGGAGAAGTCAGAAGCCCACCATCAGCCTGTGTTTCTGCGCAGTGACAGCGGTGCCACCGCCAGCCCCCGCCCTCGCCCGCACCCTGCGACCGTAGAATTATCTAACTCATAGTTGTTCCGCATAGAGGCGCCGGTATGGCCCGCGACCCCGGCCGGGTTTTGATTTTTGACACCACCTTGCGCGATGGGGAGCAATCTCCTGGCGCCAGTTTGAACCTGGAGGAAAAGCTGGCGATCGCCCAGCAGCTCGCCCGCCTGGGCGTAGACATCATTGAGGCAGGCTTTCCCTTTGCCAGTGCTGGCGATTTCAACGCGGTGCAGCGCATCGCTGCCAGTGTCGGCAGCCCTGAAGGGCCAGTGATTTGCGGTTTGGCCCGCGCCGCCGCCGGCGACATCAAGGCCTGCGCCGATGCGGTGGCCCCCGCCGCCCGGCGCCGCATCCACACCTTTATCGCCACCAGCGACATCCATCTGGAGCACAAGTTGCGCAAGAGCCGCAATGAGGTGCTAACGATTACCGCCGAGATGGTCGCTTACGCCCGCTCCCTGGTGGATGACGTGGAGTTCTCCTGCGAGGACGCCGGCCGCTCCGATCCGGAATTCATGTACCAGGTGATCGCCGCCGCGATTGAAGCCGGCGCCACCACAATCAATATCCCCGATACGGTTGGCTACGCCACTCCCGCTGAGTTTGGTGAGCTGATTGCGGGCATTAACGCCCATGTGCCGAACATCAATCAGGCGGTAATTTCCGTACATGGCCACAACGATTTAGGCCTGGCCGTGGCCAATTTTCTGGAGGCCGTCAAAAACGGTGCCCGCCAATTGGAGTGCACCATCAACGGCATCGGCGAACGGGCCGGCAATGCCTCCCTGGAGGAGTTGGTGATGGCGCTGCACGTGCGACGCAGTTACTTCAACCCCTTCCTGGGCCGGCCGGCGGAGAGTGTCGAGCCGCTCACGGGGGTGCGCACCGAGGAGATCACCAAGACCTCGCGACTGGTCTCCAACCTCACCGGCATGGTGGTGCAGCCCAACAAGGCGATTGTGGGTGCCAATGCCTTCGCCCACGAATCGGGCATCCATCAAGATGGCGTGCTCAAAAATCGGCTCACCTACGAGATCATCGATGCCCGCACCGTGGGCCTCAGCGACAACCGCATCTCCCTGGGCAAGTTGAGTGGCCGCAGTGCTTTTCGGGCTCGCCTGGAGGAACTCGGCTATAACCTGGAGCGGCAAGATCTCGATGATGCCTTCAGCCGGTTCAAGGAGTTAGCCGACCGCAAGCGAGAAATCACCGATCGCGATCTTGAGGCGATTGTCAGCGAGCAGGTGCAACAAAACGACGAAGCTATCTACATACTCAAGAGCGTGCAGGTGAGCTGCGGTACGGGCCTGCAGCCCACGGCCACCGTCAGCTTGATCACGGCCGACGGGGCGGAACTGACCGAGGCGGCGATCGGTACCGGTCCAGTGGATGCGGTGTGTCAGGCGCTCAATCACCTGGCCCAGGTGCCCAATGAACTGGTGGAGTTTTCAATCAAGAGCGTCACCGAGGGCATCGATGCCATGGGCGATGTAACCATTCGGCTGCGCCATCAAGGCGTGCTCTACTCCGGCCATGCCGCCGACACAGATATTGTGGTGGCGGCGGCCCAGGCCTTCGTGAATGCCCTCAATCGCCTGCTGGCAGGCAGCCACAGCCAGCCGCTCCATCCCCAGAAAACCCCCCTGCCGCAGCTGGGGGAACTGCCCCTGCACCAAAGGCCCAGGGTCTAGCTGCCATGGCGCTGCGCGATTCCAGCTCCAGGGGCTCCAGCCTGGCCACGGGGCTGCAGTTGGCCCTGCTGCTGGCCTTGGCCCTGGCGATGCTGGTGCCTCTGCTCTGGCTGGTGAGCACCTCGGTGAAGGGCCCCGGCGAGGACATCTTCACCAGCCCACCGGCGCTGCTGCCCAGCCAGCCGAGCCTGGAGGCCTACGGTCGCCTGTTCGCGGGCCACCCGATGGCCACCTATCTGCTGAATAGTTCGCTTGTGAGCGGCTTGGCGGTGGTGGCCAATTTGTTGTTTTGTTCCTTGGCGGCCTATCCGCTGGCGCGGTTGCGGTTTAGGGGGCGCGGCCTGGTGCTGGCCCTGGTGGTAGCCACCATATTGATCCCCTTCCAAGTGGTGATGATTCCGCTGTATCTGCTGATGGTGCAGATCGGCCTGCGCAATAGTCTTTGGGCGCTGATTATTCCCCAGGCGGCCACAGCCTTTGGCATTTTCTTATTGCGCCAGAGCTTTCTGGCGGTGCCGGTGGAGCTGGAGGAGGCGGCCCGCAGCGATGGATGCACGCCCCTGGGGGAGTGGTGGAACGTGATGATCCCTGCGGCCAGGGCCGATTTGATCACCCTGGCCATGTTTGTGTTCATCGGCACCTGGAGCGATTTCCTCTGGCCCCTGGTGATCCTCGACGACCCCAAGCTGTACACCTTGCCCCTGGGTCTGCAACAGCTGGCCAGTAGCTTTTCGTTGGATTGGCGGCTGGTGGCGGCAGGCTCGGTGGTGTCGATCCTGCCGGTGCTGGTTTTGTTTATCGCCCTGCAGCGCCATATCTTGCCCAGTGCCACTGGCGACGCCGTTAAGGGTTGAGGCTGGGCAGGCCAGGGCTGGGTTTCAGGGGGGGCAGGGGCTGGAGGGGTGGCAGCTCCGGATTGGAGCTGTTCTGCTTCAGGGCCTCCGTGCGCAGTTGGAAAAGCTGCTTCTGCAGATCTTTGCTCTCGGCGGTGAGCGAATCGATGCGGCTGGTGTTGCGTTCCACGCGCTGCAGCCGTTCCACGGTGGAGCGCAACTGCTGCTCCAGGGCGGTGGTGCGATCCAGGGCCCGACTATTTTCCAGCCCCTGCAGCCGCTGTTCCAGCAGCTGAATTTTGGCGCTCTGCTGGCGGCCCTTGTCCAGGATCACCAGGAACAGCACCGCCAGCAGGGCGGTGAGGCCCACTTGGATCCAGATTGTCCATTCGGGTAGGACCGGCGGCGACTTGGCAGGGTTGCTGGCGGGGACCATTGCGGGGGGAAGCAAGGGAACAGGAGCGCCGCTTGATCTTGCCGCTTAGGCAGGCCGCTTGGGCAGGCCACTTGGGCAGAGAGCCTGGACTGTCAGTCAGCTGGGACTGGCCAGTCAGCTGGGACTGGCAAGGGCAGGCTATTGGCAAGACAAGGGCGTAGAGCCGGGTTCAAGTGGAGCTTGGTCCAGAGGGCATCAGAGCTGGGGCCCTTTCTAGATATGGGCAGTCTGGGTTTATTGGTTGCCGCTGGGCTGGGCATTCGCTTCAGCTCCGGGCCGCCGCTCCCCGCAATAGCTCCCGTTCCGTGGCCGCGTAAACGGCCGCCGCCTCCGCCGCGGAGCGGCCAATGCAGGTCATGCCGAGCTTGCCGTATTCCGACAGGCAGCCCAGCAGGTGAAAGACACTGCCCCGCAAGCGGGCCGGGTCGTAGTGCAGGCCGGCTTCCGCCACGATGTCGATCAGGTCGATGGGCAGCAGACCCCGCAGTTTCGGATGGCGGAGGTTGTCGGTGGCCTCGTAGTGCAAGGGTTCGCCGGTGGGGGAGAGATATAGGCCAGTGGTGGGGTCCAGCTGGCCAGCGGTGATCGCATTCAGGGCCATGAAGGGATGAGTGGTGCCTCCTTGGCGCAGGTTCACCTCGATCGCCTGCAGGTCCCAGTGGGAGCCATGGCGGCGGGCGATGAAATCCACCGCGTAGCGCTCCAGGGCGCCAGCGGCGGCAAGCGCTTCTCCCACCGCCTGGCCATGGCGCATCAGCTCTAGACGATAGGCCGGATTGGCCGGAAAGCGGCAGCCTATATAGGTTTGATGGTGCTCTCCCCCCAGCACTTGTTCGTGGCTAGATATCACCTCAACCTGGGAATTTAGCAACGAAAACCCCTGGCCGCCACCCTGAATTTTAGCAATTTTTTGATATTGATTCCCGGCTGGATGAATAATGCCCTGCACGCTGGGGGAGCTCTGCTCATCTCCCCCCTCCAGCCAGGCCTCCACCAGGGCCCCCTGCTGGGCCAGCAGGGGCTGCCAGTGGGCCACCGGCATTGCTAGGTGCTCCAGGGCGGAGCGCAGACAGCGGCGGCGCTCGGCGGCGCTCTTCTGGGCCAGCAGCAGCGGTGCCAGGGCCAGGGGTGCATTGCCCTCGCCACTGAAGCCCTCGTTCAACTTGACCACGCAGCGGGCCAGCTGGGGTTGACTTTCCCAGAGTTCGGCCGTCACCTCACTGAGATCGTCGAGATTGAACGCCAGCGGCGAACCGGCTGGATGGGGTACGCCACAGCGCTGGAACAGCTCGCGGCTGCCGGCCTTGCTGCCCCAGTAACCCAGAGCCGGATCGGTACCCAGCAGAGGAATTTGGAGGCGTTCGGATAGCTGCTTCTCCAGGGGCCCCACCACGTAGCAATTAATGAAGCTGCGGCCTGGCCTGAGCAATTCGGCAATCCGGGCCAGCAGGGCCGGTCGCTCCAGCAGTTTTTCGGTGAGCGGTCGATCGGAGGCATCGTCGGTATCCACCAGATGCAGGCGGCGGCGGGCATGGGAGGCGGGCACCCCCGGCAACAGTTCCAACACCGCATCCACCACCAGCTCCGCCAACGGTTTGCTGGTGGCGTAAACGATGCGCACGCCGGGATTGCGCAGCCGCATCAAGGAGAACAGCTGGCGTTCTTCGTAGTGATGGGCGCCGGCCACCAGGGCGATTTGGCTGCGATCCACCGAAAGGGAGGGCACCATCAGCACGTCCAGCTCCAGCCCCTTGGCGGTGGAATCCCTGCTCCACTGGGGTTGGAGAGAGCTCTGCAGCTCGCTAAAACTGAGCGCCATCGGTGGGAGGGTGGGTAAGCGGAATTGCTGAGCGGCTGAATAACACGCTGAGCTTCTAACTAGCAGGCTGAGCGGCTAATTTCCACTGTGAGCGGCTGAATACCAGGGGAGCAATTTGCCCCGCCATGGGGATCGCCTCAGGCGCTGAATGCTTTGCGACTGGGGATGGGATAGGCGATGCGCCGGTGGCGCATGCGCTTCCACACCCGCACAAAGGCCCGGATCACCAGTTCCAACTCGGCGCGGCCCAAGCCACTGTGGTCGAGTTGGCCATCGAGGGCGCGGGCTTCCACAATGCGGCGCACCATGGCGGTGGCCTCCTTTTCGGTGGTGTTGGGGGAGAGGGAACGCAGGGCCGCTTCGCAGCCATCGGCCAACATTAAAATCGCCGTCTCTCTGGAGCGGGGGGTGGGGCCGCGGTAGCGAAAAGCAGACTCCGGCACACTGGGGTCCCGCTCGCGGGCCTGGTGCAGGAAGTAGCCCATTTTGAGCGTGCCCTGGTGTTCGGGGATGAAATCGGCCAGGGGACCGGGCAGCCGGTGGCGGCGGGCCAGCTTGATCCCCTCATCCACGTGGGCCTGGAGGATGGCGGCGCTGCCGTGGGGGTCGTCCAGTTGGTCGTGGGGGTTGAGGCCCTCCTCCTGGTTTTCGATGAACCACTGGGGAGCGTGCAGTTTGCCCACGTCGTGATACATGGCCCCGGTGCGCACCAGGTCGAAGTCGGCGCCAATGGTGCGGGCGCCCTCCTCCGCCAAGCCGGCGATCATCAAGGTGTGCTCAAACGTGCCCGGAGCCTCACAGGAAAGCCGCCGCAACAGAGGACGTTCCAGATCTGCCAGTTCCAGCAGCCGGGCGCGGGTGAGCAGGCCAAAGAAACTCTCCACCAGCGGGGTGAGCAGCAAGCCCACCATCAGCAGCCCCCCCATCAGCAGCGCTTCGCTGAGCAGCTCGATCGGGGCGATGCGGGCCTCTGGCCTGGGCAGCAGGGGCAGTTGCGATAGCAGCAGCTGCAGCAGGAAGGCGCCGATGGGCAGGATCACCGCCAGTTGCAAAAATTCGGCCCGGCTGCGCTGACGACCGGCCACCACAGCGGCCACGGTGGCCACGGCGCAGCCCAGCAGCAGGCGCTCGGCCATCACGGCGGTGAGTTGCCCCCCCCAGAGCAGGGAGGCGCTGGCCAGCCAGGCCAGGCCGCAAACCGTGCCCAGCCCCTGGGCCAGCAGCAGGGTGGGGGGCACCAGCAATACCAAAGGACTGGCCAGGGGTCCCAGCCCCAGGCGCACCGCCTGCACCGCCAGCAGGATGCCGAGGCTGAGCAGCGCCTGGCGCGCCTCCAGGCAGGGTCGCCAGCGCCGTTGCAACAGCAGCAGCACCGCTGCGGTGGCCACCGCCTCAACAAAATGTCCCAGCCAGGCCAGGGGCCGGGGCCGGCGGTTCACCAGCCCGAAATAATCGAGTACATCAAAAGCCTGGCGACTGATCTGTTCGCCTTGACGGGTGATCAGATCACCTTGACGCACGGAAATTGTGGGTATGCCCTGCTGGGTGATCAGCGCCTCGATGCGGTGCTGGCTGAGGCTGGCATCGGTGCGCAGGTTGGTTTGGCCCTGGAGCGAATTGCCAACCAACCTGGCCGCCAGATTGCGCTGCGGCAGCGGCAGGTTTTCCAGCTGCAGGGCGGCTGCCTCCAGCAGCTGACCATCGGCGAGCCCACCGCTGAGACCCTGGCTGAGCATGCGCAACTGGGCCTGGCGCACCTGCCGCTGCCAGCGGCTGAGCTGTTCGGGGTTGAGCTGGCGCAGCCACTGGCGCTCAGGCGGCGTGAGCGGGATCGGCTCCAGCCGCTGCTGGGCCGTGCGCAGCTGGGCCTCCAGCTTGGCGAGGCTGTCACTTAACTGTTGTTGTAGGGCCTTGGTGGCCTGCTGATCAATCACCTGCACGCTGGTGCGCGGCAGTTGTTGCTGACGCCGTTCCAGGGCGCCGCTGTCCACGACGCTGACGGTCTTGGGGGCGCGGGCGGTGAAGGGGGCCAGCATGCCGGGCTGCAGGCTGGGTTGCACCAGCCAGGGCCAGCTGGCCAACAGCCCCACCAGCAGGCAGGCCACCATCACCGCCGCCCATTCGCCGCCACCCCAGGCGGTGGGCAGTTGGCGCGGTCGTTCAAGACGCAAGGCCCAGCGCCAGAGGAGTCGCAACCGACGCTTCAGCATGGCTAAACGCTAGCTGTGCCAGAGGCCCCTCGCCGTGGGCCGGCAGCGATGGGGCAAGTAAGGGGCGTCATCGAGTGGGGTGGAAATGGAATGCGGCGCTATTGCCTGGCGCTATTGCCTGGCGATTGGGCATTGAGATGGGGCGCGGCGGGTTGCAAGCTGGGGAAGCCCAGGTGTTCTTGTAGATGGCCACCCGAATGGATGGCCGCCAGCTGGCGGCGGAACTGGAACTGCGCTTGCAGGCGGTGATCGCCGAGCGATTGCAGCGGGCCGGCCGACCGCCAGGCCTGGCGGTGTTGCGGGTGGGCGATGACCCCGCCAGCGGCGTCTACGTAGCCAACAAGGAGAAGGCCTGCGGGCGGATTGGCATCCGCAACCTCGGCGCCCACCTGGCCGCCGATACGCCGGCGGCTGCGGTGTTAGCAAGCATCGAAAGGCTGAATGCCGATCCGGCCGTGGATGGCATCCTGCTGCAATTGCCCTTGCCTGCGGGGTTGGATTCGGGCCCCTTGCTGGAGGCGATCGACCCAGAGAAGGATGCCGATGGCCTGCATACGCTCAATTTGGGCAGGCTGATGAAGGGGGAGCCTGGGCCGCGCAGCTGCACGCCGGCTGGGGTGATGGCACTGCTGGCCCACCAGGGCGTAGCGCTGGCGGGCCGGCGGGCGGTGGTGGTGGGCCGCAGCATTTTGGTGGGACAGCCGATGGCCTTGATGTTGCAGGCCGCCGATGCCACGGTGAGCGTGGCCCATTCGCGCACCGCCGATTTAGCTGAACTCACCCGCCAGGCCGATGTGCTGGTGGTGGCGGCGGGCCGGCCAGGGATGATCGGCGCCGAGCACGTGAAACCCGGGGCGGTGGTGGTGGATGTGGGCATCCATCGCATTGAGCCGGATCCAGCCGCTGGAGCCAACGCCAAGGCCAAGTTGTGTGGGGATGTGCGCTATCAAGAGGTGGAACCATTAGCATCGGAGATCACACCGGTGCCAGGCGGTGTGGGCCCGATGACCGTAACGATGCTTCTGGTGAATACGGTGGCCAGCTGGTGCCAACGCTGCGGCCTTGACCAGCCATTGGCGGACCTGCTGCCGTGATAGATGGGCTGCCTGAGTTTGCTGACTGCCGTGGTAAGCGGGCGGCAGCAGTGGCCGACAACGCGCGTGGCTGGCGAATATCTAACTAATCTCCTGATATTCAAGGCTCCTGGCGGTGGCAGAAGAATTGATTTGATTAGCATATTTACTGGATCTTTTGATCCGGATGCCGGTGATTACCATGGCGACCAGGGAGATGACCATGGCCACCGGGCCAGAGCGCAGGAGGCTCCAGATCAGGGCGCCCGTCGCCAAGACAAAGCCTTCTATTCTGTATTTTCTTGCCATCACTGGATGACTAGAATCATGACCAAATCGATTTTCAAAGCCAAGCGTTAACCCATGGATTGGTTCATGAAGTGGTACATCTATTGACCGATCAATGGTTCCATCAATCAAGCCATCAATTGTTGTATCGATGGATCCACGGGCTGATCCACTTGCTGATTCACCGCTAAATTCACGGCTTGGCATCTGGGCTAATCGATGCAAAGCTGCTATTCGTCTATTCTTCCTATGGGCGGCATTGATCGCATGGATGTGCAATAGATTTTGCAGATAAGGAGTTATGATGTTAGCAATGATACTGATGCTAAGGGCGAAGAGGATGTCCAGGTAGAATTTGCTCATACCGGTGGCTGGCCTGGTAGGAAAGTATCGGCCTCGTTAGGGTAGCGAGCTTTGCTGCTGTCGTCCCGCCGGCCGCCTCGAAAACTGCAGCGCGCGGGGCAGCTTGCTCTCACAGCATGCCAGCAGTGCATGCATAGCAGAAAATAAAGTAGCAATTGATTCTATTCATAATCCAGGTAATATTTCCACTAAAAACAGTACACAACTTTTTTAAAACCCAAATCTCGCTAATCATTCGATAAGAAAAGTCACGCAAACTTCCGAGGGTCCGACGATTAGCCATGCAGTACCGAGAAATTCAATGGATAAGCTATATTTATTCCCAAAGCAACATAAAACGAGGTCGCCCAAGCCACAGTCGAGCAAGTTGCGAATATTACAAAGAGTTAAGATCTGCCTGGATAGCCCTGCGTTACCTTGTTTAAATCGTTCATAAATGCTAAAAGAAAGTTAGTGACTAATCCCCAAATGGACTTTACTGGCTACTTTGAAAGCCCGGAGCTTATTCATCAGCCCCCTGTATTGCGTGCGGCCTACTCCGATCGCACTGCCTGGATCCTGGCTGAACTGAGCAGATTAGTGTACGAAAAACTGCCGAAAGAGAAGCAAATTGACGAGTTCGTTAAGGAAATTATCAAAGCCGCAAGCTCATCTAAGGGGCCAGAGTTAGTGAGGGAGTTGGTGACTCGATCCCAGCAGCGCGGCAATCAGGTTTCCGACGAATTTGAGAAAATTCTGAACAACGTAGGAATAGAATTAATCGATTCGTTTTCTATTAGTGACCCTTTGGCGGATAGCCAAGCGATTATGGTACGCCTAGGCACAAATGAAACTCCAATATCTCAGCAGATGCTGATCTTGGCGTTCAGGGGAACCGAGGTGAAGAAAATCTCAGATATAGCTTCTGATTTACGAGTTAGCCTGGTGGATGCCCCCGGCAATAGTGGTGGTAGGGTTCACAAGGGCTTTTTACATGCATTTAAACTGCTTGAAGAACCCCTAAAACAGACACTGACAAGATATCAAAATATGCCTCTTTACATAACAGGTCACTCCCTTGGTGCCGCCATAGCACTACTGGCTACTCGCTACCTTGGCAATGACAGCACTGGTGCTTGCTACACATTTGGCGGTCCACGGGCGGCTGATGATGAATTTTACAAGAAAGTTAAAACCCCAATTTATCGCGTTGTAAACACTTCAGACGGGGTGGCCAGGATCCCACTTGGCTATAGCCTAAACATTATTCTTAGCCTCATACAATTAATACCCTTCAGTGGAACCCTATGGGTGGCCAAATGGCTTAGGCGCAAAGTACTAGGATATTGCCATCCTGGCAACCTGATTTATCTTTCTAATGCTGAAAACGTACTTGATAATAACAGAATCCCTTATGCTGACTTACAGGTGGTGCCCAGCCCAGATCCGGCATGGCAATTCAAAGACGTAATCCAACGCTTTATATCCACAGCGGGAAAGTCAGTGGTTCTGGATCATGATATTGCTATCTATGCCAACAAACTACTAGCAAATGCCCTGCGCAATAACCAATAAAGTCAAAGGGGAGGGTGATGTAAATCAGTTGGCGCAGAACAAGACCGATTGGCAATCTATCTGCCTTGGCGGCACTGACTGCATCATTACTTCTACTGCTTTAAGGGGGCAAATTAGTGGGCGGCAGCCAGGGCTTGGGCCCCCATCACATCCGCCTCCTGCTCCAGGCTGACGTCGTCGTTGACGGGCACTCCGCCATTGAGCTGCATGGTGGGTTGCACCCGCCCCTGCACCTGCTGGACGATGTGCCATGCCTCATGGGGCAGATGCTGTTCCTGACCCGGCGCCACGTGGATGTCACTGCCTTGGGCATAGGCGTGGGCATTGAGCTGGGCGGGCTTGGCGGAGTTGTAGTGCACCTTCACGTGATCCATCGCCAGGCCGGATAGGGATTCAATACCGCTCTTGAGCTGGTCGGGCATGCCGGTATTGTTGGTGCGGGGAGCCTGCTGGGGCTGGGGCTGGAGCTGGGCGGTGGGGAACTTGCCCTGGAGAGGCTCTTCCTCTTCTGGGCCGCCCGCAAGCTGGGCAGTGGCGAGCTTGCCCTGGAGAGGCTCATCCTCTTCTAGGCCGTCCGCAAGCTGGGCCACTGGGCCAAATCGGCTATTGGCCAGGGCCTGGAGGCGTTGCAGCTGGGCCACCTGGGGGCTGGCGTTGGCCAGTTGTTGGAGGCGTTGCAACGGGCCCAGGGTGCTTGCCGGAGCAGGCACTGGGTTGAGGGCTCTGTGGCGCTGGCTGTGGCTGAGATGGGTCGCCGTGCTGGTGGCCTGGTCGCTGGTCTTGGCGGTTGGCGCATAGGTACTCATGATTTACTCCTTGGTGAGTTCAAGTATCCCATCTTTGGCAGGCAGGGGCGGGCCAGGCAATCAAGAGATCATCGAGATCAGCTTTGATGCTGGTCCAGGCTGCTGGCATTGAGCCCAGGGCCCAGCAGGGTGAGATCGATGGCGGAGGCGGTGCGCTGGCGGCCTTGGCACGGGAGCCGCAGAGGATCGCGGCTTCCCCATCGGGATAGGTGGCAAGCAGCTGCTGGATGGTGTTGATCGCCGATTCCGGCAGGCTTAAGGGCGGGAATGGGGCTGGCGGTGCAGTGCCGGTCATGGCAGCTGACTGCTCAGCATTACGAAGAGTTAGCGCAGGGTGTGGAAGGCGGGGGAGTAGCGGTGGATCACAGTGCGGGCGATCGCTTGGCTCTGGTCCAGGTGGGAGATGGGCCTTCCTGAACAAAGCGACCATCCAGGCAGCTTGATTGCATCCAAGGGTCAGGCGGCAGGCAGCTAACAAATTCAACTATGCAGTGGCAAGCTGTTTTCTTGTCACTAGCTGCCAAATGTGCGTAAGCGCCATCCTTGAGGATGCAGGCATAGACCGTGAGTGAAACCATGTGAAAATCAAGACAAAAAAGAGACGAAAGGGCCTCCAGATTTATACGGCACAGATCACCATAAACGCTATGGAAATTGAAGCTTCTTCACCTTTGATCAGCCGAGGCATGATCATCCTGAGCTAATACTTTCGCTTGCCTGGATGCCCACAATGATGCCCGCCATCGAATAGGCTTTCGAATCCGCTGAGAGGGTGGTATAGCTGTTGCGGTGACATGCTCCAGAGCTGCCTGGCCGTAAGGCTTCTGCCAAGTCCATCTAGCACTAGACCAGCCCCTGCGCGACAAAGCGCTGCACGCCTCCGCTAGCTGACCAGGGCGCCCCGAGCCTGTGCTGCCGCCCGCCGGGGCCGGCCGACACGATCCCTGTCTCGTGATCGACGTCGATGTGGAACAGGCGATTGAGCAGCCGCGCCCAGAACATCAGCGTCGCTAGATCCTGCCCCGCTCCATGTAGCCGGGCTGGTCTAAACTCAGATCTCGCCAGATCAGCAGCCTGGCCTACTCCTGCATTAAGCGTTGATTCTTGGCCGCCATGGCCTTGAGGCCAATGTATAGCTCACAATGTATAGCTCGTGCAGCACGATGGCATGGGCTCAGCCCTACCCCTCCAGATCGGGCGAACTGATGTCTGCGATCAAGGTCAGGAAGAACTGGAACCGGGCTCGGTTGGTGGGAGTGGGGTTGAGTTGAAATCGTCCGGAAAGCAATGCTGCTTGATCAAGACGCTTAAAGCTTTCTCTCTGGCGTTCTCGTGCCTCAGCTGCTCGATCTCGCTCTCGAGCTGCTTCATTCTCAGCTCGTGCTGCATCTTGCGCTGCTCGTAGCCGGGATCGCGTCGCCAGTTGAGCGTCGACAAAAACTGTCGCCAGCGAGGCAATGATGAAAGGGATTCCCCATTGCTGCTGTAGCTGGAGGGTGCGGCCGGCGAGGGTGATGTGGTCATAGGAGGAGAACAGGGCGATCAGGCCGAGCACGAGGCCGCCCAAGGATTGGAGAACGCCAAGGCGATCGAGGCCTGGCCAGGAGATCAGTGATGCAGTCCATTCTGACGGGGCTGGAGGCGGCTCGCTGTCGGGCGGAGGCCCGGCGGCGCTGGGGGTTGGCGGCACGGGTCACTGGCGGCGGCGGAGAGCGAGGGCTCCAAGGAATCAATGCCACCATTGGGCCGCGATCGTCACATCCCCCGCTGATCAGCCGATGGAATGGGGGGCTCAGCCCTACCCCTCCAGATCGGGCGAACTGACGTCCGCGATCAAGGTCAGGAAGAACTGGAACCGGGCTCGGTTGGTGGAAGTGGGATCGAGATGGAATCGTCCGGAAAGCAGTGCTGCTCGATCAAGGCGCTTAAAGCTCTCTGTCTGGCGTTCTCGCGCCTCAGCTGCTCGATCTCGCTCTCGAGCTGCTTCATTCTCAGCTCGTGCTGCATCTTGCGCTGCTCGTACTGTATCTTCCGCTGCTCGTACTGCATCACGCGCTGCTCGTAGCCGGGATCGCGTCGCCAATTGAGCGTCGACAAAAACTGTCGCCAGCGAGGCAGCGATGAAAGGGATTCCCCATTCCTGCTGGAGCGCGATGCTGCGGCCGAAGACGGTGATGTGGTCATAGGAGAAAAAGAGGGCGATCAGGCTGAGGGCAAGGCCGCCGAGCACCTGCAGGACGCCGAGGCGATCGAGGCCCAACCAGCGCGGTGGTGATGCTTTCGATTCTGGCGGTTCTGGCTGCTCCGGGGCATTGCCGGGTGGCGGCTGGGCTGGGGATGTGGATGGCGACACGGCATCCGGGGGTGCGGCGTTGGCGGGTGGAGCCCGTCGACAGGCCTCAGGAGATCAATGCCACCAGCTGCCACACCGGCCGCCGCTACGCCCCTGGAGGGGGTCACGTCATCCCCTACCCCTCCAGCAGCGCTCCGTCGATTTCCTTGGCGCTGGCGATGGCCGCGTGTGCCTGATCGCGAAGGGTGGCGTAGAGCTGCCTGGCGGGATGGCCGGGAGGGAGGCGATCGCGCAACTGCTGGGCCTCTGCAGCCCCAGGGCCACCTCTTCGGGGCAGGGCTCAGCGAAGGAGCGAGAGCGAAGGGGCAGGGGTAAGCGCTCAGGTGACTCGGCCAACAGGGCGGCCAGCAGTTGCAGAGGGGCCAAGCGGGGCTGATGGGTGTCTTGCCACCAGCTCCAAAGGGTGGCGGTGAGCCGCAGTTCGCGCCAGCCGAACAGAGAGGCGACGAGGTTCGCCCAGGCGGCCCTGAAGGAGGTCTGATCGGCGCGGGGTAAGCGCCATTCGAGACACTCAGTGAACAGCGCCGGACCTTGCGGCAGCTCCAGCAGATCGAGCGAGTCGCTGGGGTGGTTCTGATGCCAAAGTGAGATCTGATTACCCATAAACCTCCGCAACCCTCAACGCCGGTTCTGGGCAGGGTTTGCAACAGTAGACCGCATTGGCAATTAGATCCGTCATCTCTTTCATCTCAAAACACCTGCTTGAACCGGAAACAGTAGCCACCCAGGTAGCGCTTGGCGTATTTGTCAAAATCAAAGGCATGGAGAGCACCGCTGGTGCTGGTTTTCAGATTGCCAAGCAGGATGTTGATCCAGCGGAATTCGGGTAGATCCTTCGAATGCATTTCTCTGCTAACGACGGCCTCATGACGACAACCAGCGGTTGTAACGGAGCGGAAGCAGGCCAGTCCGTCGGAGAGCACCGCGCAACCCGGTGCAAGGTGCTGGCTGGCCCATTTGGCAAGAGCCTCCGAGGTGAACCCCGAAACCGGTGTGATTTTGGCGTAGATCGGATGGCCTGCATTATTCAGCGAGATGGCGGCGACGATCGGTACCTTGATCTCCAATCCTCGACCTGGCCTGCCGCCCGGTCGTTCTCCGCCAAGGTAAGCATCATCCATTTTGATCTTTCTGAGCAGCACATAGGAATCCTCTCGCTCGCTCATCGCCTTCATGATCTTGTTGTGCAGCAGCCAGGCGCTGTCGTAGTTCACTCCCAAATGACGGCTCAACTCGAGGGAGGAGATGCCGGTTTTGGTCTGGCCGTCAGATAGAAGGCCAGGAACCAAACCGTCAGAGGCAGCTATTGCTTCGCGGAAGCCTATGGGCTAGGTGGCCAGCAGGTACGTGCCAGCAATGACGGTGGCTTGATGGCGGCAGAAGCGGCATTGATAGCGCTTCAGGCGCCGACCGTAGACAATGCCGTAGTCATGCCTAGCGCAACGGGGATAGCGGAAACCAGCAGCCCATCGAGACCGCTCCAAAGCAGCTACACAAAGCTTTTCTGTTCCGTACAAACGCTTAAGATCCAGCGATGTAAGCTTCTTTTGAAACTGAATGTCGTTTCGCGCTATGGCTTAACGAGTAACTGTGTACTGCAGTTTAGGCCAGGCAGGGGGCTTGCTGATGAAGCTGGGTAATTAGGCTTAAAATGCGTGCCATCTTTCCGTGCGGTTCGTGCCTCACCGCACGCTACGTCGAATCGCACGGTACTTGGTCTACAAGACATCCATCTTAGCTGTCTGTGAATTTGGAGTGGTTTTCAAATCTGAACTCCTAACCAGAGCCATGAAATGGTTTCCTTGGTGAACTATGTGATAAGTCGGTCCTTGGCTGCCAATTTGTTCGCGTTGCAACTCCCCTCCGTTATATCCTATGGCATGAACTACAAAATTGCATTTAAGGATATGCGCTACTTCCGGTAGGTCGATGTTTACATCGCCGTCGTCTTGCCCCTTTACACCATTTATATGATTGATACTTATACGGCCTTTAAGTCGCTTTGCAACGGCATTCCTTAAGCTCTGGATTTCATCCCTGCTGTGATTGTTTAGGTGTAAGGCTGTAGAATACATGCAATGACCATCCCCTCCTGTGTCTTTTACTAGATAAGTGGTGCCGTCTAATGTAATATTACTATTATCCTCTAGAAAACTAGCAGGCGTTTTCGAATCATTGTCAAGGCCCAAACATGAGGACGAACTTGAAGATGATTGACTTATTTTGCGTTTTTTTGAATTGGACAGGGTAGTCATGGATGGAGTAATCATTTTGGACGGCGCATTTGAAACACTCATGGGTGATGTCAGTAGCGCATTAAACAAATCCACATTTTTTGAAAATTCCAGTCTTGTTGGTTTGATGTGATTCATCGTATCAAAGGTCAGGATAATTGGAGGTGAAGTATGCTTGGGGTCTACTATGAAAAAGAAATGATAATTGATTTGTTGACTGACTGGAATCCGCTTGTCATTAACGATTCTCCAGTCAATTTTTGCAGCGGCCCAGAGCCTCAATTTCCAGGTAGGATGCGCTTTCATGATGCTTTTAATAATCGTTTCGTAGGTGAGCATCGCGGTGTTTGCTGCAGCTGTTCCTAATACCAAGTTTTCTCTGATCTGTTGCGGCTGGTGATATCGTTTCATCAATGTCACTGAATCGGCCGATATAAAATCACCTAAATGGGTTGGACTTATACTAAATGCAACTAAATGAAGCCACTCCCAAGATCTGTTTGTCGGGCAAACCAAACCGAGACTTTCAGCGGCTACATTTGGGCTTATACCTCCCATAACATCAGACTGTTGAACGGCTCTTTTACGGGTTTCAGTTAAACTTGAAAAACTGTCATGACTCGCAATTGAAATTTGCATATCTGGACTTAATATAGATTTTGAATCAGGACTTGAACTTGCGACGAAACCACGTCAAGCAGTGGGCGGAAAGATTCCCATGGGATCGAATCAGCCAGGCGCTTGAAAACCGGCTTTTTCTCCTGGAGCTTTGCCACTCTTTTCTGGTCGTCCCAGAAGCCTCTCTGACCCACCGCTGACCTGAAAACTGCTCAGCTGATTATAGC
>JBIKVR010000019.1:0-28699 GCA_044356735.1 Prochlorococcaceae cyanobacterium
GTCAACTCGGCCGCCAACATTGGCGCGGCCCAGTCCTGGACCCTCGGCCTTCAGTGGGCCGATGCCTTTGCCAAGGGCAATTCAGCTGGTATGGCCGTGGGTCAACCCCAGTTCGCCACCAGCCTGCGCAATGGCCGCACTCCCCAAGATGGCAACTTTGCCTGGGAGTGGTGGTACAAGTTCAAGGTGAGCGACAACATCTCGATCACCCCGGCCATCTTCTACCTCAGCCGTCCCTACGGTCAGTGGACCCAACCAGGCCAGTCCAACAACGTCTTTGGCGGCCTGGTGCAAACCCAGTTCCGCTTCTGATCGCTGTTTTTTCTAGCTAGCACTAGTGACAGCCAAGTCACAAGCTTGGCTGTCACCGCAACCGCTAGCTCAAAAAGCATTCAATTCAGCTAATACCTGAGGTTGAACTTTACTGGATTCAGCTTTGGCCTCCCGGAAACGGGAGGCTTTTTGCTTTTGGTTTTCAAGTTAATGCACCAACAGGCAGTTCAACAATTATTGATTTCACGGTTCTTACCATCCTGACGGCAGTGCCGCTTCCTGAGTTGCTTCGTAACTTGAGATAACTGGAAGCCACCTGGAACAATTCACTATCTCACTCTTCTCATAAGCTGATAGGTATGGCGGCGAATGGTTGGTCCACGAATCTCAGGGCCAAACAGGCAAATTTTTGAAGTGATCTGGATGGATAACTTCTCTGGTGTTCTTAACTTTTCGCTTTAAACGCAGAGAATGGCCACCTATGTCAAATCTTGACCAGGTCTTAACCTATCCATAAAGACATGGGTAGAGGCGGTTTGCTAATTAAGATCAGACCCAATTCTTGCTAATCCATGACCTTCGCTAAGAAGGCCCTGATCCTTGGCACCCTGGCCGCCCTTGGCGCTGGCGCCACCGCTTCGGCCCAGAACACCCTCAACGGTGCTGGTGCCTCCTTCCCCGCCCCCTTTTACCAGCGCGCCTTCGCCGATATGGCAAGCAAGGGTGTGCAGGTGAACTACCAGTCGGTGGGTTCCGGCGCTGGCGTGCGTCAGTTCATAGCCGGCACCGTCGATTTTGGTGCCACCGATGAGCCGATCAAGGCCTCCGATGCGGCAAAGGTGAAGCGCGGTGTGGTTCAGTTCCCCGCCGTTGGCGGCACCATTGCGGTGGCCTTCAACAAGGCCGATTGCAAGGGCTTGAAGCTCAGCCAGAAGCAGGTGGCGGACATCTTCCTGGGCACCATCACCAGCTGGGATCAGCTGAAGTGCGGTAAGGGCAAGCTCACCGTGGCCCACCGCTCCGACGGTTCCGGCACCACCTTCGCCTTCACCAGCTCCCTCTCCGCCTTCTCCCCTGCCTGGAAGAGCAAGCTGGGCGCTGGCAAGAGCGTAAACTGGCCCGTGGGCGTTGGCGGCAAGGGCAACGAAGGTGTATCCGGTATCCTCCAGAACACCCCCGGCTCCATCGGCTACGTCAACCAGTCCTTTGTGCGTGGCAGCATCAAGGCTGCGGCAATTCAGAATAAGGAAGGCAATTTTGTGTTGCCCAACATGAAGAGTGGGGCTGCCGCTCTCAATAACATTGTTCTTGATGGCAACCTGGCCGGCGAAGATCCCAATCCCGCTGGCGCTGGCAGCTATCCCATCTCCACCCTCACCTGGATCCTGGCCTACAAGGAAGGTAATGGCATCAAGGGCGGTGCCATCCGCAAGGCCATGCTTCACCTTTTGGGCCCCGCCCAGAACCAAGCCGATGACCTGGGCTACGTGCCCCTGCGCGGCTCGATCCTGAAGGCCGCCAAGGCCGCCGTGGCCAAGATCGGCGCTTGATCGCCTAGCCAGATCAGATTTTTGGGCCCCCTAGGGGGCCTTTTTTCTGGCCCTAACACAACTAGGATATGTCCCCAATTATTCCTAGCCGCATTCCTCGCTATTTAATGGCGGGTCATTGCAAGGCCACGGCTTTCATGTAAAATGTGCAATAGGGCTATTTAAGAGCTTCGTGATGGGCCTATCAATATGGACTGCCTGTGGCCCGGTGGCCCTGCCGCTACTGCTGGTTTCAATGTCAGTATTTGCGGTGGGCATCGATCGCGCCACTTTTTGGTGGCGCTGGTGGCGGCCCGCCGCCAGCCCGGGGCGGCGCCAGCGGGGCCAACAGCCCGACGCGCTAGCAAACCAGGAAACTCGGCAGCTCGATTTAGAGCGGCTGGCCAGTCGCATGGCCAACGGCGAACAGCTGCTGCAGGCGGCCATTTTGCTGGCGCCGCTGCTGGGCCTCACCGGCACAGTGCATGGGCTGATGCAGGTGTTGCGGGACCTCGGGCCCCAGCTGTTATTGCCGCCCACAGCTCCCCTGGCGGGCTATGCCGATGTGCTGATCAGCACCTTGGTGGGCCTACAGCTCACCCTGCTTGCTACGGCCCTGTTGCTGCTCAACCAAGCCCTAAGCCGTTGGCAAATTGATCAGCTGCGTCAGCAATTGCCATGAGTGATTTCTTACATGGGAGATTTCTTTCATGAATAATTCGCTGGGTTTACGCAACCTGCCGCTGCTATGGCCGCTGTTGGCCTGCAGCTTGGTGGTAACCACCGCCGTGGCCTGCCTACCCACGCTGCTGCTCTCCAGTCCCCCAGCCAAACCGCGGCCGCGAGCTTCCCTGGCGGCAGGGGCCCAGCCCTGGCTGGTGCTGCGCAGCAGCCGCCGTGAATGGCTGCTCAATGGTGAGCCCATAGCCGCCACAGCCCTGGCCCGGCTGTTGCGCCACCAACAGCCCGAAACTCGCCTGCACCCCTCCCCCCAGCTGCCGGCCAGCACGGTGGCCAATTCCCTGGCCTGGTTGCGTCTGCATTCCGGCAAGCAGGCCTCCTTGGATCTGGCGATTCGATGATTGGCCCTGCCAGCAAATCATCGCTGCCGCTGGAGTCGCTGGCCACGGCATCGCTGGCAACGGCATTGCTGGGGCTCGCTGTTGGTGGCTTTGGCCTGGCCCTGCTGCTGCTGCCCCAGAGGCTGCTGCAAAGACCCCTGGCCGAGGGGGTGATCGCCCTGCACATAGAACCGCAAGGCCGCCTGCGGGTATGGAATCAGCCAATCAGCCTGGCCGCATTGAAGGCACTGCTGGCCGCCGCCGCCCGCAAGCCTGGTACCAAACTTCGACTGGTGCCCTCGCCCCAGACCCCCTGGGGTGAAGTAAGTCGATTGGCGGCTTTTTTTGAACGTGGAGACTTACCCGTTGAACTTCAACTTCCCGTCCCTGCCTCCGGCCCTGGCACTGGATCTGCCACGAAGACTGCCCCTGCTGCTGCTGATTCTGGCAGGGAACCTGGCTCTGGCCCTGGCGCCTACCGATCGCGGTAACCCAAGGCTGAACCGCAGCCAAAGGCTGGCCATCACCGATGACAGCCCCGAGCTGCTGCGCTTTAGCCGCAGTCAGAGCCTGGCGTCTACACCGCCAAGCGGATATCTAGCAAACATTCCTGGCGGCTTGACAACCCTGCCGCCACCCCCCACCAATTTGCCGCTGGTAAAGGCCGGCAACTTGTCTGAGATGTCTAGCGCCAAAGGCCTTAGCTCCAAAGGGCCTGGCGGCCCAGGCAAAACCGGCGGTTCAGCGCTACTGATCAACTTGGCTCCACCTGGCCTACCCGATCGAGCCAGCGTTGCCCTTGAAGCCCTCCGCCAGCTAGTGGGGCCTGCCGCTACTGGCACCGATCCAGATTCAGCGCTCGGGCGCGATCAGCTAGCGGCGATCCAGCGGCGACAGTGGTGGTTGAGCAGCGGCCAGGAACCGGCACTGCAGCAGCTATGGCAAGCAGGCATCAGCGTCTCGCAGCCGCCTGCGTCCTTGGCCGATCTACCGGCGGCTGTCGAGCCGCGGCGGTTGCCGGCGGGGCTGACTGGCCGGCTGGGGCTGCCAGAGCCCCATGGCCATTCCCTGGTGGGCCGCAACAACGCTGTGCTGCTCTGGCGTATGGGGGGTGAAGTATGGGCCCTGCGCCTGCCCCTGGGGGAGGCGCTAACCAAGTCTTAAACACAGCACTACCAACTCTTTGCTTTCTAGACGACATAAGTTCATAAGGTCAGCGAACCGACGCAATCGGCCCGTTATGGTGTTCACGCCCGCCAGCGGCCCCAGCTACAGCCAAGACTTTCGCGAGCTGCTGGAAACCAGCTACGAAAAGCGCAGCCTGATGCACCTCACCTCAGGCAGCACCGTTCCCCTGCTGAAGAGGAACGTCTGGCTGGTGGTGCGGGGCATGGTGAAGCTCACCGCCCTGTCGATGCAGGGGGACGAGATGCTGCTCGGTTTGGCGGGCCCGAACGAGCCCTTCGGTGACCCCCTCTCCAATGTGGAGGCCTACCAGGCCACCACCCTTTGCGACACCGACCTGCTCTGCCTCAGTTGCGAAGAAATCGGTCGAGACGCCAACTTGGCCATGGCCTTGCTGCAGGGCCTGGGGGCTCGCTACCGCCAGAGTGAATCGATGCTGGCGCTACTGGGATTGCGCCGGGTGGAAGACCGGGTGCGCGGCTTCCTGGAGTTGCTTGCCAACGATTACGGTCAGCCCTGCGACCAGGGCCTGAGGCTGAATCTCAAGCTCACCCACCAGGATTTAGCCAGCGCATTGAGCACCACGCGGGTCACCGTTACCCGGGTGTTGGGCTGCCTCAAGGATGAGGGTTGGTTGTCCATAGACGACAAGCGCCATCTGGTGATCTCCCACCTGCCCCGCACCAGGCCCCTGGCGCGGCTGAGATGAGCGAGCCGCCAATCAGGCTGCTGATCATCGATAGCGATTCCGCCTCAGCCTCCCTGCTGCAACAGTTCCTAGAGCAGCAGGGATTTAAGGTGAGCAGCTGTACCAATCCCCATGAAGCGGCCGAGAGACTGGTGGGCCCCAATAAATATCATCTATTGCTTGTCTCCGACATCATCAGCAACGACAGCGTCAATTGCCTGCTCGATCAGGCCCACGCCGCCTCACCGCCGATGCCGGTGCTTTTGCTCTGCGCCGCCGCCAAAGAAATCGATCGAATTAAAGCGCTTGAAGCCGGTGCCGATGATTTGCTGGTGCGACCGTTCGGCTTGGCGGAGTGCGCCGCCCGCTGCCGCGCCCTGATACGCCGCCAGCATTTTCAACGTCATTCCCGTTCCCAGCGGCCGGGGGTTGGTTACGGCGATGCTTAAGCCGATGCCCCAGACGGCTGATTGTTCACAATCCCTGGCTTGGGGAGATGATTTCTGGGGCAGACGGGCCAGCGGTGAGAATGGCGCCATGCACACTTCTCTTCTGGTCGTCGAAGACGACGAGACAATCCGCGAGACCATTCGTGATGCCTTGGAACTGGAGGGTTTTGTGGTGACGGCCTGCGGCAATGGGCGCGATGCTTTGCAGATCATCCAGGCTGCCGCCAGCGGCGAGGGCTTTGCCCTGGTGGTCTTGGATTTGATGCTGCCAGGCCTGGGGGGACTAGACCTCTGCCGCAAGCTGCGCCAGGCAAACGACACCACGCCAATTCTGGTGGTCAGCGCTCGGGACAGCGAGACCGACCGGGTGCTGGGTCTGGAGGTGGGCGCTGATGATTACCTGGTCAAGCCCTTCGGGATGCGGGAGCTGGTAGCCCGCTGCCGGGCCCTGATGCGGCGCAGCGCCAGCCAGAACACGCCATCAAAAGTGTTACAACACGCGAATTTATCTCTTTACCTGGAGGAATGCAGGGTTACACGCGACGGACTCAACGTGAATCTTTCGCCGAAAGAGTATAGGCTTCTGGAATTATTTATGCAAAATCCCCGCCGGGTATGGAGTCGCGACAAGCTCCTGGAACATGTCTGGGGGATCGACTACATAGGAGATAGTAAAACTGTAGACGTGCACATCCGTTGGTTGCGGGAAAAGTTGGAGGAAAACCCCTCTGCTCCCCAACATCTACTCACGGTGCGGGGATTCGGCTATCGCTTCGGTTAAGTTGATGCTGCTGCAGTGGTGGCGCCAGGGCTGGTGGCAACAGGGTTGGTGGCGGCAGGGTTGGTGGCGGCAGGGTTGGTGGCGGCAGAGCTGGCAGAGATTGTGGCAGCGCCGGGAGGCCAGCCAGCTGAGCTTGCGCCAATTGCTGGGCTGGATGGATGCAGCCCCCTTGGGCTGGGTGCTGCTGGACCGCCATGACCGGGTGAATCATCTGACGCCAAGAGCGGAGCGGCTGCTGGGGGTCGATGTCGGCCGCATCCTCAAGGGCAGAGAATTCAGGGAGCTTTGCAACGACCCCAGCCTGCTGGCCTGCATTCGCAGCGCCCGCCGCCTGGATCGACCCCAGCGGCTGGAGTGGCAGCGCTCTGAGCTGGAGATCGACGTGTTGGCCGTGCCCGGTAGCGGCGGCTGGCTGGCGGTGCAGCTGCAGAGCCGTCGCACCCTGGAGGCCCAGCTGCAGCAACAGGAGCGCTGGGTGGGCGATGTGGCCCATGAGCTGAAAACGCCCCTTACGGCTCTGTTGTTGGTGGGCGACAGCCTTGCCGCCCAGGTAAACAAACAAAACGCCCGACTGGTGGAACGCCTGCAGCGAGAACTGGTGAGACTCCAGGAGCTGGTGAATGATTTGCTGGAACTGTCGCGGCTGGAGAACACCCTGCCGGGTTTGGGCCTGCGGCTTGCGGATATGGAGCTGAGTCCCCTGGTGGAGCTGGTCTGGGCTGGATTAAGACCCCTGGCCGACCAGCGCCAGATTCAGCTGCAGCTGGAGGTGCCGCCCGGCCTGCTGCTGCGGGCTGATAGCTCACGACTGCATCGCGCCCTGCTCAACTTGATCGATAACGCCCTGCGCTACAGCCCGGATGGCTCGGCTGTGCAGGTGATGGTCACCAGCCGCAGTGGCTGGTGTCGGCTTGGCGTTCGCGACTGCGGCCCCGGCTTGAGCGAGGAGGACCTGGAGCGCATGTTTGAGCGCTTTTACCGGGGCGATCCTTCCAGGGTGAAGAGCCAGCGCACCGGCAGCGGTCTGGGCCTGTCGATCGCTCAGCAAATCGCCGCCACCCATGGCGGTCGGATCCAGGCCAGCAACCACCCCGAGGGAGGGGCACTAATCGAAATGATTCTTCCCCTCGGTGGACCGGTCAAGCTTGCTTAAGGTGACCCATGTGAACGGGCTGGCAGCGCGGCTGGCCAAATGACCCGCAGAACGATGAGCAGCGTTTACGCCGACAACAGCCTCACGATCGGCAACACCCCCCTGGTGCAGCTAAACCGAGTCACGGCAGGCTGCCAGGCGAGGGTGCTGGCCAAGATTGAGGGTCGTAACCCCGCCTTCTCAGTCAAGTGCCGCATCGGAGCGGCGATGATTTGGCAGGCGGAACAGGATGGTCTGCTGGGGGCTGGCAGGGAGCTGGTGGAGCCCACCAGTGGCAACACGGGCATCGCCTTGGCTTTCGTGGCGGCCTCCCGTGGCATTCCCCTAACCCTCACCATGCCGGAGACGATGAGCATGGAACGGCGCAAGCTGCTCACCGCCTACGGGGCGCACCTGCTGCTCACCGAGGGCAAGAAGGGCATGCCCGGAGCAATTGCCGCCGCCCAGGAATTGGCCGAATCCGATCCGGATCGTTACGTAATACTGCAACAGTTCGCCAACCCGGCGAATCCCAAGATCCACCATGACACCACGGGCCCTGAAATCTGGCGAGACACCGACGGCCAGGTGGATGTGTTTGTGGCAGGCGTAGGTACTGGCGGCACGATTACCGGTGTAAGCCGCTACATCAAGCACACGCTGGAAAAGCCCTTGGTGAGCGTCGCGGTGGAACCCGCAAGCAGTCCGGTGATCAGCCAAACCATGGCTGGGCAAGATCTGAAGCCAGGGCCGCACAAAATTCAGGGCATCGGCGCTGGTTTCGTACCAGCCAACCTCGAGCTGGCTTTGGTGGATCGCGTCGAGAAGGTTAGCGATGACGAAGCAATTTCCATGGCCCGCCGCTTGATGAAGGAGGAGGGAATTCTGGCAGGCATCTCCTGCGGAGCTGCGATGACAGCGGCGCTGCGCCTGGCCAAGGAGCCACAATTCGCAGGCAAAACAATTGTAGTTGTGCTACCCGATTCGGGCGAGCGCTACCTCAGCTCAGCCCTATTCGAAGGCGTCTTCGACGAGCGTGGTCTAGCCTCTCCCCCGGGCAATTGACCAAGCGATAAACGATCAGCGACGCTCAATTAACAGGGAACCCGGTGATATTTTCCTAGATATCCCATGCCTAGCCATCCAATCCCTAGTGGTTCCTTGACTAGCGATCCATTGTCTAGCGATCCATTGCCTACCGATCCATTGCCTAGCGATCCCATGCCTAGCGATCCCATGACCGGCTATTCGATCTCCAGTGATTCAACGCCTAGTGATCCCATTCCTAGTGATCCAATGGCTGACGATACCTTGCCCATCGATTCAATCGCCAGTGATCCCATGCCTAGTGGTTCCCTACCTAGCGAGCCAATGGCTGGCCAGCCAGCTCCCAGCGACCCGGTGGCAGCTGAATCAGTAACGCCAGAATCAGTGGAACCTGAATCCTTGGTAAGCGATTCAGTGCCAGTCTCCCCCTCCATTGCCAATCAAATCTCCTCCCCAAGCCTCGCCAAAGATCCAGCGCCTGAAGATTCCCCGTCTAACGAAAGCCTGCCCAGCGAGCCAATCCCAGACCCAGCTGCATCCGCAAACATCCCATTTGCTGAAAAGGCTTCAGCCGCCGATGACTTTTCAGACCCTTCAGATAATTTAGCTCCTGCGGACAACCCCGAAGTTGGCCCTGTTAGCGAAGAAATTGCAATCCCCATCGCTCCGCCACCAGAGAACCAAGAGCCTGCCCCTGCCCAAGCGATTGATACCCAAGCGATTGATTCCCAAGCAATTGATTTGCGCCAGATAGCGGATCAACCGCCGCCGACCCTCTCCCCTGATCTGCCTGCCCTGGCTGAGCCCAGCCCACCGTTGCAGCGCCAGATTCCGATCGCCACCGCTGCCCCCCTGGTCGCCCCAGCGGAGCCCAAGGCCACCAAGACCGAGTCGGCCACTGCCGCGGGCTCCAATAGCGCCACTGCACTGCCCCTGCAGCTAATCAACCAGCTGCTGCGCAAAATTGGCGCTACGCCCCTGGTTTCCCTGGCGGATATGTTGCCATTACTGCGCATCCTCATCCTGGCTGTGCTGGCAGGTATTGCCCTGAGGCTTGCCAATGCCACCCTCGGAGCAATCGACGATTTACCCCTGGTTGGGGGCCTGCTGGAACTGGTTGGCCTGGTCACTCTGCTCAACTTCCTGGCTCGCAACGCCTTCAAACAGAAAAAGCGAGCCGAACTGCTGGCCAGAATCCAAAAGCTACGCACCGATCTACTCGGCTAAAACTTGTGTACTCGGTTAAATCCATACCCGATAAAGTTTGTGTACTAAGCTAAATTTACGCCAATCAGTCATAAGGCACCTCGAAAAAACACCAAGGTTGATAGATGTCCGATGCCGTACCGCGGATGCGTTGCTGCAACTGGTCTATTCCTCGCTCTGGCGAGCGGATGGACAATTTTTCGAGCTGCCCTTAAGACTTACGTAAAATCAATTTCTGGAAATACCCGATTCAGGCGCTCATCTCCAGCATGCGCTGGATAGGGGTCAGGGCCCGCTGGCGCAGCTGCTCATCCATGGTGATTTGGGGTTCCATGGTGAGCAGGCAATGCCAAAGTTTTTCCATGGTATTCAGCCGCATATAGGGGCAAGCATTGCAACTACAGCCGTCGGCACCGGGAACCTGGAGCAACAGCTTGTGGGGAACCCGTTGCTGCATCTGGTGGAGGATGCCGGGTTCGGTGAGCACGATCAGGCTCTGGGCATCACTTTCTTCAGCGCGGCGTAGCAACTTACTGGTGGAGCCAATGAAATCGGCCAAATCAAGTAGATGGGGCAGGCATTCGGGATGGGCCAGTACCTCCGCATCAGGATGATCGAGCTTCAGCTGGAGCAACGCCTGCTCACTGAAGGATTCGTGCACCATGCAGCTGCCAGGCCACAGGGTGAGCTCGCGGCCACTTTGGGCCTGTACCCAACGACCCAAATTCTGATCGGGTGCAAACAAAATTGGCCGCTCTGGCGGCAGTTTTTTCACCAGCTCTACGGCGTTGCTGCTGGTGCAGATCAGATCGCTCTGGGCCTTCACCGCAGCCGAGCAGTTGATGTAACTCACTACAAAGTGGTCTGGATGCTGTTCGCGGAAGGCGGCGAAGGCATCGGCTGGGCAGGCGTCAGCGAGAGAGCAACCGGCATTGAGGTCTGGTAAAAGCACGATTTTGCCGGGATTGAGTATTTTTGCGGTCTCGGCCATGAAGTGGACGCCACAAAACACGATCACATCGGCATCGGTACTGGCTGCCCTACGGGATAATTCCAGAGAGTCGCCAATGAAATCGGCGATGTCCTGGATGGCATCTTCCTGGTAGTAGTGGGCCAGGATCACGGCGTTGCGCTCACGGCTCAGGGTCCGGATGGCCGTGGGCAGGTCGGCAGGCGTGTTAGCTGCGCTACCGGCGCTGGTGTTGTGGACAGCGGCGAAAACCAACCCGAGTCCTCACGTGGTGCAGGATGGTTTAACACTAGGCAGTGGTGGATGCGGATCCTGAACCTGGCCGTGGTGGGCGATCCCCACGGCTCCTGGGACCGTTCTGACCACGAGCTACTGGCAAAACTGAGCCCTGATGCCCTGTTGGTGGTGGGCGATCTGAGCGATGGCCAGCCGCGCATCCCAGCGCTGTTGCGTCGCCTGCCGATGCCGGTGGCCTGCATCCTCGGCAACCACGACACCGGCAAAGATGCCAGTGGTCGCACCTTGAGGGTGCAGATCGACACCTTGGCTGAGCTGCACTGCGGCTGGGAGCTGCGGGAACTGCGCCCCCCAGGGCTGGCGGTGGTGGGCGCCCGGCCCGCCAGTGCCGGTGGCGGCTTTCATCTCTCCAAGGCGATGCTCGCCGCCTTTGGCCCCCTGAGCCTGCATGACTCCGCCGAGCGCATAGCCGCAGCCGCCCTGGCGGCCGATCCAGCCCTGCCCCTGGTGCTGCTGGCCCATAGCGGTCCAGCCGGCCTGGGCAGTGAAGCCGCCGATCCCTGTGGCCGCGACTGGAAGAAGCAGGCCTGTGACTGGGGAGATCAAGACCTAACCCTGGCGATTGAACGGATCCGTCGCCAGCGACCGGTGCCATTAGTGGTTTTCGGCCACATGCACCATGCCCTGAAGCGGGGCCAGGGGCACCGCCGCACCCTGGCCACCGATCGACAGGGAACCGTCTACCTGAATGCCGCCAGCGTGCCTCGCCACGGTCGAGATGCCGCCGGTAAGGAGCTACGCCATTTCAGTTGGGTGGAGTTGGCTGAGGACGGCACAGTGCTCCATGCCAGCCACCGCTGGTATGGCATCGACGGCCGGCTGCTCTATCAGGAGCTGTTGATCAGCCGATCGCCCCTGCAGATCGGCTCTAATGAAAGAAAATCAGCCGGCGGCGAACTGGCCAGCGGCACCTACAGCAGCCTGCTCTCGTGCTGATCTACACCTGCATCAGTGGCCATGGTTTCGGGCACGGCTCGCGCACGGCGGCTGTGCTCACTGAACTGCATAGGCTGCGGCCCAGCTGGAGATTGGTGATTTCCACCAATCTGCCGGCCAGTTTTCTGGCTACGGCCATGGGCCCTGTGCCCTACGAGCTGCGTCCCTGTCGCTGGGATGTGGGGGTGATCCAGGCCGATGCGCTGAGTGCCGATCCGCTCGCCACCCTCGCCGCCCTGGAGCAGTTGGAACTCGCCTTGCCCGCACAGCTGGTTAGCGAGGCCAGCTGGCTGCAAGACCAGGGGCAGCCGCTGTTAGTGCTGGGCGATGTGCCTCCGGCGGCGGCTCTACTGGCCGAGCGGCTGGAGGCAAAAATGGTGTGGCTGGCCAGTTTTGGCTGGGAGGCCATCTATGGCTCCATGGGTCCGGCCTTTGCAGCCTGGGCGGCCCGCTGTGTGGAGCTTTACCGGCGAGGAGATCTGCTGCTGCACTGTCCATTGGCCATGCCAATCCACTGGGGCATCCCAGAGCAGCGGATCGGCTTGACGGCTGGTCGGCCGCGCTGCGATACCCAACAGCTGGCCAGGCAGCTGCAGCTACCGCACCGGCGAGAACGCTGCGTGCTGGTCATTTTCGGCGGCCTCGGGGCGCCAGTGGATCCGGCACTGCTGGGGCGCTGGCCGGAGCACCTGTTCATTGGCCACGACCCCAGCCTGGCCTCGATGCCCAATGGCCGGCTGCTGCCCGAGGGGGTGCGTCCCCTGGAGGTGATGCCTCTCTGTGAACGGATGATCACAAAACCCGGCTACAGCAGCTTCTGCGAGGCATTCAGCGCCGATGTGGGCATTCACCTGGTGCATCGTGAGGGCTTTTCTGAGGCCCCTGTGCTGGAAGAGGCCCTGCAGCGCCATGGCCGGCACCGTTTACTCAGCCAGGCCCAATTTCATGCCGCCGACTGGCAGCTGGATCAGCCCCTGCTTGCACCAAGCGAAGCACCAATTCCCAGCGGCGGCAGCATGGCAGCGGCGAAGGCGATTGCCAACTTGGCTGAACAACACCAGGGTTGCCAGCTTGCTTGAAGGTCAGGTATTAGCGGGCTAAAGAGGCTCTGGAAAACCGCCATTTCGTCGCCCCAGACAGTTGTGATCCATTGCGGCATCAAGGCTCGATTGGTCTTGGCTCCGTTTTTCAAAGTTTCCCTAAGCCGTGGTCACTTCAAATCGCTCAACCCACCGCCTTGATTCAAAGTCAAGTAGACAGCAAATTACTGCTCACAACAAAAGCTGGGTAGATTTTAAGTCTGTTCAAACTGTCTCGATTGAAATAAAGCCCAATTGAATTTGTCCAACGGGAATAAAGGCAAAGTGAGCCAGCGAAGCGGAATTCTCGCCAAACACAATCAAAACCTTGATCAAACCATGATCAAACCATGCAGGCCATGGTCAAGACATAATCAAATCATGCAATTTTACCCAATGGGAATCAATTTTATCTAAAGCTTAGCCAGTTTGTAATAAGTTTACCCATGGCAGCGAAACCAGCGGGAAACGGTGCCAGTAAAAAACGGCTAGCGGGACACTGGTGACATCACGACCAGTGGCTCGGTAAATTCACGCCAATTTATTTTTGATCAGAAACCAAGAATCCGCCAGGAGACAGAGATCTCAGCGGTCCGGTGTGACTTTCGACACAGTGGACGGTTTTTTGATTGGCACTGCAATGGTTGCCTGGGGGAAGCTTGATCGCCATGGTGACGCGAACCAAGGCCATTAGCCGTGAATAAGTGCACCTTGCATCGATTCATTGGCTCCTCGCTTTGGACAAATTCTCCCCAAGCCAAAACGACTCTCTCTTCAACCCATCAACTCACTCTGCCCCAACAGTAGGCTCTCCCTAAATGAACTACCGAATCACATCCAATGAAAACTGTAATTCCAGGCTTTATTGATAGGCCAACCCAACCACCGCAAACGCCAAGCATAAGCCAATAGCGACCACGCTATTCTTGTCATGAAATCAGAGGAACATCGAAATTTACATGGAATCAGAATTGTCATCGTCTAACTCAGCTAAATTAGCATGCACTAATTCATTTTTGACTAAATTTCGAGCCTTGATCAATAAACATATAAATACGCATACGCACCTATTCCTCTCGCGTCAGCGTTTAGATCCAAATCACTTGATCTAATTTAATCCAGAACCAGTTACCAAACTCCTTAGTCAGGAACTAAGTTTCGCCCTATGAATCAATGAAAGCCCGATTGTCAAGAAATCTTCGTTATCCGATTGTTTTGGCCCTCACCGGCCTGCCGTTTTTGCTGCCAATTCTGGATGTCTCGGCGGCTCCAATGCCGGAAAGCTTGACAGCTCCAATCCCAGAAAGCTTGGCGACCGCAAACCCGGCTAATTCAAACCCAAGCAATGCATATCCAGGCATTGCAAATCCAGGCATTGCAAACCCGGCCAATTCATATCCGGATATTGGGATCCCCTTGACCAGCCCCAGTGAGGCGCTTTTGAGTGTGCCGCTGCCGCCTCCCGGGCCGCGCCTGTTTGCGATTACCCCGGAACGCAGGGCCCTGCTGAACACGATCCGCTATGCAGAGGGCACCTGGGCCAATGGCGATGATCTGGGTTATAGGATCATGTTTGGTGGTGGCCTGATGGCCAGCCTGGAGCGCCACCCCGAGCGGGTGAATCGCAGCTCTCGCTATGCCAGCGCAGCGGCCGGTGCCTACCAGTTCATGCCCTCCACCTGGCGCATGGTGACCCAGGCCCTGGGATTAGAGCAATTTGGTCCCCAGGTGCAAGACCAGGGCGCTCTCTTTTTAATCCAGAGGCGCGGTGCCCTCTCCCTGGCCGACCAGGGCCTGTTCACCCCTCACCTGGCCCATCGTTTGGCACCCGAGTGGGCCTCAATCCCCACCTTGGCCGGCCTCAGCTTTTACGGCCAACCGGTGAAGCGTTACGACCAGCTCAAACGCTTTTACGAGGAGAACCTGGCCCAGTTACGAGTATCAAGCCTGCCATCGGAACCGCCCCCACCAGCCTGTGAGCCGGCCGATACCCTGCGCTGCCGGCTGGAAGCGCTAGACCGACTAGGACCACGCACACTCGGCAGCTGATCATCATCCACTCAAATGCTGATCATTATCTACTCAAATGCTGATCATCATCTACTCAAATTTTACCCCTAATTAAGCTCTGAACAACCGCAATTTGCAGCTCCATTCAGCTGAAGCCATTGCGGCATAAGATGTTTCGTAGGCTAGGCTCGGTTTTTTCAGAGCCTCCTCAAAGATACTCAAATCACCCCAAAGTAGTTTTATTCAAGACTTAGCTGAGGGAACTTTGGAATTGCGCTGATTTGCCACTCACTTAGCTGGATATTCCTGTGCTTTCTAGCCATCTCCCTCCTTCCTCATCTGCTTGCCAACCGTGTTTTGGGCAATTAGATAGGCGGCGGCGATGGCACCGATAAAGCCGAGGGCATTGCGGGCCAGCGGCAATAGATCACTGGTGCGGGTAATGATTGGTGCCACCCCGAATATGCCAAACAGAATCACCCAGAGTGGGGAAAGCAGCAACACCCAGGCCCATTCCACGCCATGGTCAGGCTTGCGGGGATAGGCCGCGAAGCCCACGATCAGGCCCCCCAGGATCGAGGTGGCCAGGGTGAGCAGCCACTGCTCCTGGGGCAAACCTGGTACCACCTGGCAACCGCCTCGCTCCAAGCAGATCTCCACAGCCTCCAGGGCAGCGTTGATGGCGCCGTCTTCGCCGTGATCGCGCACATAAAATTGATTGCCATATCTGGTTTGCAGCTCCACCCAATAGGTGCGGGGCATCAGGGCAAACAGGGCATCGCCCACATTGAAATTGAGCAGGTTGCCGCCCCTGGGATCAGCCACCAGCAGCAGGCTGCGTTCGTCCAGGTGCCAAAAGTCGCGGACGGCCAGGCCAGGGGTGCGCTCGTACTGGGTGAGCACCCTCAATTTCCAGCCCGTTTCCAGTTCAAAGCGATCCAGTTGCTGCTCCAGGCTGGTGCGCTGGCCGTCGGTGAGAGCCTTGGCCAGGTCGATCACCGGGGTGGGGTGATCGGGCAACAGCTCCGGATTGTCGTAGGCCCAGGCCGCTGGCGCTGCCCAGCCCCAAGATCCCAGTAGCAGCAGCGCCGCCGCCAGGGCAGCCAGCCAACGACCGATCGGTTGCGGAGCGGGGCTAACCATGCGGGCTGCTTCAGTGAAAGCGCATTCTCCCCGAGTAGCAGGCAGCTGCGTGAGCGTTCCAGCCTGGCTTTTGTCCCGACTCCAGGCGGCTGGCGGCGCCGTGCCCTTCAGCACCTACATGGACTGGTTGCTGCACGATCCAGTTCACGGCGCCTACGGCAGTGGCCTGTTGCGGATTGGGCCGCGGGGGGATTTCGCCACCTCCCCCTCCCTCGGGCCGGATTTCGCCGCCCTGCTGCTGCGTCAAATTGCCGCCTGGCTCAGCGAATTGGCCGCCGCTGGCGATGGTCCTCTGGCCTTGGTGGAAACTGGACCAGGGGAAGCTGAGCTGGCGCTGCAGCTGGCCCAGGGCCTCGCCCAAAGCTGGCCGCAACTGGCGGCTCGTACGGAACTGGTGCTGGTGGAACCCAACCCCGGCATGGCGGCACGCCAGAGGGAGTGCCTTAGCCAGGCCGGCCTGACGGCCCGCTGGTGCAGCTTCGAGCAGTTGGCGGCAGCACCGCTGCGGGGGGTGGTGTTGGCCCACGAGGTACTGGATGCCCTCGCCGTAGAGAGAATTTGCAGCGATGGCAGCGGCTGGCGGCAGCAGCTGGTGGCTGTTCAAGCCGCGGCTGCCTCCCCTGGCCAGGCGGATCGCCAACTTGAGCGACAGCCGGCGCTGCGGCTGGTGGCTGGAGCCCCCCTGGCGCCGGAGGCCCTGGCTGGCTTGGCCGCCCTGGGCCTTGAGCAGCCTGGCCCCCAGCGGCCAGCCGGTTGGTGCACGGAACTGCACCCGGGTTTAAGGCCCTGGTTGAGCAGCTGCGGCTCCGCCCTGATCGAGGGCCATTTGTTGGTGATCGACTACGGCCTGGAGGCCTGGCGCTACTACTCCCCGGCCCGCAGTGGCGGCACCTTGATGGCCTACCGCCAACAGCAGGCCTGTTCAGATCCCCTGCGGGAACCAGGCCAGTGGGACCTCACCGCCCACCTCTGCCTGGAATCATTGCTGGAGGCGGCCGCAGCGACAGGCTGGCAATCCCTGGGCCATTGCCGCCAAGGCCAGGCCCTGCTGGCTCTGGGGCTGGCGGAGCGACTGCATGGCTTGCAGCAAGAAAATCCACAGGCAAATGAGCAATCAACTGGCAATGACTTGGCGACTCTGCTAGCCCGGCGGGAGGCGATGTTGCGGCTCGTAGATCCCCACGCCCTGGGCGATTTTCGCTGGCTGGCCTTCAGGCGTGGCGGCAGGGGGGAAGCACCATACCAAGCAGCTCGGAGCGGCAAAATTGAGCTAACCAGTTGGCGGGAAGGAGCTGGGAAGGCAGATTGTCAGTCGGCAGAGTATCAGTCAGCAGAGTTACAGCCGGCAGCGTATCAGTCAGCAGAGTATCAATCAGCAGAATTTCAACCAGCAGAATTGCAGCCAGCAAAATTGAAGCCAGAAGAGCTTGGGCCAGCAGAATTGCAGTCAGCAAAGTTTCAGCCAGAAGAGCTTGGGCCAGCGGAGCTTGAGCCAGCGGAGCTTGATCCAGCGGAGCGCGAACTTGAGCTTAAGCTTGAAAAATTGGAGCTGCCGCTGTTTCTGCGGCAACCGGATGGCTAGGTGCTGATGGCCCTAAAGCGAACATGGCACCCAAGGCCGAACCGGCAGCACCGGCTATAAACTGCACAGAATATTGCTTGCGGAGAGTACAGCCAGGGGAAGCATACCAGCGTAAATGGACAACGCTCTCGTACAACCCCGAGATTGGCCAGTGCAAAGAGCATTTTGAGCTCAAAGGCACCTTGAAAAATTGCCCCTGGCGTGACCTTAGACTGCATCCACCTCAGTTACCGCAATGGAGCTAGCTGGCCAGCTGGCGTGGAACCCACATTTTCGAGGTAGCCCAATAGAGTTTCCGCATGCCGGCTACAACACTCTTAGCCTACTATCTAGACAATTAGATATATCTTGCTCGGCAGATTAGGCGCCCAATGAAATAAGCATAGACCCTGGGAAACTCCCAGTGCTGAGGCGGGGCTAATAGAGAGCCATTTCGTTATCAGAGCTTGATTAGGCGAGCCCCGGAATTTTCAGAGATTACCTAATCGTGAGTCATTTTAGTATCAAAGCTGTACTGAATAATGGCTCGGGCTTTTAAGATTTCACCTGGCTAAATTTTATTGCTAGAAAACCTTCACTTAACCAAGCTAAGATTTGTTTCGGAAGGAAGCAGGCGACCTAGGTTAACGATCCCGTGGATCGCAATGATGATAAAGTCTCGAAAGTTTCATTTCTTGCCATGTTTTCAGTAAAAGCTGAGCAGCGGCAGTATCTCACCTATATTCTCTCCGATTCACAGGCGGGAACAACGGTTGATGTGGTACCAGAAAGAGGCGGGATTATCACCAGCTGGCAGCTACCACAAGAAGGCAATCCCATAGAAATTTTTTATATGGATAAGGAGCGCTACAGCCATCCCGAACTAAGCGTACGTGGCGGCAATCCCATTCTTTTTCCTATTTGCGGCAACCTGCCAGATAACAACTACGTCCACGACGGCCAGCTCTACCAGTTAAAGCAGCATGGTTTCGCCAGGGATTTACCCTGGGAAGTGGTATCTCAGTCAGTGGATTCAGCCGCAAGTCTCTCTATTCGCCTAGCCAGCAACGAAGCCACAAAAGAAGTTTATCCATTTGATTTTGAAGTAATTTTTACTTATATACTGGAAGCCAACAGACTGACAATTCAGCAGAAATTTGTCAACCTCTCAGACATGCCCATGCCATTCTCCGTGGGTTTTCATCCATATTTTGCAGCTAGCGACAAGTCAAAGCTGGAAATGAAAATTCCCGGATCCAAATACTCTGACAAGGCAGGCACTGAATATCAGTTTGATGGAAGCTTTGATTACGACCAAGAAGAAATTGATATTGCTTTTGAGCAGCTTCATACCAGATCATCCATTGTAACAGATCAAGGCCAGCGGTTGCAAATAACCATGGATTGGGATGAGTGTTTTTCTACCCTGGTGTTTTGGACGCTTAAGGGCAAAGACTTTTACTGCCTAGAGCCCTGGTCAGCGCCGCGTAACGCTATCAATACCGGCAACAAGCTACTGGTGATTCCCCCTAAACAACATTTCGAAACTTCAATGAGTATGCTAGCAGAATCCATCTCTACAGCCGGCTAAATTTTAACGGCAGCACCAGCCACGCCGAACTAAGCAACCCCTCAGCCAATTGCCTGAGCTCCAGGCCCATGGCCCAGGGGTGGCGGCATTGCGCCCCAGTGCTGATCGCCAGTGCTTACCTTCCCCGCCCCAGGCTCTCTAGCCAAGACTGGCGAGTTCAGCAGTAGCAACCATGGTGTGGCTCCTGCCCTTGGCTACAAGCAGCCTCTGGGCCAAAGGCAGATTCGCTTTGCTTTTACCTGCGAAATAGCAAGATTTCGTTGTAGAAATAAACCCCTAAATGACCTCTAATTTGCTTTATCACAAATAGCCATTGGCTTGAGCAACCAGTTCCAGCAAGCTGCAGCCATAATCGCGCCCCACTCTGCCAGCCGCTAATTGCCCCCTGGCACCTGGGCCTCAGCCAGGCGCTGGCGCTGCAGAAGCAGTTGAAGTGGATCGGTTAGTGGCTCTAAACGCCCCTGACCAACCACCTAGCAAAAGGCTTCACGGCCCATGGGCACCAGGCGGATCATGCTCTGGCAAAGCATCAAGCCCCACCTCCACATTTAGATGTTGGTTGGGACGGCCCGTAATTAGCAATGAGGCTCTTTTACCCACCGCAATCGCCCAAAGCCATTTGATCAGCAGGCTGGCCCGATTTTCCATCGCTGGCATGAAGCTCAAGTGGGCCGCGCCCCAGAGCAGCCAGCCCAGCTGCCCAGATACTCGCAGACCGCGCAGATCGGCCACGGCGAGCCTCGGGCCGATCACCGCCATGCTGCCGAAATCAAACCAGCGGAAGGGCGGGCTGGCGCTTCCGCCAATTCCCGCCAGGATGTCCTTGGCCACCCAGCCACCCATTTGCACAGCCGGTCCGGCCATGCCCGGCAGGGGATCACCAGCCACGGTGTGGCTGTAGGAGCAGAGATCGCCAACCACACGAATTTCCGGATGCCCCGGGATCGAAAAGTCGGCGTTCACAACCACCCTGCCGCCCCGGTCCAGCTCACAGCCACTGCGTTCCGCCAGCAGCCGGCCCAGGTGGGAGGCGCGCACCCCGGCGGTCCAGCAGATGGTGGCAGCCTGCAGCTGCTGCAAGCGTGGTGAACCATCGCCGCCCTTGAACTCCACGCTCACCTGGCCAGCTTGTATCGACTTCACCCTGCCGCCGAGCAGCACCTCCACGCCGCGACTGCGCAGATAAGCCTCGGCGGCGGCCGAGAGGTTGGGGTCCATGGCCCGCAGCAAACGATCGCCCGGATCGACGAGCACAACCCTGCTCTGGGCTGGATCCACCTGGCGGAAAAAACGCCGCAGGCTGTGATGGGTGAGTTGACTAAGAGAACCCGCCAGTTCACAGCCGGAGGGGCCGCCGCCAATCACCACCACTGATTGAAGGAACTGACGCCGCTGGCGGTCAGGGGTCTGTTCGGCCTCTTCCAGGGCTGAGAGCAGACGGCGGCGGATCTCAACTGCGTGTTCAAGAATTTTCATCGGCGGTGCCTGCTCCCGCCACTGCTCCTTGCCGAAGTAGCTGCTGCCGGAGCCGGTCGCCAAGATCAAGTGATCGTATCGATAGCGACGGTCGTTGAACACCACCTCCCTGGCGGCGGGATCGAGATCAACCACCTCACCCAACAGCACCTGCAGGTTGGTGTCGTTCTCAAACAAATCCCTCAGGGGAATGGCCACATCAGAATCGGCAACAATTCCCGTAGCAACCTGATATAAAAGTGACTGAAAAAGATTAAAATTACGCTTATCAATCAATGTTACCCGAACCTGCTTTCCTACCAATGCCTGGGCCGCTTTGACACCTGCAAAGCCACCGCCCAAAATCACCACATGAGGCCAACTAGCCATCGTCTCGATCGGCGGTTCGAGCTCCAGAAAAAAACGTTCCCGAGCCATCGGTTTGCGCGAGCGCATAGAAATAGGGCAAAAGCCACCCTAACAGGGCTGCTCTTGGGGCCGAGCAACCCTTATAAAACTTGACTTTTACAACCTGACTCTTATAACTTGACTTCTATGACTACAAGAGCTGTTGCAGTCTAAAATCTAAAAGCAGAATGGCAAAAATTGCGTGCGGCAGGCGGCGAAACCGTCCACCAGGGCGCCGAGGCCAATCTGGTGAACAATACCAGCACCGGTGATCGCTTCGGTGAGAATGCCTATTACAATGCCGAGCATGGCGGCGCGGCCATTAAATAGCTCAGCGGCCTTGAACTGATCGAGATGAATCTGTTGCTGAGCGCGGCTTTGAAACCACTGGTCGTTGGTTGAAGTTTTGTTCATTGCTTGGCTGGGTAGGGGGAACAGATGAAGACGCTAGGCGGTGAGATCGAGTCTCTTCACTACCTAGGGGTGAGATCAGTAGGGCGACTCAGCACGTATACCACCATTCCGCCTAGTACAAAAACTAGACCTATAACAGCTGTAATAGCAGTAGTGTAGTTGGATTCCATGTCGATCAACCCAAACCGATCTGGGAGAGGATGCCCTGGCCGGTGAGAAGCTCAGTGGCCAAACCGATCACAAAGCCGAGCATGGCCAAACGGCCATTCCAGGTTTCGGCGAAGCTGACGAAACCGAAGCGAGAAGCGGAAGCCATGGCACTTGCAAGAAGTTTCACAAACTGTAACAGTTTGTGGCCGGGGCTGTCAAGGGCACGCCCTGCCGGCCCGATCGAGTTGGCGCCGGTGGCTGGCGCGGGGCAAAAGTGCCGGTTGATCAGACCTACTCAGCAAATATTTGCGAGTGGATTGTCCCTGGGTGAACAACTTTTCTGGCCCAGGAGGCCTGCTATGGCCACAGGATGCCCAACTACTCGGTATCAACTGTTACAAACGGTTAAATCTCGAGGCTTAAGCCTAGGCAGGTGATAGCTTTCAGACTGGTTTACTTATCTTTGTATGACCAACCTTGAGTACGTGCCAGGATCAGACAACACAATTGCTTTTGGGCTCAAATATAAGATCAAGAGCGTCGGCCATGGCACCGTTCTCGATGACTGGGGCGGCAAGGTAGGTGAAAACTCAGCGGCTCTGCAGCCAGATGACTCGCCTAACAGCTTGAATCGTACCTGGACACTAATCAAAACAGCCCAGGGTTTCAGGATTAAAAGCGTTGGCCATGGAACCGTTCTCGACGACTGGGGCGGCAAGGTAGGTGAAAACTCAGCTGCTTTGCAGCCAGATGACTCCCCCACCAGCTTGCATCGCACCTGGACGCTAATCAAAACAGCCCAGGGTTTCAGAATTAAGAGCGTTGGCCATGGAACCGTTCTCGACGACTGGGGCGGCAAGGTAGGCGAAAACTCAGCGGCTTTGCAGCCCGATGATTCGCCCACCAGCTCCCATCGCACCTGGAATTTTGTGCTGCAACCTGAATATGTACCTAGCCCAGACAACTTTGTACCAGGCACAGACAACAAAGTTGAATTTGGGGTAAATTACAAAATCAAGAGCGTCGGTCATGGAACCGTTCTCGACGATTGGGGCGGCAAGGTAGGCGAGAACTCAGCGGCACTGCAGCCCGATGATTCGCCCCATAGCTTGCATCGCATCTGGACGCTGATCAAAACAGCCCAGGGTTTCAGGATCAAGAGCGTAGGCCATGGAACCGTTCTCGATGACTGGGGCGGCAAGGTAGGAGAGAACTCGGCGGCGCTGCAGCCCGACGACTCACCCACCAGCTTGAATCGCACCTGGACGCTAATCAAAACAGCGCAGGGGTTCAGGATTAAGAGCGTTGGCCATGGAACCGTTCTCGACGACTGGGGCGGCAAGGTAGGCGAAAACTCAGCGGCTTTGCAGCCCGATGATTCGCCCACCAGTTCCCATCGCACCTGGAATTTTATACCTCAACCCGATTATGTGCCTGGCACAGACAACAAGATTGAGTATGGGGTCATGTACAAGATCAAGAGCGTTGGTCATGGAACCGTCCTCGATAGCTGGGGCGGCAAGGTAGGCGAGAACTCAGCGGCTCTGCAACCCGATGACACGCTTAACAGCTTAAATCGTACCTGGACACTAATCAAAACAGCCCAGGGTTTCAGGATCAAGAGTGTTAGCCATGGAACCGTTCTCGACGACTGGGGCGGCAAGGTGGGCGAAAACTCAGCGGCTTTCCAGCCCGATGACACGCCTACCAGCTTGCACCGCACCTGGACGCTAGTCAAAACAGATCGTGGTTTCAGGATCAAGAGCGTTGGCCATGGCACAGTCCTCGACGATTGGGGCGGTAAGGTAGGCGAGAACTCAGCAGCTATGCAGCCAGATGATGCGCCCACCAGCTCGCATCGCACCTGGAACTTTATACTTCAACCCGAGCAAGCGCCTAGTGCTGAAATAAAAGCTCCGGCTGAGGTCAAGCCTGAGGTCAAGCCAGAGGTTAAACCTGATATCAAACCAGAGATCAAGCCTGAGGTCAAGCCAGAGGTCAAACCTGAGGTGAAGCCAGAGGTGAAGCCAGAGGTGAAGCCAGAGGTCAAACCCCTGGTTAAGCCAGCTGGTCTAAAGGCATCGCTTATTTCTGGTAACTTCCAGAGCGTATCGCGTACTGGCACCGACGTGCCAGGTGGAAAAGCCAACTTTGCCCCTATTAAGGTGAAGGTAGTCACTGCTAGCGGCCAACCCGCTGCTGGCGTTAAGGTAACTTTCTCTGTGAATTCCAAACCCAGTGACATGGTGGTTCAGATGGACCCCTCCGGCGCCTCTTCCGCTGTGGTTACCACCGATGCCGATGGAATCGCCACCCTCAATTTGATGAGCGGCTTTGGCCTTTCCTGCCACTCCGCATCTGGAGCTCTGCTGATCAGTGCCGCTACAGAAGGAGGTAATAAGCTAGCCGCTGGGATCACGGTGCCCGCACCGGCCCAATAAGCAACATCCACTTCTTGCCACCTGCTTCGTTGGCCTCGGTCTTGGCTTATCAAGACCGAGGCCTTTATTACTGATTACCCAGCGGCACTGAGCCAAGACTGTTGGCTCAGTGCCGCTGATCAAGCTTCAAGATCACCATCACGTCCAACCGGCCGCAGCCCGCCGGAATATCTCCGCACGCTAACGATTCCGTGCGTTTGGCCTTACCATTGGAGCCAGCATTCCGCCCTCGGGCTCTCCACCCCATCAGTAGCGACAGGTCCTACGCCAGCGACAGCCAGGCCCAGCAGCCGGGTAGAGGTGGTGTTTGGCGGGTGTTTCTATCCCACACCTCTGAGCTGAGGCAATATCCGGAGCCGGGCCAATCCTATGTGGATCTGGTGGAGCGGGCGGTGAGCGCCGCGGGTCATGCAATTGTGGACATGGCGGATTTTGCCGCGGAAGACTCACGGCCCGCCAGGGTGTGCGTGGAGCAGGTGAACCGCTCCGACGTGTATCTGGGCATTTACGGTCTGCGCTACGGCTCACCGGTGCGGGATCAACCGGAGCTTTCCTACACCGAACTGGAATTCGTAGCCGCCAGCGAATTGGGCATGCCGCGGCTGGTGTTTCTGCTCGACAGAGGCTCGCGGGAGCTGGCGCTGCCACCGGAGGCCCTGGTGGATCTGCAGTACGGCCAGCGGCAGGACGCCTTCCTGCAACGCGTCAGCGACTGCGGTCTCACCGTGCAGCGCTTCCGCAATCCAGACCATCTCGCCGCCCTGGTGGAGCGCTCCCTGCGCAAGCTGGAGGAGCGCCTGGGGGAGGGCAACCTCAGTGGCGGCAACCTCCGCCCCCTTAACGCCCGACCAGTTCCGGAGCTGCTCCCCTACTTGCCGGATCGGCATCAGCAGGAGCAGGCGATGGAAAAGGCGTTGCGGCGGCTGTTGGAGGGCGAGCGGGCCCAGCCCCTGGTGGTGATCCTCCACGGCGAAGATGGTCAAAGGGTGGAGCTGTTCCGGGATCGCTTTTTTCAGCACAGCGCCGCCGCTCTGTTCCACCAGCCGCTGGCCATTCGGGATTTTCCGCTGCCCTGGCCGAGCGATCTGGTGCCGGGAGAAGCGTTTGCAGAGCAGTTCCTCGACAAGATCTGCCACCACCTGCTCAGGGACAGCCGCGCCAAAGAGCGGTTGCAGACGCTGCTGGGCGATTCATCGGCGCAGGTGTTGCTGTGGAGTTCGCTCTACAGCGACGACTGGGGGCGCCAGGGAGCTCGGTTGTTTGAACAGGTGTGCCGCTTCTGGCAGCAGCACGAGGCCGTGGCCAGCCAGCGCCTGATTCACTGGATCACGATCAGTTACAACAAACCGCCTACCTATCCACGCAACAAAAAGGCCCTGCGTTGGCTGCGGCCGAGCTACTGGCGCTTTCGAGCCAGCTGCAGCCATCTCCAGCGGCTGAACAAGCGGATTCGCAACCACCTCAAGGCCATTAACGGTGCACCGGCCGGGGCAAGTGGGCTGTTGGTGCTGCCCGAGCTGGGCAGCGTGCAGCGCAGCGATGCCGAAACCTGGGTGCACAGCCAGCCGGTGCGGGAGTTTCTGCGCGATCAGGGCTTGCGGCAACTGGAGGATGAAGTGCGCGACTATTACCGTCGAGAAGCGGACCAAGGGGTGAAACAAATCCCGATGGAGCAGCTGGGCACCTTCCTCCGCGATCAGCTGCAGCAGGCGGCGGCAACGTCATGAACATCCCTTTTGAGCTGTTTCGCGGCGATGGCCATCAATACCCCGAGCTGGCTGCCCAGCTGCCGCCGCCGCTCTACGCCAAGCTGCGCCAGCCGGATCGCTACCTGGTGGACGACGGCCTGCGGGATGCCTGCAACGTGGCCCTGCTGCTCGGCCAGCCCCTGCTGCTCACCGGTGAACCCGGCACCGGCAAATCGCGCTTTGCCCATGCCCTGGCCTGGGAATTCGGCCTCGGCGATCCACTGGTATTTGAGGTGAAATCCACCAGCACTGCCCGCAGCCTCTTTTATCAATACGACGCCCTGCAGCGCTATCAGGACATCCAATCCGGCATCCTCGCCAAGGACGCCCCTCCAACCAATTACCTGACGATCCAGGCCTTGGGCCAGGCGATCATCAACAGCCATGCCCCCGCGGATCTACCTGCTGCCATCGCCGGTCTTGCCAACAGCGGTGCACCGCGGCGCTCGGTGGTGTTGCTCGATGAGGTGGACAAAGCACCGCGCGACTTCCCCAATGATGTGCTCAATGAGCTGGAGGATCTCTACTTCCGCATCCCGGAACTGGGGGATCTGCGGCTGCAGGCCCAGCCTGAACTGCGTCCGCTGATGGTGCTCACCAGCAATTCCGAACGGGATCTGCCGGATGCCTTCCTGAGGCGTTGTGTTTATTACCACCTTCCCTTTCCGGATCGCGAAAAGCTGGAGGAGATCGTGGCGCTGCAGCTACAGGAGTTCCCAGCCAATTCCGCCCTTAACCGCGATGCGATCGCCCTGTTTCTGAAATTGCGGGAGCCCGGCAGCGGCCTGCGCAAGAAGCCGGCCACCGCCGAACTGCTGCTCTGGCTGCTCACCCTGCGGCGCCTGCTGGGCGAGAGCGGCCAAACCAATGGCCTGCGCGATAACGGCCAGAAAGAAGCGGTGCGGCGCAGCCTCAGCAGCCTGATCAAAACGGCCGACGACCGCTCCCGGGCCGAGCAGCTGGTGAACCAGTGGCTGAGCGGCTGAGCGGCGCCTGGCCCGAGCAGCTGGAGGAGCTGCTGGAGCGCCTGCGGCAGCAGGGCTTCCGCATCGGCGTAAGCGAAACCCTGCGGCTGCATCAGCTGCTGCTGGCCCTGGTGGACCGGGGTGTTCCCCTGGACGATCCCCAGCGGCTGACCAGCCTGCTGGGACCAGTGCTCTGCCGCTCGGCAAGCGAACAGGAAGCATTTGCTCGGCATGTGCACAGCTGGTGGCCGCAACCCCTGCCCCAGCCCTCGCCTCTGCGGGAAGCGCTAAAGGCTCTGGAGCAGCCCTCGCCTCTGCAGGAAGCGCTGCAGGCTGTGGAGCGCCGCCGCAATCGCCTGCTGCGCTGGCTGCCGACCCGCCCGCTCGCCCTGGCCCTGGCGGCGGCGGTGGCAGCTGCGACGGCAGCAGGCGTAACCGGATTGGTGCGCTGGCAGCAGGCAGCCCGACCCGATGCGGCGCCGGGGCAGCTCATGCCAACGCCTCTCTCGCCGCCAAAGGGGGGTTCCGCTGATCGCCGGCAACCGAACAAAAAGCCCGAACCTTCCCGCCCCGAGCTCCAAACCCCCACCGAGCCAGCTACGGAACTGCTTGCCCGGGAGGAGGGGCTGCTGCTGCTGCCAGTCGATATCGCCCTGCTCCTGCCCATCGGCTTGCTGCTGTCGATGGCGGCGGTGCAGGGGGGCGTGCGCTGGTGGTGGTGGCGCCAGGCCCGCCTGGTGCTGCAGCGCCTGCCCAGCAGCGGGGATCCCCAGCTGCATCGCATTGCCCTGGAGGCGATCACAGCAAACCTGCTGGCCTTGCCGGAGCGGCATCGCCTCGGCCGGGCGCTCAACCGCTGGCAGAGCTTGCCCTCCGGCGAACTGGATAGCGCCGCCACCGTGGAGCGGAGCCTGCGGCAGGGCGGCTGGCTCTGCCCGCAATACGGCCTGCGGCGCGAGCGGCTCAGCTATTTGTTTCTGCTCGATCAAGAGAGCCTGGCCGATCAGCAGACCCGCCAGCTGCAGGCCTGGCTGGAGGGCTTGCGGCAGGAGGGGGTGCTGGTGGAGTGGGTGTGCTTCCAAAGGCAGCCAAGCTTTTGCCATGGCCCCGGCGGCCTGGGGCCCCAGCGCAGCCTGGCGGAACTGGCGGCGCTGCACCCAGAGGCGGTGGCGGTGGTGGTGGCCGATGGGGAGCGCTTCTTTAGCCCGGTGGATGGCTCGCTCCAGCCCTGGCTGGAGAGCCTGGCGGCCTGGCCCCGCCGGGTTGCCCTCACCCCCAGGCCGCCGACCCAGTGGGGGGCCACGGAAGCGCAATTGGACCGCCACCTGCCGCTGCTGCCCGCTTCGGCGGAGGGTCTGCTGGCGCTCGGCCCTCTGCTGCTGGAGGGAAGCACCCGCACAACCAACCCCACCACCCTGGCCACCGCCGCAGACCAGGCCCAGCCGCAGGAACCGGCGCTGCTGCGGGGCGGCGCCGCCCGCTGGCTGGAGCGCACCCCGCCGCCGCCGGCGGTGGTGGAGCAGCTGCTGGCGGAACTGCGCAGCTATCTCGGCGCCGATGGTTTCACCTGGCTGGCGGCCTGCGCGGTGTTCCCAGACCTGCACTGGACGATCACCGCCTATCTGGGCCAACAGCTGCGCAACGCCACGGGCCAGCCCTTGATCGCGAACTGCCCTTTGCTGCGGCTGGCGCGGCTGCCCTGGTTTCGGCTTGGCTTGCTGCCCGACTGGCTGCGGCTGCCGCTGGTGCTGTCGCTGGAACCCGAGCAGCAGAGCGCGGTGCGCCAGGCCCTGACCCAGCTGCTGCTCGGCGCGGTGGAGGCGAGCGAGCTGGAGGGGGGCGAGCTGGGCACGGCCCAACTCACGGTGGCCAGCGACCAGGGCCGCAGCCTGCCCCGCCTGCTGCCGCCGCTGCTGGAGCGGTTGCGCCGCCGCAGCGGTGCCACCAGCCCGCTGCGGGATCAGCTGTTCCTGCGCTTCCTGCAAAACCGCCCGCTGCTGGCCGCCGATGCACCGGAGAGCCTGCGGCGGCTGATGCCGCAGACACCGCCAACCGGCTGGCCCTGGCGGCCGTGGCGCAGCCTGGGCAGCCGCGGCCTGGTGGTTGCGGCGCTACTGCTGCTGGGCCTGGCGGGCTGCAGCCTGCTGGCGGTGCGCCAGGTAAGGCTGGCCTGGATCGAG
>JBIKVR010000172.1:0-3580 GCA_044356735.1 Prochlorococcaceae cyanobacterium
CAGGGCCTGCAGCATGGCAATGGCGTGGCGGTTCACCAGAGTCAGTGGCTGTCCCTCCTGGCTGATCGCCAGGTAGTCCTGGTCTTGCCAGCGCAGCACCCCCTGCAACTGCTCGCCGCCCAGGAGCGTCAGCTTCAGCGGCGATCCCTGGCGGATCAGGCCCTGAATGTGGCGAATGCCCGGCTGGCTGGCATCGAAGCCACCGCCGCCTCTGCCCAAAACGCTCTGCATAGGATTGTCAGCTCAGCTGCCCAGACCAGGATCGTGCTTTCTTTCAGCAAGTATCAAGGCCTGGGTAACGATTTCTTGATGCTGGACGGCCGCGATGCCCCCAGCACGGATTTTTGCTTCGAGCTCTGCCCCGAGCTGGTGAAGTTGCTCTGCGACCGCCGCTTCGGGGTGGGTGGCGATGGCGTGATCCTGGCTCTGCCCCCCAATGCCGGCGGCGAGTTGCGCATGCGCATCTTCAACGCCGATGGCACCGAGCCGGAGATGTGTGGCAATGGCATCCGTTGCCTGGCCCGCTTCCTGGCCGACAGCGACGGTGACGAGCCCGGTCGCCAGTGGCAGATCGACACCCTCGCCGGCCGCATCGTGCCCGAATTGCTGAGCGACGGCACGATTCGGGTGGACATGGGCGCCCCCTTCCTGCAACCCGCCGCCATTCCCACCACCTTGGAGATCGGCCCCTCTGGCATCCCCGAGGGCTTGATTGAGGCCGCCGGCGAAAGTTTTCAGGTGGGCGCCGCCGGCATGGGCAATCCCCACATGGTGATTCCCGTGGCCGATCTGGAGCAGGTGGATCTGGAGCGCTTTGGCGCCGCCTTGGAGCTGCACCCCAGCTTTCCGGCCAAGGCCAACGTGCATTTTGTCCAGGCCCTCAGCCCCAGCCACCTGGTGATGCGGGTATGGGAGCGGGGCGCTGGCCCCACCCTGGCCTGCGGCACCGGCGCCTGCGCCACCTTGGTGGTTTGCCATCGCCTCGGTATTGCCGGGCGCCGCGCCCGGCTCGATCTGCCCGGCGGTCCGCTGGAGATCCACTGGGATGAGGCAAGCGATCATCTGTTCATGGACGGCCCGGCCGAGGCCGTGTTCGACGGCGTGCTCTCGCCGCTGCTCTGGAATCCGGCGCCGGCCGCCGATTTCAGTGATCAAATGCTCGATAAGCGGGCCAGCGAGCAACTGGATTTTGAGCAACAGGATCCCGAACAGCTTGAACAGCAGGATCCCGAACAGCTTGAGCAAGAGCAACATGAGCTTGAGCAACAGCTCGTTGAACAGCAAAGCCAGGGCCAGGAACCAGGGCCTGGGGTAAGCCAGGGGGAGCCGGCCATCAACTGTTCCGTGGCCTGCGTGCAAGGCTGCCAGAGGCCCCACGACTGCCCTACGGCCGCGATCAGGGCCAAGACCCTGGAGATGCTCAACAGCAGCTCCCTCGACGACCTGGTGGCCCTGGCCAGCAACTCGATCGAATCCCGCAGCCGCGCCCGGGCGCAGCGCCTCTCTGCTTTGGACGCATCTGGCCTGGACACCCCTGGCCTGGATGCCCTTGCGTTGGATAGCCCTGGCCCCGAAACAGCTGCCTGAGCGCCTCGGTTATGGCCATCTACCTTGACGCCTGTGCCACCTCCCCGCCGGCTGCCGAGGTGCTTGCTGCCATGGCCGAGGCCAGTGCCAAGGCCTGGGCCAATCCCTCCAGCTTGCACGGCCTCGGCTGGGCCGCCGCCGAGTGCCTCGAACGCAGCCGCGCCGCCATCGCCGCAGAGCTGGGGGCGGCGTCGCCGGAACTGGTATTCACTTCCGGCGGCAGCGAATCGGTGCATTTGGCCCTGCTGGGGCTGGCTGAGCGCTGGTCTGGGCCCCCCGCTGGCAAGCTGCCCAGATTGGTGATTTCAGCCCTGGAACACCCGGCCGTGGAGGCCGCCGCCGCCAGCCTGGTGCGGCGCGGCTGGAGCCTGGCCCGCTGGCCGGTGGATGGCTGCGGTCGTCTGCTGCCCGACTTGGCAGAGCGTCTGCTGGCACCCCCCACCCGCCTGGTGTCCCTGATCTGGGGCCAGAGCGAAGTGGGCAGCCTGCAGGCGATTGAGAGCATCGGCGCCCAATGCCGCAGCGCTGGCATTCCCCTGCATCTCGATGCCGTGCAGGTGGTGGGTCATCAGTTGATCGACTGGGCCACGCTGCCGGCGGATCTGCTCAGCTTCACGGCCCACAAAATTCAGGGCCCCCGCGGCATCGGTGCGCTGCTGCTGCGCCCAGGGCTGGAACCCGCCCCCCAAATCGGCGGCGGCGGCCAGGAGCGGGGTCTGCGGGCTGGCACCGAGCCGGTGGTGCTGGCGGCCGGTTTTGCCGCCGCCCTGGCGCTCTGCCAACAGCGGCTGCGCCATCACGGCGGCCGCGATCCCCTGGCCCAGTTGCGCGATCCCCTGCTCGCCGCCTTGCTGGCCCTGCCCGGTGTGGAGCTCAGCGGTCCAGATCCACGCCAGAGCCTGGCGCCAGAGCGCCTGCCCCATCACATCAGCCTCACGCTGGCGGACCGCTGGGGCCTTGCCCTTTCCGGTCGCGCCCTGGTGCAGGCGCTCTGGCGCCAGGGCATTGCCGCCAGCAGTGGCTCCGCCTGCGCTGGCGGCGGCAACCGGCCCGCCCCCAGCCCGGTGCTGCTGGCCATGGGCTACGGCGCCGAGCGCGCCGCCAGCGGCCTGCGCCTCAGCCTCGGCCCCTGGCTGCAGCCAGCGGATTTAGCCGCGGTGCCCGATGCCCTGGCGCGGGCCCAGGCAGAGCTGGAGGCTCGGTAGGGTCGCCGCCAGACGCCTCGCTGCCGTGCTCCCTGCCGACCTGGCCGCCGCCGAAGTCCAGGCCCGCGAGGCCCTGCTCGCCGCCCTCACGGCCGATGCCAACGGCCGCTGGACTGTGGAGTGGCGTTTTGAGGGCCTGCGCCTGCTGCCGCTGGCGCTGCGCTTGACCCGTCAGTTGGTGGCGGCGGGCCTGGAGCCGCGCCTGCTGTTCGCCGATGCCGGCGCCGCGGCTCTGGCCAAGCGCGATGGACCAGACCTGGCGGAGCGCTGCGGCGATTTCAATTCCCTGCTGCGCCAACAGGGCCAAGGCACCAGCGAGGGGCTGCTGCTGGCGGTGGCACCCTCCCCCGCTGACTACAGCAGCTTTGAGCAGCTCTGCCAACAGCACCGGGGCGGCGTGGTGACGCTCAACGGCCGCTTGGAAGACGCCGCCGTGGGCATTGGCAGCGTGGCCCGCGAGCGCCGCCGCGGCTTTGGCTCCCAGTGGCAGGCGGCCTATTGCCTGCAGCCCCTGGCTGAAGGGGTGCTGCGGCGCTCCTACCCCGACCAATGGCAGCTGTACCGCGAAGACGCCGATGGCTTCCGCCTGGCCGAGCTATTTGAACGCAAGCCCGATGGCGAACAGATCGCCGAGGCCCTCGCCGGTGAAGCTGGACTGGGCCTGGCCGGCAATCTGCGGGCCCTCGATGCCCTGATCGAGGGCTTGGGCCGCTAGTTCAACATCAGCTGACAGGGCTTGACCGGGCAGTCTCCAGGGCCCTAGATGCCCTGATCGATGGCTTGGGCCG
>JBIKVR010000129.1:0-6277 GCA_044356735.1 Prochlorococcaceae cyanobacterium
GGCTTGGGCCGCTAGTTCAACATCAGCTGACAGGGCTTGACCGGGCAGTCTCCAGGGCCCTAGATGCCCTGATCGATGGCTTGGGCCGTTAGTTGCAGCCCAGCGGGCTGCGATCTCCTCTGGTGCCAGCTTGGCAAGCTCCGTAAAGTGCTGCGAAACCGAATCCTCCGATGGCTGCTGAGACCGGAACCCCCCCACCTGGCCGCTCTTGGAGCCTGGTGGATCTGGGAGCGGCGGCGGCGGTGCTGTTCGCCGCTGTAGGCGTGATTTGGAGTCCCAAGCTGAGCGGTGCCATCGCCAGGGCCACCGGCAACGTGGTGCCCGTGATGGTCACCGTTGACGTGAGGGGGATTCCGGTGGCCAATCCGGCCGCCCTGGTGGAGGCGGCGCGCCAGGAGGGGAAGGTGGCGATCGTGATTCGCAACCAGCCCCACGGCTCTGTGGAAATCAAGAACGTGGGAATCCTTCAGCGCAAGCTGGTGGCGGTGCAACCCAATGGCAGCGTGGTTACCGCCATCGATCCCAATCAGGCCACCTTCGGTACGCTTGATGCCCGCTTTTTGCTGGCCGGCCAGGGGCGCAAGGGCGAAGGCGGCGTGGTGTTTGGCAATCAGAACCTCAAAATTGGCACGCCGATTGAACTGGAGGGCAATTCATTTCGGGTGAGCGGTAGCGTCACGGCTCTCCAGGTGGGGGGCTAAGTAGATGGCTGCTGTTCTCTCCAGTCTTGCCCTCTGGCACCTGACCCTGCTCGCCGGTCTACCGCTACTGGCTAGCCAGCCCAAGTCTGCGGTGGCAAAGCCTCTGGCGCCCCTGCAGTTGGTAGCTCAGGCAGCGGTAGTTAACGCTTCGCAAGTTAAGGCTGCGGTAGCTGGGGCGGATCAAACTCAGGCTGCCCTAGCCGAACCAGGGGAGGTCCATCGGGGACCGAGTCTCAGCCCTTACGCACCGGGCCAGTACCAGGTTCCCCTGGCCTCCCTGCCCGCCTCGCCGCCGCCCCTGGGGCTGCCGCTTTTGCATGGCCAGGTGAGTTGCCCGGCCCTGCAGCGGCGCCTGCGGGCCATCGTCGGTGGCGAAGCAGCTGTGTGGAGCATCAGCGTCGCCGATGCCCAGGGCAGGTTGTTGGCCGATGTCAATGGCCAGGCACCGCGCCTGCCGGCCTCCAATCAAAAACTGGTGAGCACGGCCTACGCCCTGGATCGTCTCGGCCCCGACTATCGCCTCAATACCCAGCTGTGGCGCCTGGGCGACGGCAGCTTCCGGCTCACCGGCGAGGGCGATCCCGATCTGGCCCTGCCTCAGTTGCAGCGCTTCGCCCGCCTCGCTCTTGCCACCAATGCCAGTGCCAGTGCCAATGCCAATGCCAACGGTGGCGATGGCTTCCAGCCCACGCTGCTGCGGCTGCAGCTGGCCGAGGAACCACCCCAGGCCTGGTGGCCCCAGGGCTGGAATCCTGACGACCGCTTTTACTCCTACGGCGCCCCGGTAACCCGTCTGGCCGTCACCAGTAACGCCGTATACGCCGCCGTGGCCAATCCACCGGCCAGGTTGAGCAGCCTGCTGGCTAAATCCCTGGCCCAGCAGGGCAGCCAGGCCCAGCTCAGCCTGGTTTCCGCCCGCCTGCCCCTACCCGCTGATGCGGTGCTGGTGCACCAAGAGCCCTCGGCGCCGATGTTCAACCTGCTCAGCCTGGCCAATACCGAGAGCCACAACTTCACCGCTGAGGTGCTCCTGCGCCAGGGTGCTGGCACCTGGGACCTGCAGCAGGCCCGCAGCCGCGAGATGCAGTGGTTGGCGGAGCAGGGACTGCCGATGGAGGGGGTGATTGTGGCCGATGGCAGTGGCCTGGATCGCAGCAACCGGCTTACCAGTCGTTTTCTGGCGGCCCTGCTGCTGAGGATGAATCAGCATCCCTATGCCAACCAGTACCTGGCCTCCATGGCCGTGGCAGGCCGGCGCGGCACCCTGCGCAACCTTTATATCGGCACCCCGATTGAAGGTCGGCTATTCGCCAAAACCGGCACGCTCACCGGAGTGCGTTCGATCAGCGGGGTGCTGGAGACCACCGATGGCCCCCGCTACGTGAGCACGATCAGCAACGGCGCCAGCGTGCCCAATGACACGATTCGCCAGGTGCTGCTCCAGGTGCTCCAAACCCAGTTGTGCAGCGCCCAGCCGGGCTAAAAGTCAGCCGAAGCGGTCGGCCACATTGCGGAGCCTGTTGGCCACTCGCCGGCTGCGGCTCCCCTGGCTGGGGGCGGATGGGGCTGATTGATCAGGTGCCAGGGGGGAGCGTTGGCGGTCGCCGGCGGTGATTTGGGCGGCCATCATCCGGCCCAGTTCCTGTCTGCCCCCGAGCACCACTTGGCTCATTTCCTTGAGCCGATTCTCCAGTTCCCCCAGCACCTGTTCGGCGTAGTTGTTGGCGCCCTCCTGGATGGCGGCGGCCTCCTGGCGGCTGCGGCTCACCAGGGCATCGCACTGCTGTTGGGTCTGCTGGCGGAACTGCAGGGCGTCGTTCTGCAACCGCTCCGCCTCCACCTGGCTTTCTCTTTGCAGCCTCAGTCCTTCTTGGCGCATCTGTTCCAGCTCCCCCATGGCCTGCTGGCGGCTGCGCTCGTGCTGTTCCACCAGCTGGCGGTTGCGGTCGGCGGCCTCCTGCTCCAGCTGCTGGCGACGCGCAGCAAACTGCTGCTCCATCTGGGCCAGGCGGGTCTGGTGGTCCTGTTCGGCCTGGGCCACCTGCTGGCGCACCTGCATCAGCATCTGCTCGCACTGCTGGCGGGCCTGCTCCCGCATCTCCACCACCTGCCGTTCCGCCTCCTGGCGCACCGAGGCGGTTTGGATCAGCTGCTCCCGCTCGCGTCTCCCCTGGGCCACGATCTCCTCTGCCTGGGAGCGGGCCTTTTCGATGAACTCCTCGCGCTGGCGGATCAGCTCCACCGCCTGGTTCAGCTGCACCGGCAGGGCATCGCGCAGGGCGTCGATCACTTCAACGGCATCCTGTTCATTTACCAGCCGACCGCCGCTGAAGGGGATGCGGCTGCCCTCCAGCACGATGTCCTCGAGCTGGTCGAGCTGTTCGAGCACGGCGATGATCGGTTCAGCCATGGGGGTCCTGGCGGGTGCTCTCGGAAGCTTCCCGATTAAAGAGCCTGGCCAGGTCAGCGGCCACCGCCGGCGGCACCAGATGGCGCACATCGCCGCCAAAGCGGGCCACCTCCTTCACCACCGAGCTGCTTAGAAAGCTGTGCTGCACGGAGGTGGCAAGGAAGAGGGTCTCCACCTGGGGAGCCAGGCTGTGGTTGGTGTGGGCTATCTGCAGTTCAAATTCGAAATCACTGAGGGCGCGCAGACCCCGCAGGATCACCTGGGCCTGGCGGCGACGGGCGAACTCCACGGTGAGGCCGTCGAAACTGGCCACCTCCACCGCGCTGAGGTGCCGGGTGGCTTGCCGCAGTTGGCTCAGCCGTTGCTCCAGGGGGAAGGCCGCCCGCTTGTTGGGATTTTCCAGCACCGCCACCACCACCGAATCGAACAGGCGGGCGCTGCGCTCGATCAAATCGAGATGCCCGAGGGTGAGCGGGTCGAAGCTGCCTGGGTAGAGAGCTCGCATGACAGCCAGCTTATGGGGCCTGAGGGGCTGTTACAGGGCCAGAGCAGGTGGTAAGGAGTGGTTGGGCTGGAGGGCTTGTCCGTGGCCTCTGGTCCGTAGCGGCTGGACCATGGCGAATGGTCCGTGGCGGGTTTCCGGGGCTGTCCGGCCATTCCTAGAGTCAGGGGGCCTGCCAACCCTCTGCGCCCATGGCCCTTGACGCCGCTGCCAAGAAAACCCTGCTGCGCAAGATCCCCCATGGTCTGTTCATCTGCGGGGTGGCCGAGGGGGAGGAGGTGAATGGCTTCACCGCCAGCTGGGTCACCCAGGGCTCCTTCGAGCCGCCCCTGGTGGTGATCGCCGTGCGGGCCGACAGCACCAGCAATGGCATGATCCAACGCACCGGTCGCTTCAGCCTCAACGTGCTCGATCAGAGCCAAAAGGATCTGGCGGCTGTGTTTTTCAAGCCCCAGCAGGGCATTGGCGGCCGTTTTGATGCCGCCCCCTACCAGCGCGGTGAACTGGGTCTGCCGATCCTCAGCGATGGCCTCGGGGCGGTGGAATGCGAGCTGGTGGGTCAGGTGGCGGCGGGAGATCACACCGTGTTTGTGGCCGAGGTGAAGACGGCTGTGCTGCTGCGTGACGGACAGGGACTGGATTTGGCCAGCACCGGCTGGGCCTACGGCGGGTGAGTCTGGACACCCCTGCTGGCCTAGGCGGTGTGCCGCTGCTGCAACAGCCGCAAAGGCTGCAGCAGCGGCTCAAGGACCTGCCCTCGGAGCCCGGTTGCTACTTGATGCGCGACGGTGACGATCGCATTCTCTATATCGGTAAGGCCAAGGTATTGCGCAATCGGGTGCGCAGCTACTTCCAGGCCGGCTCGGCCCATGGCCATAGTCCGCGCATCGCCTTGATGGTGCGCCAGGTCTGTGAGATTGAGTTCATTGTTACTGATACCGAAGCCGAAGCGCTGGCTCTTGAGTCGAATTTAATCAAGAATCATCAGCCGCACTTTAATGTACTGCTCAAGGATGATAAAAAATATCCCTATCTCTGTATCGCCTGGAGTGAGCCCTATCCGCGTATTTTTATCACCCGGCAGCGGCGTTTCCGCAAGCCCCTGGATCGCTTTTATGGTCCCTACGTGGATGTGGGCCTGCTGCGCCGCACCCTGGCCCTGGTGAAGCGGGTCTTTCCGCTGCGGCAACGCCCCCAACCCCTGTATAGAAATCGCACCTGTCTCAATTACGACATCGGCCGTTGCCCTGGCGTCTGCCAGCAAAAGATCAGCTCCGACGACTATCACCGCAGCCTCAGGCAGGTGGCGATGGTATTTCAGGGCCGCAATGACGAACTTCTGCAACTACTCCATCAAAAGATGGAGAGCTATGCCGAGCGCTTAGACTTTGAAGCCGCTGCCCTGGTGCGCGATCAACTGCAGGGCCTGGATAGTCTTACAACCGATCAAAAGATGAGCCTGGGCGATAGCTCGGTGAGTCGCGATGTGATCGCCCTGGCCGCCGATGGCAGGGTGGCCGCCGTGCAGTTGTTCCAGATGCGCGCCGGCAAGTTGGTGGGTCGGCTTGGCTATACCGCCGACGCTGCGGGTATGCCCGAAAGTGACTGGGGACTGATCCTGCAGCGGGTGGTGGAGGAGCACTACAGCCAGGTGGAGTCTGTGGAGATTCCGCCCGAAGTTTTGCTCCATTACCCCCTGCCCCAACAGTCTTTAATCGAAACCTGGCTCAGCGAACAGCGCGGCCGCCGCGTGCACTTGGCGGTACCGCAACGGGCCCCCAAGTTGGAGTTGATCGAGTTGGTGGTGCGCAACGCCAGCTATGAGCTGCAGCGGGCCCAGCGGGCCAGCGAACAAAACCTGCTGGCCTTGGAGGATCTGGCCCAGTTGCTCGAATTGGCCAATCCGCCGCGCCGCATCGAGGGCTATGACATCAGTCACATCCAGGGCAGCGATGCGGTGGCTTCCCAGGTGGTTTTCATCGACGGTCTGCCGGCTAAGCAGCATTATCGCAAGTACAAAATTCAGAGTAGTTCGATTCGCGCCGGCCACTCCGACGACTTCATGGCCATGGCCGAGATCATGCGCCGCCGCTTCCGGCGCTGGGCCCAGGCCAAGGCGGAGGGGGCTGATCTCCAGCAGCTGCGGTTGGGGGCAGCCAGTGCCCTGCATACCGCCGGTTTCAATGACTGGCCCGACCTGGTGATGATTGACGGCGGCAAGGGCCAGCTCTCGGCGGTGATGGAGGCCCTGAGGGAATTGCGTCTGGATGACGAGTTGTTTGTGTGCTCCCTGGCCAAACAAAGGGAGGAGGTGTTTCTGCCCGGTGCCAAGCAGCCCCTGGTCAGCGAGGCCGAGCAACTGGGAGTGCAGGTGCTGCGGCGCCTGCGGGATGAGGCCCACCGTTTTGCGGTCAGTTTCCATCGCCAGCAGCGGGGCGAGCGAATGAAGCGCTCGCGGCTCTCCGATATCCCCGGGCTCGGTCCCAAGCGGGTCAAGGAGCTGCTGGCCCACTTCCGTTCCATCGATGCCATCCAACTGGCTAGTCAGCAAACCCTCGCCGCCGCCCCTGGCGTTGGTGCCGTGTTGGCCAGTCAAATCTGGGATTATTTCCACCCCCAAGAAGCACAGCAAGCCAGCGATTTCGAACAGATCCCTGACGATCA
>JBIKVR010000194.1:0-2506 GCA_044356735.1 Prochlorococcaceae cyanobacterium
CCAACTCCAACTCCAACTCCAACCCTGAGCACTGGCTGGAGTTGGCCTGTTGAACGCCGGTTGTTGGGCAATGTTGATCAGTTGCTGGGCAATGCTGATCAGTCGGTTTGCACTGCTGATCAAGGCTTTGCGTTTGAGCTGGCCAGCTGGACCAGGGCTGTCCAGCGACTGCCGGGGCAACCATTCCCTCGGCAAGCAAGGCTTGCCTCGCCAATTCATGCCAGGCCACGGCTGTCCAGGTAAAGGTTTGCCCAGCACTGCCCTGGTTTGCCTCTGCCTTTTGATCAGTTTCTGTTGCTTTGTATCGCCGCTTGCCGCAGCCCCGGGGCTGTGCCTTGGCCCCGTTTGTGGCGATCAATTCAGCCGCAGCCCTCAGTTTCCCTGGCAATTGCGGCTGCGGGTCAGCGACCAAAGCGGTCAGCGCGAGCGCCTGGTGGTGGACTGTCGCGATGGCCTGATCAGCCCTCGCCAGGGGCCGGTGGAGCGGGGCTACGCGGCGGCGGTGGCCCGGCGCGCCTGTCGCCTGGCCCCCAGTTCCCCCTCCCCAGCTGAACCGGCGGGGCTGTCAACGCCGGAGCTGCTGCCGGCCCAGCTGCCGATGGCCGCTTTACAGCCCGCCTCGCCCCTCTGGCCTTAGCTTCAGTTGCGCACCCGGCTCGACAACCGCGTCCGCCCATGCCTTTTTCCACCGCAGGTTCGCTGGCCTTGATTTGGCCCCCCGAGGCCTATTTGTGGTTCAAAACCCTCCACATTGTGGGGGTGGTGGTGTGGTTCGCAGGCTTGTTTTACCTGGTGAGGCTGTTTATCTATCACCAGGAGGCGGCTGAGCTGGAGCCAACGCTCCGGGTTGCCTTCCAAAGCCAGTACGCCCTGATGGAACGGCGCCTGGCCAACATCATCACAACTCCCGGCATGGTGGTGGCTGTGGTCTGCGCCCTGGGCCTGCTTAGTGTCAATCCCGCCTGGCTGCACCAGGGCTGGATGCACGCCAAGCTCGCATTTGTGTTGGCCCTGCTGGCTTACCACGGCTTCTGCTATCGATTGATGGGCCAGTTGCAACGGGGCCAGTGCGGTTGGTCCGCCAAGCAATTGCGGGCTCTCAATGAACTGCCCACCCTGTTGCTGGTGATCGTGGTGATGCTGGTGGTGTTCAAAAACCAGTTCCCCACCGGGGCTGCCACCTGGTTGATCGTGGCCCTGGTGCTGTTCATGGCCGCCTCAATCCAGTTCTATGCCCGCTGGCGGCGGCTAAGGGCCGAGCGGCTGGCAGCGGAATTGCCTGACGGAGCGGCGGGATGAGCCACTCCCATCCCCTGGCGGCGGTGCTCAGGCGCGTGCAGCCCAGCAGCTGCCCTAGCCAGTTCAACTTCCACTGCCACACCCACCATTCCGATGGCGCCATGGCCCCTGGCGAGCTGGCCCGGCAGGCCATGGAGATTGGTCTAGAGCACATGGCGGTTACCGACCACCACAGCCTGGACGCCTATGGGCCGATCGCCGACCACTTCGAGCGGGCGGCGGCGCTAGGCGACCGCGTACCCAGCCTTTGGCGCGGTGTGGAGATCAGCTGCCTGCTGGAGGGCTGTCTGGTGCATGTGCTGGCCCTCGGTTTTGAAGCGGTGCATCCCAGCCTCACGCCCTACCTGCAGGGCAGTGCGGTGGTGGGTGAGGCCTTGAGGGCCGAGGCGGTGCTGGAGGCCACCCACGCCGCCGGCGGGCTGGCGCTGCTGGCCCACCCCGCCCGCTACCGCCTTCCCTTCCAGCGGATGATCGCGGCGGCGGTCCGGCTCGGTTTCGATGGCGCCGAGGCCTGGTACGACTACGACATGCAGGAGCGCTGGCAGCCCACCCCGCTGGTGTGTGAGGCGATCGCCGACAGCCTTGCCAAGCATGGACTGTTGTTGAGTTGTGGCACCGATACCCACGGTTTCTCGCTGCGTGGCCGCTAGGGTTTATACAAGCTTTCCCCTTCACTGCCGATGGGTCTGTTCGATCGCCTCTTTGCATCCGGCGGTGGTGCCGGCAGTTCCAAGCCTCCGGCTAAGCCAAAGGCGAAGCAGGAAGTGGAGACGGTCTTCCTGGAGCCCGATGCCGCCAGCAGCCTGGGCGACGTCAATTTCATGCGCCGCTCGAACACCATCCGCCGCACCTTCCCAGGCACCGCCGACAGCCCAGGCACCAAGGAGCGGGTGCTTGAGGTGGCTTCGATGGAGGCCGAGCTCAAGCAAATCACCCCTGGCTTGGGGGGCAGCACCACCAGCGAAGAGGAGATCAGCCTCACCGGCGGTGTGCCCAAACCGGTTAAGAAAACCTTTGCCAAGCCGATGTCCGCCGCTGCTCAGGAGAAGCTGCGTCGCGGTTCATCAGATGCCGTCAACAATCCCGGTGGCCCCGCTGCCGCCAAGCTGGAACAGGAGCAGGCGGAGGCCGCCAAGCCGGTGCAGGCGACATACATCCAACAGTCCACCGCCAAGCCCGGCTCCATTGACCCCTTCAAAAAAATGGT
>JBIKVR010000020.1:0-28100 GCA_044356735.1 Prochlorococcaceae cyanobacterium
CCAGCGCTGAAGGACAAACTCAAAAATGACTCCAGCTCGTCTCATTGGCGAAGATGAGGCAAGTATCCCCGGAAATGGGCGGCTTGATCAGAGTTTCCTAAGTCGGACCAGTCAATGGCGTGGTTCAGGGCAACCCATGTAGCTTGTTCGTAGCACTGCCGGTCTCTCCAGTGCACGAATGCAGCCAGTCGGTCCATCACGCAAAGCGTCGGCGTGATCACGCGCAAAGGGCCAAAGGGAGTGTCGATCGCCTCAATCCCAGAGGCATCGACAATTCTCGCGCCAAATCCCAGGGGGCCAGCTGGAAACTCCAAAAGCCATGCGTCAGTGGATGGGCAAACAGCCGTTTTCCTGCGGTCGCTACAAAGCCCAAATCATGTACAGCATTTGCCAGCTTGGCGGTGGCCGCCGAACTCACGAAGTCAAGGTCGTAGCTTTGGTAGCGATTGTTTGTGTACATAGAGACTGCGGCTCCACCCGAGAGGGTTGCCACAATGCCTTTGGCCTCCAACTCCTGACTGATGATTGCCGCAAGCTCCTGCAGCGACGTGTTTTGGGTGATCTCAGCCATGCATCATCAGCGGCTTGTCGCTATTCCTGGGGCGTTGTCGCTGCCGAAAGAATTGCTGCTGATCTTCTTCCGGCAGCGCGGCTAGCTCCACCTCCAACAGCTTGCGCAAATTGCGCACCGTGGGGTTGCGTTCATTGAAGCTGAATAGCCGCAGGTTGCCGATGCGGCAGCTCACTAGCACCCCCTGCTCCTCCAGCCGCTTCAGTTGCCTCTGAGTCATGTTCAAGCCAAAACCGAAGGTCTTAGCGATCCGCTGTGCATGGCCCTCGCCGTAGCACTGCAGAAACAGCAGTACGCAGGCGGCCGTGCGGTTGCCAAACAGCGCTTCGAGGACTGGGTTCACGGTCGAATCGAAAATCACTCCCCATAGGGGTCAATGTACCCCCATGGGGAGTGGGACGCCCTCGCTTTGATGGCAGTGCAGACATGCAGGCGGAAGCAGCCCATGGTCACCCTCGCGATCCGCAAGCTCATGGTCCAGGGGTCACCGCTCTGTACTTCTGGGCATCGGGCTATGTAAGAGGCTCACCTTGGCCGCCTCAAACCTGGAGATCCGCGGCAATATGATGTTCCTGCAGCAGCGCTCGGTGGTGCGGCGGCTAGGCACCAATGGCAAAGGGGATGGCCGGCACGGTGCAGCGTATTCAGAAGAAAAGTGCCGGGCTCGATGGTGCCAAAGGCCTGGAAAATGATGTGCACTTCATTGATGTGCACTTCGCCGATGTGGACGGCAATGACAGCCGCCTTTGGAGCCAGCTGGCCATCGTCCGCCTGGCCCGCACCATGCACGACAAGGGCCCCATCACCAAGGCCCGCAAAGCCTGGGTGAAGGCCGCCAAGGAGAGTTCGGTAAATATACGGCAAGTGTGCCGTGACCCAGCAAAACCCCGGTGCGCATCTCAGCCGGGCTTAGCAAAGTGGCGGCGAATCTGGCCGGCCCAATGGCGCGGCTGATCCCCCTGTTGCAATTCACCCTGCCGCAGCCAGTCTTCGTTCATCAACTTGCCGCTGCCCACCGCCAGCACCAGCAAGGCGGTGGCGCCATGCAGCAACCGCAACAGCGAAAGCTCATAGGGACGAGGCATCGGCGCCGGCTGAGCATCGACTATGTAGATGCGGGCATTAATAGCACAAAATCAATTCAGAACGACCAGGCGAATCAAAAGCGGGCACAAAAATCTGGTTGTTACTGCAGCCCACTCGTAGGGCCATAGATAAGAGCAGATACTTGGCACGGCCCTGGCTTGATCAAGCCAGTACTAACTCCAGTTCCAGTGGAACTAGCCCCGCCCAGAGCTCGCCAACTAGCCACCAACTAGCTGCCAGGCCTAGGCGCACACCGGCTGAACGGGAAAGGGAAGTGAACGGGCCTCCCGCTCACTTAGCCGACGACTCCAGGCCCCGGCCACCGGATCATTCCAGCGGAAACCGGCCTGCTTGGCTCGGAAGCGCTCGGCATAGGGCAGCTGGGCGCAGAACAACTGGCGCGGCTCCTGGGCCTCCACCAGCAGCTGTTCGAGCTGCTCGCAGCGCTCCAGCACCTGCACCAGGTAAATGCAATCCGTGAGGGCCCGATGGGCGGCCCACACCGGCACGCCGTAGGCCAGGGCCAGGGCTTGCACCGAAGGGCGGGGCTTCAGATGGCGATCGTCGGGCCAACGGATGTCGTCCATCGAGCAGATCCAGGGGAGATCCAGGGCCGGCAGCGGCTCGATACCAAACCACTGACGATCGAAGGCGGCGTTATGGGCCAACACCGCATCGGCGCCGGACACCATGGCAGCCAGCATCTGTAGCGATTGCCGCCAGGGCTGCTCCAAGCGGGTAACCGCCGGATCGATCCCATTCACGTGTCGGGCCGGATTGGCGCTGGCCGGCAGCAGAAAGGACAACTGGCTCAACACCGCCCGGTGGGGCACGTCAAACAGCACCGCACCCACCTCGAGACACTTACCACTGGCGGGATCCAGGCCGGAGGTTTCGGTATCGACGATCAGCAGACGCACCGGACAGCCAAAGGCCGCAGGTTCAGGCTCAGGTTTAGCGATTAACGCCGGCCCAACAACCGCCATGCCTTCGCCGTCAGAGGCGCAATCGTCGGCTGATTCTGCAGTCAATTCTCCGGTTGATTCGGCGGGCAACTCTGCAGTTGATTCCGAGGCAAATTCCGTGGTTGATTCTGCAGTCAACTCTGCGGTTGATTCCGCGACAAATTCTCCGGTTGAGTCTGCGGGCAACTCTGCGGTCGCCGGGTCTGAAGTTGGCTCCACCGGCTCCACCGGCGACTGGCGCTGCGCGGCAGGGGGCGGCGGCTCGGGCCGGGATTCTGGCTGGGGATTGGCCGCCAGCAGTCCCAGCAGGTCCTGCTGTTGCCAGAGGCTGGACTGGTGGACCATGGCGGCAACGGCGGGCGCTTTCATCGTCTCAGGCGCTGCGGCCACTGGTCTGTCTAGGGTGCAACCGGAACCTTCCCCACCTCGATGACCCTCGCCGTCGGCGACCGCGCTCCGCTCATCCTGCTTGCCGACCAGGACGGCATCGAGCGCCGCAGCGATCAACTGCAGGGCAAGGCCCTGGTGCTGTTCTTTTATCCCAAGGACGACACGCCGGGCTGCACCAACGAGGTCTGTGCCTTCCGCGACAGCTACGCCGATCTGCAGGCCCTGGGGGCGGAGGTGTGGGGCGTAAGCGGCGACGATGCCTCCAGCCACCAGCGCTTCTCGCAGCGCCACAACCTGCCTTTCCCGCTGCTGGTGGATCGGGGCAACAACCTGCGCCGGGCCTTCCAGGTGCCGAGCGTGCTGGGCCTGCTGCCGGGTCGGGTCACCTACGTGATCGACGCCGGCGGCGTAATTAAACATATTTTTAACAACCTGCTCGACGGCCCGGCCCATCGCCGCGAGGCGATTGAAGCCCTGCGTAAACTGCAGACCCACTGAAACCCATGGCTCGTTGGCGCCAGTTGGGGGAGCTCTGGCTGCTGGAACCCAGCGGTGCCTGTAAAGGCACGCTGCAGTTCATCGGTGGCAGCTATCTGGCGGCCACACCGCAGCTGAGCTATCGGCGCCTGTTGGAGTCGCTGGCCAGGCGCCATTGGCGCATCCTGGCCTGGAGTTACGTGCCCGGTTTCGACCACCAGGCCCAGGCCAATGCCGCTTGGCGCCAGTTTCGCCTGCAGCGCCAATCCACAACTGGCCCGCTACTGCGACTGGGCCACAGCCTGGGCTGCAAGCTGCACCTGCTGGCGCCAGATGGGGGTCGAGCCTGCGATGGGCTGGTGGCCCTGAGCTTCAATAATTTTTCCGCCGAGCGCTCGGTGCCGCTGCTGGCCGAACTGGGCCAACAATTCCAGTTCCGCAGTGAATTCAGTCCATCGCCGGAGCAAACCCTGGAGCTGGTGGGGCGCAGCTACGGTCAGCCCCGCAATTTACTGGTGCGTTTCAACCGCGATGAGCTCGACCAGAGCCCCAGGTTGCTGGGAGCACTGCGCCAGCGGCCCCAGGATCGCAGCCAATTGCTGGAGTTGCCCGGCGATCACCTCACCCCGGCCAGCGCTGGCCTACGCCGCCAACTACTGGGTAACTGGGCCGATGACCCCAGCCGCCAGCGAGCCGTCGACCAGCTGGCCGAAGCGATCGGCCACTGGTCGTTGCAACCCAGCGATCAATCCGCTGCACAGCAGTAATGGATGGATGGATGAAAATAAATTAGGGCACCTCGAAAAATACCAAGGCCAATTGATGCAGTGCCAAGAGAAGCGTTGCAGCAACTGGCCTGCCCTCGCTCTAGTGAGCGAAATGGATATTTTCGAGGTGGCCATGATTGGCGATTACAGCCTTATCAGCCAAGCCGCCATTGCTTATTCACGCTAGAAAGTAGCGCCAAAACATCTTCGTCAGTGAGTTGTTCAAAAGAGCCATAATAGCAGCCAACTGCAATCAGGTTATCAACTGACGACAGCACGAAGGCATCATCCACCAATTTTCGAATGCCAGGCAGCGCCGCCGCTGCCACCACCGGAACGGCCAAAATTAACTTACTTGGCGACAGCTGCCGCAAGGACAACAGTGCTGCTTTAACTGTTAGACCCGTGGCGATGCCATCATCCACCACAATTATATCCCGCTTACTCAGGGCATCCGGCGCTGCATCGCCGAACAATCGCTTACGGCGCAGCAGCTCCCGTCGCTCCGATTCCAGAATCCGCCCCCGTAGTTCTGGGTACTTTTCTAGATAATTAACTATTTCTGGATCCCAAAGCACCACATCGTCGCCGGCAATTGCTCCGATGGCGAACTCCGGATTAGAGGGCAAGGTAAGCTTGCGCACCGCCCAAGTAGTGAGCGGTAAACCTAGTTTTTGCGCCATAACTGCTGCCACTGCCACACCACCCCGGGGCAGTGCCACCACAATTGCCGATTTATCCCGCAGTCCCTGCACAGACAGGCACGCGGACAATTGTGCGGCCAATTCCTCGCCAGCCGCGGCGCGATCCAGCCAATATTGACGATGCCCTAATCTACTGACCATTTGAGTTACTAGCGAACTTGATTACTGACGATCTTGACTACTGGACATCTTGATTACTGGACATCTGAATTACTGGCAAATTTAGCTACTAACGATCTTGGCTACTAGACACCTGAGCCGCTGGCGATCCGAGGAGCTGACCATCTTGCTTGCTGGCCATCCGAGATACTGGTCACTTAAGGGCTTCTCCCAAAGTCGCCCCTTCGACTGCCACGAGTCAGGCTCACCCGAATAGTAGCAATACTTCTCGCATCATGAGATCAGCGAGATACGCGATTTTCCTAGGCGCCCTTGAGTTAGCATGGCACAATAGCTTTCATGTTACCTCTCAGAAAATAGCATAGAGACTCAGTTGACGAGCAATAAAGAGCAAAGCTGCTTCGAAAATGTACCGAAATTGCAGATGCACCCATCTCCCATGGCCTGCCTATCTCCTTGGCAAATCGCTGGTGGCAGCCGCCGCCAGAAAATAAACCCAGGCAACCGTGAGCAACCTCCAACTCGGCAAGCCCCAGGAAGACTCTAGAAAATCGTCATTTCCGCGACCCCGTCAGTTGAGGACACAAGCAACCTCGAAAAATCTCAAATCTTACGACTATCACATCACGATATTCCGTGAGATGCTTTAATTTTTCTGGTTCACTCGGGCAAATTAATCATTTTTTCGAGGCGCCCCTGCGGAACCTTTGCGGCGTCATTACTGCATTAAAAAGACTCTGAACAGCCGCCATTTCGGCGCTCATGCCAGCCGAGAGCCATTGCAGCATCAGGGCTCACCATGATCAACCTGGGGCTTTGGTTCAAAGCGTTCTAATAATCTGGGCACTAGCAATATCAGCACCAAAAGCAGCAGGGCCCCTAGGCCCAGTTCCACCACCCCCTTGGCCATGGCTTGGAAGGGAATCCAGCGGCCTCCAAGCCAGGCCAGGCTCACCATGGTAGTGGCCCAAACCAGGGCGCCTGCGCTATTGCAAAGCAAGAAACGGCGATAAGGCATACCCACTGCACCGGCCATGGGCCCAGCAATCACCCGCAGCACCGCCACAAAACGCCCCAGAAACACAGACTTCTCGGCATGAACCAAAAACCTGCCTCGCAAGCTTTCCATCTGCTCATCTGACTGGCGCAGCAACCTTCCCAGCTTCAACATTGCGGCCCAGCCAAGTCGCCTACCAAGCCAGTAACCCAGGTTGTCGCCGAGGATGGCGCCGCTAGCAGCGGCGCCAACAACTCCCAGCAAGTTCAACTGACCACTACCTGCTGCATACCCGCCTAGCAGGGTTATGGTTTCTCCCGGCAGTGGTAAACCAGCATTTTCCAGCAGCATTGCCACGAATACCAGCCCGTAGCCCCACTTCTGTAGCAGGGCAGAGATAGTTGTGGAATCAAACAGCTCAACCATGGATTCTAATAATCAATCGAGACCAAAAGGAAATTCATCGAGCTGGATCCTGACCCGGCACAGCCCTGAAATTCTGGCGCAACCAGTGATCACAGCGCGGCCAACTGGCTGAGCCGCAGCACCAGGTCGGCGATCGATTCATCCTTGGCGGGATGGGCGGCCGAGCTCACCAGTTGGCGCCCCACCAGGTGGGCGCCCAGATGGGCCAACTGCAGCCGCAGGGCCACCATCAGGGTGTGGCCGCCACCGCCGGAGTGGCTGGCGATGGCGATCGGTCGGCTGTTGAACAGGGCGCGAAAGTCGTCGCCCTGTACCGACAGCCAGGCAATGGCGCTGGTGAGCACAGGCGGAATCGAACCGTTGTATTCCGGGGCGCAGATCAGCCAACGCGGCGCGGCGCTCAACTGGGCCTGCAGCCCCGCCAGGGCGGCTGGTGTGCCGGCAGCCAGGGCACTGGGCGTGAACAGGGGCAAGGCCACAGCCGTCAGATCCAGCACCTCGCTTCTGAAGCCTTGGGCACGCCCCGCCGCCGCGAAGCGCTCGGCAAGCAGCAGGTTTTTGCCATTGCTGGCGGCGATAACGAGCAGATCGGTCATGGCGGCGCAGTTGACACAGGGGGGCAAGGGCTCAGAATGCCGGCTGGCCCTCCCCCATTACCAGCAAAGTTGCCCCCGGTCGGTGCATTGGAGGATGAGGTGCATTGGAGAATCACTTGATCGGCCTGGGCCAGGGCCTGGAACCCAGGCGGTTACCGCCCCTGATCCCAGCCTGCAGATTTCAGCCCCCACCCGCATGCCCCCCAGCTTGTGATCCCCCAGTCTCCAAAGCTTGCTGAGCAGCCGGCCCCCAATCAACCATCACCCGAGCGGCCAGCGGCGATGTTCCCGCAGCTGCGGCGCGGCGGCCTCACCACCCTGCAAGTGAACCTCGGCTATCGCTGCAATCAGGCCTGCAGCCACTGCCACGTAAACGCCGGCCCCAGCCGCAGCGAGGTGATGGATGGCGCCACCCTGGCCCTGATCCCTGCAGTGCTGGCCGCCCGCAGCATCGTCTGTCTGGATCTCACCGGTGGCGCGCCCGAGCTGCATCCCCAGTTCCGCGAGTTGGTGCTGGCCGTGCGCCGCCAGGGGGTGAGGGTGATCGATCGCTGCAATCTCACCATCCTCAGCGAACCAGGCCAGGAGGATCTGGCTGATTTTTTGGCCGATCAGGGCGTCGAGGTGGTGGCCTCGCTGCCCTGCTATCTACAGGCCAACGTCGATCGTCAGCGGGGCGATGGCGTGTTCGAGCGCAGCATCGCCGGCCTGCGTCAGCTCAATGCCCTCGGCTATAGCCAGCAGGGTTCCGGCCTGGAGTTGCATCTGGTGTTCAACCCCCAGGGAGCCAGCCTGCCGCCGCCCCAGGCCCGCCTGGAGGCCGACTACCGCCGGGTATTGGCAGCAGAGTTCGGCGTGGTGTTCAACCACCTCTATGCCCTGGCCAACATGCCGATCCAGCGCTTTGCCGCGGTGCTGCGGGCCAGTGGGGAGCTGGAGAGCTATCAACAATTGCTGGAAGCGAGCCATCGCCCCGCCAATCTCGATCAAGTGATGTGTCGCTCCCTGCTGAGTGTGGATTGGCAGGGCTACCTCTATGACTGCGACTTCAATCAACAATTGCAGCTACCGCTCGGCATCGAACCAACGCCGCGGCGCCAGCTGCGGGATTTGTTGACCTGGGATCCCCTTGGCCAAGCCATCGCCGTGGGTCGCCACTGTTATGGCTGCACGGCCGGTAGCGGCTCCAGCTGCGGCGGTGCCCTGGCCGCCTGAGCTGAACCAGGCCAGGGAAAAAGGCTGGCCAAACCTGAGGGGCCAGCTATCAATCAGCTACCAAGCTTTGCGGCACCAGGGCTCACTTGATTTGCGGCCTGGGATTGATTTGCGATATAAAATCTTAGCGTCTTCTAGAGGTTCTGCCGGGCTTTGTCACCAACGGCTGTTGCCCCGAGGCCATCAGTAGCCGCCCCATGCCAATTTGTTCAGCAGATCCAGTTTGTTGACCTGATGATCTGGGCCCCATATCCACCTGTTGGCCTGGCATTGTGAGTTATTGCCCCCCAGCCGGTTGATGCCAGCCCCCCCGTCGCTCGCCCGATGCGGCGATATTTTTTTCGCTGGAGTTATGGCTGGTGCTGTTACTGCTGGCGGCGTTATCTCTGAAAGTGCCATGGCTGGCGGTGATCTAGGCCCAGTGGGCCTGAATGGCGCAGTCGATCTGCATAGCGCAGGCCTAAATGGCGCAAATCTGCATGGCGCAGGCCTGCATGGCGCAAATCTGAATGGGGCAGGCCTGAATGGCGCAGGTTTTAGCCGGGCTGGCCTGGGGATGGTGGGCCTTGCCGGTTGATCCGCGCCCGCTGCTGCTGGCCCTGCTGCTGCTGGCACCATGGCGACCGCTGCCCGCCTTGGCGGTCAGCGAGCGATCGGAGCGGCCGGTGGCGGTGTGCGTGGTGGCGCCGCGGGTGGAAGCGATTGACCGGGGCGACGCCCGCGGAGTGGTGCCCGTACCCGATCCCCAGTTGGTGGTGGTGGAGCCGCTGCAGGAGCTGCGCATCGAACGGGGGGGGCAGTTGGTGTGGCATCTCGAGGCGAGTGCTGGTCGCCCGATCCGGGGGCCCTTAACCTGGCCCGTGGCGCCGATTGCCGCCGGTGAGTCGCTCAGCTTGCGGCTGCGCCCGCTCAATGCCCCCGTTGGGGCGTTTGCCCACGTGGAGCTGATCGGTGCCACCCCCGATCGCATGCAGGCCGCCGCTGGTTTGATCAGCAGCCTGGGAAGAAAGCCAGCCGCCTGGCTCGCAGCCATCGATGCGGCCCTGGTGGCCAACGATGTCCCCCTGGCCTGGTCGCTGTTGTTTCACGCCGCGGTACCCCGCGACCCGGAGCTCGACGGCCTCCGCCAGGAGGTGGTGCGCCGAGGCTGCGGCGACTGACCAGCTGCGACTGACCAACTGCTACCTGCCAGCGGCGGCGCTACCGAAAGACGGCGACCAGCGGCGAAGACACAGAAAGGCGAGTGGTTTATTTGTACTATCTAAGTGGTGTTGGGGGTCCAGGCGTTGGCGTGCGGTGGCTGGGAGGCGGGGCCTGACCTGGGGGAGCTGACCTGGTTCGAACCCGATGAGCTATCGACGCCAGCGGCGCGGCTGCCCCTGGCCGGCGAGTCGCCAGCAACGGGCTTCCCCAGCCCCGCCGCCGACTACGAGGAGGACGCCATCGACCTCAACCGCCTGCTGATGCCCCGCCCGGCCTCCACCTTTTTGATGCGGGTGAGCGGCGATGCGATGGGCGCCGCCGGCATCCATCACGGCGACTTGTTGATCATTGATCGCAGTCTGGGGCCCCGGTCGGGCTCGGTGGTGGTGGCGGTGAACGCGGGCCGCTTCGTGTTGCGTCGCTTGGCCCGGAACCTGGCCGGCATCGGTTGGTGCCTGGAGGCGGCCGATCCCTCACTGCCGCCGATCCCCTTGGCCACGGGCGATCCGGATCTATTGATCTGGGGCGTGGTACTCCACGCCGTACATCACCTGGGCTCTCGCCTCAAGCCGCACGCCACCAACGCCAACCTTCCAAATTGATCAAAAATCCCAGTATCACCATGAAAAGCATTAGCAGCACCTGATCGGCGCGGGAATCGGGCACCAGGATGTCGGCCAACAGGTGGGGAATGTTGGTGACCGTATACACCACACTCAGCCAGAAGTGCCCACGGCGCCAGGGGCGCCACCTTTGGGGGGTGACCTCGTTACTGGCGGCATAGGCGATCAGCAGTACCGCCACCAGTGGGATCAGGAAGTAAATCAGCATTGACCAGTACAAAATCGGCAGCCATTTCAAGGGCAGCTGACTCTCGATCTGGGGCGACTGGCCGTGGAACAGGGGCATCAGTCCCAGCTGCACATGAAAGAGCATGCACAGAAACCAGGCAAACCAAAGGCTGCGTAACCGCAGGGCGTGATCGGTAGTCGTTATCACGGCAGCTCAGGAAACCGGCTGGACTACGGAGTGATCCAGGCCTTGAGCCAGCCAATCACTTGCCTGCGTTGCGATGCCCCCTGGGCAGCAGGCTATGGATTGGCTGAATTGAGCAATGCTCAACGCCCCGTGAACACGCTCGGCCGCTGGCTTGCCGACTGTTAGCCCACATTTACTGGCTGTCAAACGAGATTTACCTGCTGCTAGCCAAGTTTTACCGGCTGTTAGCCAAGTTTTACTGGCTATCAACCAAGTTTTACTGGCTATCAACCAAGTTTTACTAGCTATCAACCAAGCCTTACTGGCTGTTGGCCAAGATTTACTGACCTGGCTAGCAGTCATCGCAGGGGAGATATCTGTGGCGAGGCTAAGTATGGCGCTAGGGGAAGGCGGGGCCCTTGTTGGATTTACAGCAATAAGCCCTTGGTTTCGCAGCAGGCGGCGGTAGCGCCATTAAAAAACCCCCCGGCTAAGGCCGGAGGGCTGAGATTTAAGCGATTAAAATTTGAGCAATTAAACTCTAGGCAATTAAATAAGCTTGGCTCAGCCGAGGCCCACCTGGGAGAGGATGCCTTGGCCGGTGAGCAATTCGGTGGCCAGGCCAATCACAAAGCCGAGCATGGCCAGACGGCCATTCCAGGTTTCGGCGAAAGCGACGAAGCCAAAGCGGGAGGTGTTGTCAGCCATGGGAGGCAACGTGAAGAAACGTTGCGAGCAATGTAACAGGAGATGACGAGCAATGGGTGAATTCGGATCCGGGCATCAGCCAGTGCTGATTTTGGGCGGCTTCCTGATCGCGCCCCAGGCCTATGGGCCGATGGCGGAGTGCCTGGCTGAGCTCAGCGGCCAGCCGGTGCGGGTGGTGCCGGTCAGTCGTTTCGATTGGCTGGCCACGCTGAGCGCCTGGGGCTGGTTGAGGCTGTTGGACCGGGTACAGCTGCTGGCCGAGCAGCTGGCCGCAAACTCCCCCAGCGGCCGGATCACCCTGGTGGGCCACAGCTCCGGGGGGGTGATGCTGCGCCTTTGGCTGGCCGAGCTGCCGCTGGCGGGCCGGGCCTACGGCGGAGCTCGTTTAGCGGATGCCTTGATTACCCTCGGCAGTCCCCATACCGCCAAGCGGGCCACGGCCCTGCGCCTGTGGGTGGATCGACAGTTGCCAGGGGCCTTCTGTGGCGATCGGGTCCACTACCTGTCGGTGGCGGGGGATCTGGATCTGAGCTCGCCGATCGCCTCTCCCCTCTCCAGAAGGATGGCGGCCCGCTCCTATGGGGCGATTGCTGGCCCTGAGGCATTGGCGGGCGATCCAGCAACGGTTGGCGATCCAGCGTCACTGGGCGATCCGGCCACAGTGGGAGATCCAGTAACGGGCGGAGCTGCTCGCCTGGCCGGGGATGGCTTGGTGCCGGTGGGATCTGCCCTGTTGGCTGGCTCCCGCCAGCTGGTGCTGCCCGGGGTGGCCCATGGCGGTGCCTTTGGCAGCCGTTGGTACGGCAGCCCGGAGGTGGTGGCCCAGTGGTGGCAATGTGCAGCATCAGGCTGAGTCGGCAACCCCCAGCAGCTGTCGGCACTGGGGGCCAAGTCCCTGGCTTCTTACCGCCACCGCCTCGCGCCATGGGTTCCACCGTTCCTGCCGGAGTCGCGGCCCCTGGCACTACCGCCCCTGGCTCAGCTGCCGTGGGAGCCCCAACTAAGCAAGCCCCTGCTACGGGAGCTGCCACTACTGGAGAGGCTGTTATGGCGGCGGAGACCCTCGGCGCCCGGGGGCGTCCCGGCTGGCTGCTGCCGGTGGTCGCCGGGCTGGCCGTGGTGGGGCTGCCCAGCTGGTGCAACAAATCTTCCATAACAATCCCTTGATTCAGCAGCGCTTACAGCAGCTGGAAGAGTTTGTGCAGCTCAGTGGGCAGGGTCCCGGAAATGCCCAACAGCAGGCCCTAGAACTGTTGACCAGGCAAGTAGATTTGCAGGCGGTTCTGCTGGCCTATGTCGATATATTTCGCGCCATAGCATTGTTATTCGTCCTGGCGATTCCCCTGGTACTGAGATGGGTCGAACCTCCCAGCCCCAGGCTGACGAGCCCAAGAAGCCCGGAATACTGGAGCCAAAATCCACTGCCGCAGGCTAATTTCAGGGAAACCCCGGATCTAGCGAAACTCTGGATTCAGGGAGACTCTGGATTGAGGTAAAGAAGCTCGAAAAGCCCGCCATTTCCACAAATCAGCCAACACAAAGCGATAGCTGCATCAAGGCTCCATTGATCATTGCTCGGAATTTACAGAACTTACTTGACTGATCTGATCTGAGAATCCATTTGCCTACTTTATAAAGGTCCCAATCACCTTTTGGCAGCCACGCCAGACAAGGCTCGCTGCGCTCTACATAGGAGCTCAGCTGAGATATCAAGCACTTGCCATGTTCGAGGCGCTCAGGATTCGTCATCTGGTTCGTTGCGCTCTCCCTCTTGCAGCATCTGGCGATTGAGTTCCACCTCGTAGCCCTCCACCATCGCGGTGAGGGCATCGGCTTCCTCCTCGTCCACCTCCAGGGCCTCGGCCAGGGTGAGGTCGGGAACCTCAGCTGCGCCCACGGCGCTTAGGGCCATGCCCAGGGCGGCGGCGTCGCGGTGCCAGACGGCACTGGCCTGGGCCAGTTTGTCGAGCACCTCATCCGGTACTCGCTCGCCGGTGCGCCGGGCCAGGGCCGCCGTCAGGCGCCGATCGTCGAACACGGCCGCTGCGGCCGTGTGGGCGGCGTGGAAGGCCCCCAGGGCGAACAGGGCTTCTTGGCGGAGGGTTTGCAGGCTCTTGGCCAGCGCCCGCTCGCTCACCCCCTGCCAGGGGCCCGAGGGCGTTTCATCACTGCTGGCCGCCGGCGCCGCATCGGGATCACCGCCAACAGCTGCCTTGGCCATCACGCCAGCTACCAGGGCTGGCAAGACAGGATCGAGCGATTCGCCGAGCTGGCGCAACCAGCGTCCGACACGTCGGCCAATCCCCATGGCAATTCCTCCCGGTGAGAGCAGTGTGGACCCGTCCATGCTCCAACGCGGCAGAAACTGGCCATTAATCCTGCCAACCTGGAGGGCCTGCCAACCTGGAGGGCTCGGCAATTTGGAGGGGCTAGCAGCGCCTAGCCAAAATTGCTTGCCAGCACCAGCACCCAGCAACAGAAAGCATGGCACCAAAAGCACATCAACAGATCATAAATACAAAAACTAGACATAAAGTCATAGCCCAGACAAAAAACACACTGGGCGATGGCAAAACATTGCCCGGGAATAATGATATTGTCGATGCGGAAATTTGCTGGCCGTGACGGTGCTCTGACAGGCTGGCACCGACCGAGGCGGCAACCTGCCATAATCACCGCAAGGAAGCCGTGGATTGCAGCCAGTGTTTAGTGCCAAGACAGAGTACGGGCTTATATCGCTGCTCGAGCTGGCCAGCATTTACTTACAGGGGGGCGTGCTACAGGTGGCCGAGATCGCTAGCCGACAGCAGATGCCCGATCGCTACCTGGAGCAGATGCTCACCAGCCTGCGGCGGGCCCAGATCCTGCGCAGTATTCGGGGCCCCAGGGGGGGCTACCAACTAGCCATGTCCCCCTCCCAGATCAAGGTGGTGGATGTGGTGCGCTGCCTGGAAGGAGAAGACAGCCTGAGGGGCGAGACACTATCTGAAACCCCTGAATATCAGGTACTTAATAGCTTGAAAAATGAGCTGGCCATGGCGCGAGCACAAATACTGGAGACCACCACGCTCCAAGACCTAATCGATCGCCGCGACCGGCTGATGGAGTCCCAAGCCATGTACTTCATTTGACAAGCCTTCTGGTCAACGGCCTACGAGCCAGCAGCCTTCGGGACACTGGCCCTTTAGCCAACGGCTGTGGAGCGGTTTGCTCCCGGAACCATTGCTCAGCTGCGCTGCCCACAGGTGAGTTGCGGTCAGAATCCCGCTGGGGCGGCTCGGGTGCCTGGCCGGCCGTTTTTTTAGCTGGGCCACCGGCGGGGCTGCCAGGGGTGCCGGGGGATGGGAAACTGGGCCCCGCCAGTTCCGGAGCCCTGCCGTGAAAGCCATCAGCGTGCTGGGGTCCACCGGCTCGATCGGCACCCAGACCCTGCAGATCGTGGAGGAGTTCCCCGATCGCTTCCGGGTGGTGGCCCTCACCGCCGGCCGCAACCTGGAGCTGCTGATCGAGCAGATCCAGCGCCACAGCCCGGAGGTGGTGGCCCTGGCGGACGCGGAGCTAATTCCCCAGCTGTGCCAGCGGCTCCAGCTGCTCGAGCCCCAGCAGCGCCCGCAGCCCCTGCCGGAGCTGCTGGGCGGTGCGGAAGGGATCTGCGCCGCCGCCGCCTGGGCCAGCGCCGACCTGGTGGTGACCGGCATCGTCGGCTGCGCCGGCCTGCTGCCCACCCTGGCCGCCATTCGCGCCGGTAAGGATCTGGCCCTGGCCAACAAAGAAACCCTGATTGCCGCAGGCCCCGTGGTGCTGCCGGAGCTGGCCAAATCGGGCTCGCGGCTGCTGCCAGCAGACTCGGAGCACTCCGCCATCTTCCAGTGCCTGCAGGGCACCCCCTGGGCCGATAGCGCCCGCCTCTCCACCGGGGTGGCCACCCCTGGACTGCGAAGAATTCTGCTGACGGCCTCCGGTGGTGCTTTCCGCGACTGGGAGGCGCGAGATTTGGTCAAGGCCACCGTGGCCGATGCCACCAGTCATCCCAACTGGAGCATGGGGCGCAAGATCACCGTGGATTCCGCCAGCCTGATGAACAAGGGCCTGGAGGTAATTGAGGCCCATTACCTGTTCGGGATCGATTACGACGACATCGAAATCGTAATCCACCCCCAGTCAATTATTCATTCGATGGTGGAACTCGCCGATTCTTCCGTGCTAGCTCAGCTGGGTTGGCCGGATATGAAGCTGCCGATCCTCTACTGCATGAGCTGGCCGGAGCGCTTGGAAACGCCATGGCGTCGCTTAGATCTTGCCGCTGTAGCCCAGCTGAGCTTTCGCCAGCCCGATCCGGCCAAGTACCCGTGCATGCAACTAGCCTATACCGCTGGCCGTGCCGGCGGCACCATGCCTGCTGTGATGAATGCCGCCAACGAGCAGGCGGTGGCCCTGTTCCTAGAAGAGCAGGTGCACTTCCTCGATATTCCCCGGTTGATTGAACGCGTCTGTGATCGTCATCGGGTTGATCTAATGGCCCATCCCGGCCTGGAGGACGTTTTGGCAGTGGACGCCTGGGCCCGCCAAGCTGTGCAGGAGGCTGCAGCATCGCTGCACTCCTCTGCGCCCCTGGCCGCCATCGGGGTCTGACGACCAAATATCCCAAGCTTCATGCCATGCCAATTACCTTCATGTGACGCCAATTGCCTTCGTCTGATACCACTTACCTTCACGCGATACCACTTACCTTTACGCGATGCCACTTGCCTTCATGCCGTGCTACTAAACAGAACAGCCATAGATCTAAAGGCCATTGCCAACTGGTTCCAGCCCATGGGCCGCTGGCTAAACTGGGACCCGTTACAGACATTCAGCGGCGACAACAACAACAACAACGACAACGACAACGACAACGACAAACAAATTAAATTCTGGCAGTCCCACTGGGAACTGCTAAGGAATTGCCAGCTATCAGCCGGTAGAGAACTGGCACAAAGTTTCAGCGCAGCCATCGCCAAAGCATAAATGCCACAAATCAGTCACCACCTGCTGCTCTGTGCCACCCCCACCAAGGCCCTCTGCTGTCCCGATCCAGCCATCGGCGCCGCCAGCTGGGACAAACTTAAATGCCTGGTGCGGGAGTGGCAGCTGGAGGATCCGGCTCGGCCCCAGGGAATAGTGCTGCGTACCAAGGCCGATTGCCTGCGCATCTGCGCCGAGGGACCAATTCTGCTGATTTGGCCCGAGGGGATCGTCTATGGGGGCGTCACACCGGAGCGCATCGAGCGGATCCTGGTGGAGCACGTGATTGGTGGTCAGCCAATCGAAGCCTGGATTCTGCGCCGATGGCCATTCCAGCTACCTAAGGAACCAACCCCTGGCGATACTCACTAGACCACCATCACGCACTACCGATAACTTATTAGCCCCTACATACCCCCCAAGCGGAATAGACAAACTGGCCGGGCCAAAGCGAATAGCAGCAATCGATACCGCTGCCAAAGCCTGCAGGCCACCAAGAAACATCCACCGAACTGCCGACTAAACCAACAGACTCGAATGTTCAGCCGCCTAGTGGCTCAGTATTCACTCACAGCTCACCCATAGAGTATGCACAGAGGAAGATTCACGACAATCAGAGCAGCCCATGCAAAGCCAAGAAGCATCAGCAGACCACAGAAAAGGCACAGTTAAGGACAGCTCGAAAATCCCAAATCTTACCGATAAAATGGCGCGAGAAACCTTGTGGAGACTCGCCTATCGTTGACTAGCATGTCCAAAAAGCTAAATTTTCCGAGGCTCCCGAAAACAAATCAAGAAGATCAACACATTGACAGCATGAAAAGGCTTTACGATTACCACAGAGCAACAAGCAAACCCACGCCCATTGTGCTCTTGTCCTAACCAGCGGCAGCCACACCAAGGCTAATATTACAAAATGGTTACAAGTTTCGAAACGATAAATTGGAGTGGTCCAGGCAAACATCACATGTGCCATCCTAAGGAAGCTCTGAAAAACCCGAGCCACAGCCAATGCAGCCCTGATGCCGCAATGGCTATCAGCTGGCTGGGTCGACGAAATGGCGGTTTTTCAGAGGCTCCCTAATGAGGCAGAGCGAAGCGTGACCACCGCATTGACGCCTCAAATGGCCAATCCTGCGCTTGACCGTGCTCACATGGTATGGTTCAAAGGAAAGATTGACAGTGCTACAGCTCTCAATCGGCAGCGACTTCACGAGTGACCGCATCCGTGAATTACAGCGACAAATCCAAGACTACAGCAACCTAATTGCCGATCCAGTTTGCCCACTAGAAATGCGAGATGTTCTCGCTCTGGAGATGGCCCAGATTTTGGCGGCACTATTAATTCTATGCGAGCAGATTGACTGCGCACTCACAGGAACATAATCAAACACTTTTTATAGAAACAAAAGCAGCATATTTTGCCCTCGGAAAACTCTGGAAAAACCGCGATTTCCGCGAACCTACCACCTGAAGATATCTGCGGCAACGGCGCTTGATTAGCTGCAGGGGTGATTAACCAGAGTCTCCGAGGCATTTACACTATCTGAGATTGCCATGAACGGAATTCTTTAAGGGCAATTCAAAAAATGCCCGCTTGACCCCTGCAAGTTATCGACTAGCCAGTCGCTGCAGTGCTTTCCAGTTCATAGGAACGATGAGACTTTGCATTTATCGAAGTTCTTTAATACAAATCCAAGCATCAACAATCTCACCAATCGGATGGCGCTAGCTAAGCAATCTTTTGAATCCAATCGACTACTTGGGGCGATCCCGGAAGCTCGCCTGAGGCGCTGTCTCAGTATTTACTGGTGACAGACATATGCAAATCTTGAATCCGCCGCCGCTGGCAGTGTTAAACAACCTAGTACTGCTAATCAAGAGACATTCAGCCATTCGGAAGTATGAACCCTAGGACTAGGACGGCTACAGCAGCCTGAGGGATCTGGAGCAGTATGCCATCTGTCATCCCCCATGCTGAACAGCAAGCTCGGCCATGGGCTGCGCCGCATTGCAAATCAAGCTTCCGCTAGTTCTTGCTGCGGCTAGATGTCGCAACGTTCTACGCGGCAATCCACGATTGAATACTGCGCGCTACAGGACCGCCAACTCCATGAGGATATTCACCAATAATGAGTTCATGGCCCCGGTGGCGATGATGCACCGACAGCCCAAGCCCTGGCCCTGGCTGAATTTTTAATCAAAGTCACTGTTCAGCGGGCCAGCCCAGATGCGATCAGACAATTCGCCTAGAGTCAGCAGAAATCGATATATAGAAAGAACGACAAGCCCGGCCAAAGATAAATCCGGTTCGTGACCAATACCATCAGGGCTGAGAGTTGCGCACCAGCCCAATCCCAGGCAGTCGCCCGCATCTCTAGTATGCTGGCCAGCCAGCCGAGCATTTGCCGGGCTATAATATTAAACATTCTCAAAATCAAATTAGCGATCCGTCACCAATCAAACGCCACAACACAACGAAGCAATACTGGAGCAATTCGCACAAAAATGCAGCACAATTCTTGAAGCAAGCCGCATAAGAATGCATATTTGCATTTCGACTAGACTTAAGCCCTGGTGCCACTACAGTTTTTGTTCATTGGCCGGAAGCATCACCAAGGGCTCACGGGCAAGAACAGTCCATCAAAAGAAACAAAGGACTTGCCTGGCAGCAAGGAAGCAAGCATTTACTGATATGGTCACATCACTGTGCGGCACAATTGCCTCAATATCGCTTCTCCTTCAACATTTAGAGCTTAATCTGTAAGAGCATAGCGACGCAGCTGCCAGCAAGCCAATGACTGACATTCTGGGCGACTATCTCAGAACGATTAGCCGGGTACCGCTGCTCACGGATGAAGAAGAGTTGCACCTTGGCCGGCTCGTTCGTACCTGGCTTGACGATACAGAGGCCACAGTTGCAATCCAACGCAAAGGCAAACGAGCCCTCCAGCGCTTTGTAACCGCTAATCTGCGTCTTGTTGTCAGTGTGGTGACAAAATATCGCCGAAGGGTGAGACACCTACCAATCGAGCCTATAGACCTGATTCAAGCAGGAAACATCGGCTTAATACGCGCCGCCGAAAAATTCGACCCCGCTCGCGGATATAGATTTTCGACATACGCCTACTGGTGGATTAGGCAGGCAGTAAGTCGTCACATCCAAGAGCACAGCTCAATGATTCGCGTACCCTATCCCTTGGCTAATCTAGCAATGAAAGTAGACGTACTCATGCAGAAAAATCGACGCCAAATCAGCGCCAAAGAAGCGGCTTCAATACTAGACGAACCACCGCATAGAGTTGAGCAAGCGATGAGCCTGCGTCAATTCAATTCAACAGTATCTCTCGATCAAGTGCTAAGCAACAGCGAGGGAGGAGAAATGACGCTGCTTGACACCATAACCGACGGGCACACCCTAGAGCTAAATGACGACTATCACTGGTTCCACAACCAGCTAGGTACTCTTTCACCCTTAGAATTTGAAGTACTGAATTTACGCTATGCGACAGAGCGGCGCAGCTCACTGATGCAGTTAGCCCAAAATATGGGCAAGAGTAAGCATCAAATCCAGGCGATAGAGCGCCGAGCATTGGCTAAGCTGCGCTCGTCACTAACGCCAGTACTTAATCCTTAGGGAAGTTCTGAAAAACCCGAGCCATGATCGATGAAGCCCTGGCGCAGCAATGGCCCAGATGGCTGGGGCAACGAAATGGCAACTTCCCAGAGCCTCCCTTAGCAGACAGGAAACAACGAATAAACATATCGAAAAATCCGGGCCTAACTGCTCTCATCATCCGAGAAGCATTGCAAAGCTAGAGACGCTCCCAGGCAGAAAATGACCCGATAAGACAAGATGAGATGAGATGAGATGAGATGAGATGAGATGAGATGAGATGAGATGAGATGAGATGAGCAGCTTAGTAGCGCCACAAATCCACTGCAAACCAGGCCTATTCTTCGAATCTCGCTGCTATAAAAAATTTCGGAGATCCAACAATCCAGCAATCCCAGAGATCCACAAATACCGCAAATCAGATCATTCGAGCACGTCAGATACATCTCATTACTGCCAGATTAGGAATCAATAGCGATCTAAATTCAATGCTTTGTCTAACAATAGGATGAATTCATGCGACAATCTTCGTTGTCCACATGTACAATGTCCTGACTTTATGGCGGGGAAGATCGAGCAAGCTGGGCAAACCGGCAGCTTAAATCACAGCCAAGCGGCTCTCGCGGAAGATCTGATCCCGAAGGTAACCTTTACCCAAGAAAGTCTTATCAGCTTCACTCCAGCCGCCAAAGTCGCAACCCTTGAAAAATTTAAAAATCCTGAAACTTACCTCTGGCATAGACCTTACCTTCAGGCGTGAGCGGGCGAAAACCATTATTTACAAATACTTTCTGGGTCACTAAAATAAAGAGAAACCTCACAAATGCCTCCGCTAGCTTGCGGCTACCTCGGCGATCCATCACCTTATCAACCAGGGTGACGGCTGCTCTATGAGCACATTGGAACTGAACAACCTATAGGGAGTGGTCCACTCTCCCTTACACTTGGCAATGATGGCTTCTGTTTCCCAGTTCATCAGCACATCTCCATGGCGGCGCTTCACAAATAAATCAGTGGCCTCGCGAGCATCCTTAGGCAGCACATCTACATTCTTGTAGACTCCGGTGATAAAGCTACGTGCCTGAGGATCAGAGCCGCCAGCCCGGGTGATTGCCCCCTCAGAGGGCAAGAGAATTCCAACGGGACCGCCTGATGTCTTGGGATTGGCAGGCACCACCTGCACATCCTTGTTGTCTAGATTCTTCCAGCCAGTAATTTTCATGGGATTACCGGGCCTATCAAACACGACCACAGTGGAATAAATTGGCGTTAAGTTTAGGGATTCTCCCTCTTCCTGCCTGGATTGATTAATCCTGCCTATTGTGTCTTGTTCACATCGACTGCCATTGCCAAGCTGACCACATCGGCTTCTAGGTAATCAATCACGGCCTTAGCTTGGGAGCCGGAGCCAACATGCCTACACTTAAGAGCGACCGTCTGACCGGTCTTGATTTGCCAATCAACAGCAAACAACTTGAAAATGTGGTTATAAGTGCTCTTGGTAAATACATAGAAAAAGATGGTGATAGTTCGGGAGTTGGCCGCTGACTGGGCCATGGCCACTGGCGCAAACATCGATACCACCCCAGCCGTCAGCGCGGGCGGCGCCACCAGCCCTACCGCCAAGGCGGAGCGACTAGGGGCAGAGGAGCAAGGAAAGTTATCTGCTGTTTATCGGCCGTGAACTTATTAAACATAGGGCATTCGGGCCTGGCTTGAGCTGACTGAAACCCCAGGATGCAGCTAATTACCGGTCAGCTCACCGTTGTTTAGTGGCGAACTGAAGCCATCAGCCGGCGGCCGATCGCCTCAGCACCCAGAGGGAGACGCATGGACAAGATGCGAACTGGTCTACGGCTCCAAGGGCCGGCATTACTCCACGGCCAGCGCGCGAGCCGCCTCGCCCACAGATGTGTCGAGAAATACCGGTAACTGAATCGGATTTTTGGTATTATATGGGCAGCCACATCCAATTCCGTGGCCTGTTTCTCGCCAATGCCCTACTCACCTGCATTCAGCCTGCCTGAATTACCCGACAGCCCCGCCTCGCCATGACAGCCAACCGGCTCCAGCGCCCCCTGCGACTCACCCTACATGCCAGCGACGCGCTGCCCGATGGGATGAGCTGGAAAATATTAGAGGGCTATGTAATTGCCACAACCTGGTCTGGCGATGGAGATGTAATCAGCCTGGGCAAATGGAGCCCCGTAGATTTAATCAGCTCTGAACAGTCAGCCATTACCCCTCTGGAGCTTCACTGCCTGACCACAGTGGTGGTGGAAAAGATTGAGCTCAATACAATTGAGCGGCAGCATTTGCTAGACCATGAAAGAAAAATGCTGGCAGAGCTGTTAGCAATTCAGAAGATCCGATCAGCGGATGCTAGTCTGATTAAATTACTGCAATGGATTGCCAGATCATTTAGACAGGTCAATAGCCATGGATGCAGGCTATCCCTAAGTGAATTACACCTAACCCACGGACAACTTGCCAAGCTTTGTGGCCTAACCCTAATGAAGGTGCCCAGGATTCTCAGCCGATTTCGCATGGGAGGGCAGTTACTGGCGGTGGGAGAAAGCGATCTGCTTATACCGTCATTGCCATGACCACGCCACCTCCTATCTCCTGCCTCCACTGGGGCAGTGACGGCGAACTCGCGCTAGAAGATTACCTGGATCTGCCGATGGGCTTAATTGATATTGAGCCTGGCCGTGGGCAGACAGCCCCTATCAGCGAATTGACTACACGCAAATACTTTTACAGGACAAATATGCATCAAAGCCTGGACAAAACCACGGACCCGCTATGCACCAGCCATCACAAAAGGCAAAAACTAGTAAGAAATTAGGGAAGCTCTGAAAAACCCGAGCCACAGCCAATGCAGCCCTGATGCCGCAATGGCTATCAGCTGGCTGGGTCGACGAAATGGCGGTTTTTCAGAGGCTCCTTAGCCTCGGAAAAACGATTAGGAGAATAAACCAAGCAAAATTCAGCAACTCAAGTCAAGTCAAGAGTCAGCAAACTACGCCAAGAACCCTTAAGCTAAGGAAGCACTGGAAAATCGAGGCAGCGCCAATTGAGCCCTGATACCGCAAAATGCCCCCTGCCGATCGGCGATATCGGCTCATCTAGATATAGTGTGCAATACCTTGGCGGCAGGGTTTAGCCTCAAGGACTTGGCTGATTGACCAAGGGGCGCTGCTGGAGATCTCAGTCCAGTCAAAAGTCAAGACTGGAACTAGCCTTGGCTCCTTACCGGTTGACACAGAATAACCATAGCGGAGTATAGCAGCTAATCAAGTATAGCTAATCGATGATGGCTAGGGAGGCTCTAGAGTAAAGCGATTGCGGCGATCCCGCCCTGCAGCAGCCGTGTAGCAGCGGGCTCAAATACCAGTGGCTCAGGCCTTCTAATGCTTACCCAGCTAGGAATGATTAAACGAAAAAATCAAAGAGGGAATGGTGAAAAGAGAAAGATCAAGATAGAACTTAAAAAATCTGGGATCACAAATTAACCATCTTGGCGACAGATGGCCGCAAACAGCGATACCATCCCAGATCAAATCGCAAAGTCTGAAACAAAAATACGGGCCTCGCGGCTGGTAATGTGCAACTGGTCGCCGACCTTGAGCTGGTGGTAGTCGATGCGTTCACTGGGCAGCTGTGCCACAACCACATCACCACTACGCAAGGTAAGCTCCGCTTGGATATCGCGGCCCATGTACGTTAACCGGCGCAGCACTGCCGGCACGCTCTTTTCCTGGGGCAGGGGGTGCACTTCCAGATCATGGGGCCGGATGAAGATTTGCTCACCCTGCTGGCTATGCCGGGCAGCAGATCCGACTGCCGCTGCCAGAGGCAGATGGTTGGGCAATACATTTACCGCGCCAACAAAGCTCATCACGAAGGGGCTGGCGGGCTGATCGTAGATCTCAGCCGGGCTGCCGATCTGCTCAATTTTCCCTTGATTCATCACCACAATTTTGTCTGCCACCTCCATGGCCTCCTCCTGATCGTGGGTGACGATCACCGTGGTGACGTGCATCTCGTCATGAAGATTGCATAGCCAGACACGTAGTTCCTTGCGCACCTTAGCATCGAGGGCGCTGAAGGGCTCATCCAATAGCAATACCCGAGGCTGCACGGCCAAAGCCCTGGCCAGAGCCACCCGCTGGCGCTGGCCGCCGGAAAGCTGGGAGGGATAGCGACCGCCAAAACCCTGCAGCTGCACCAACTCCAGTAATTCGTCTACCCGTTGCCGGATCGCCCCATGCTTCCAGCCCCGCAATTCCAGACCAAATCCGACGTTCTGCCGCACCGTGCGCTGCTTGAACAGGGCAAAGTGCTGGAACACAAAACCCACATGCCGATCCTGAACCGAACGGCTGGTGGCCTCCTCTCCCGTGATCCAAATGCGGCCTTCATCTGCATCTTCCAAGCCGGCAATCAGTTGCAGCAGGGTGCTCTTGCCCGAACCCGAGGGTCCCAGCAGAGCCACCAAGGAGCCGGAATCCACATCCAGGCTCACCGCATCGACCGCCCGCAAAGCGCCGAACTGCTCGCTCACACCGGCAACGCGGATGCCCATGGACGGACGCAGGCGGCAACAACGCCACCAACCCACAGCAAATTAACGTATCCCCACCGGCTTACCGTTGGATAAATGCGGACATGGTGACGGGGGCTTGGGCTTGGCACTGGGCTTGGGCATTTGCTTGGCCCTTGGCGGAGAGAGAAAGTGCGTAATCGCGACCAATTCAGCCAGCTAAAAAATAATACTCAAAACAGCGCTCAAAAGCGGGACATCGCCATGATCTTGGAGAGCTTTTCAGCATCTAAACCCTGCAATTCATCCAGATTCAGAAAGCCCTCTTTCACCAGGCTGGCGAAGACAAAAAGAATGCTTTCCTGGCGAAATTCGAAGCGCCCCTCGATCCCATGACGTTGAATACTGAGAAAATCATGGAGCTGCCAGATTTGATCAGCTGACTCCAACTCAATGACTTGGCGGTGGAGGTCGGCAATCAATCTTTCAATCGTGCGGGTCTGGGCACGGTTCAGAGCGGTTATGCCCACCGCTTGTTCCTGTTCCGTCCAGCCCGTGAGATTAGTTTCCATGGAATCAACGCTACTTTCAGATCAAAATTGGTGGTTAAGGCAGCTGGCGATGGCTGCGGTAATGCTTTGGCAACTGGAACCAGGCCAGCCCCGGATATTCGTGGTGTTCCCAGTGATAGCCGAAGTGATAGCAGGCCAGTAGCGAAAGCCACTCAGGCAGGGCCAGGCTGATGGCGTGATGGCCGCTGCCGCTGGGGGCCGAGTGACGGTGGGGCAGGTAAGTGCCCACCAAAAACAACTGCAGTGAACTAAGCAGCAGGGGCAGAGTGCAGAACAGCAGCAGATTCTGCACTGCCGTGGGCGTTTCCGCGAGGGCCACCAGCAGTAGGAGACCCCAGCAAGCCACCAGACCCGTCATCTGGGGGATCGAGAGGTAACCCGCCATGAAGCGGCAATACCAGAGCAGGGGAGATTCCACCCCACTGGCATGGAAATCAGGATCCCGCAGGCCCCCTGGGTTGCGGTGATGGCGATGGTGCTTGGCGAAGCAGCTGCCGTAGGAGAGGGCCCCATAGAGGCCCAGGGCCACAGAACCCAGGAGATCATTGCAGCGGCGATGGCTGGGCAGGAGCACCCGATGCATGGCGTCGTGGCCGACGATGAACAGCCCCGTTTGCAGGAAGCTGCGCAGCAGCACGGCCAGCACGACCATCCCAAGGGGGATGCTGTGCAAATCCACCGCCAGCAGGGCGAACAAGCTCACCAGCCAGCCCAAAAGGATGGCTGCGGCCAGCATCAACCCCTTGCCGCTCAAGCCGATCAACGGGCGAACTTGAGTAGCTCCGCCGGAGAGGCCAGCAGGTCGATCGCCACGAAGTAGATCTTGCCTTCTGGGTTGAGCAGGAAGCGCCAGGCCACGTTCATGCCGATGCCGGCGCCAAACCAGGGGGTCTGCACTTTGCCCGTCACCTTGATCTGGTTGAATCCGCCTTCCGTGGGTTCGGCGTAGCCGCGCTCCGGCAGCAACTGCAGGTTCTGACAGTCTTCTCGGAAGAAGCGCAGGATCGCTTCGGTGCCAACAATCGGCTTCTGGAAAGGAGGCTGGAGAGCCCCATCCGGCAGAAACAGCTGGATCAGGTTGTCGAAATCATTGGCATTCAGCAGATTCATGTAGTTGTTCACGGTGGTGTTGATCACCCCCTCGATGAACACTTTTTTGCGCAGCTCCTCCGGCGTGGGAGCCGCCACGGGCTCCATCACCCGCTGGCCTTCTCCCTTGGCGGGGTCGTAGCCCATATCCACCACGAAGTTGCGCAGCAGGGTGATCTGCTGGCCCTGCTCCACCCCCTTTACAGAGCTGAGCACGGCGGCGGCATTGGCGGAAAGTTTGTAGCCCTCGGGAATCGGCGCCACCAGGCCCGCAGCCATCCACTGGCCGAGCTGGTACCAGAAGCCCAGCTTGATATTCACCGACCAAGTGGAGTAGGTGCGGCAGATTTCAGTGTCACTGCTGTTGGCCAGGTCACACATCACCTGACTCTGCTGGGCAAAGTTCATTGCCTTGATCTGATTGAGCACCGGCTCGGCGAACTGCATGCGGGCCGCCCCGGGGGCGGCGATGGTGATGGTGGTGCCCATCTCCAAATAGGCGTACCAGATCAGAGCCAGCTGATCCTCAGCACTTAACAGCCGGAAGCGGGCTGTAATGGCTGGCACCACGTCAGCCGAGAGGGTGCCAGGAAAAATTTTGCTGGCCTTGTCTAGCGTGAACATCGGCGCAGTACTCGCTTGTAAGGGATTTTTTGTAGCCTAGGCCACCGTGGGGCCGTTTTGGCCCGCAAAGAATTGACTGGCATCTGCATCAGTGCTGCAGCCAAGGTAGGGCTTGCAAGCGGCAAAGCTCCCCACCTGACGGCGCAGCTGATATGGCAAGCATTTGAGCCTGAGCCGGGGTGGATCTGCAGCAGACCCGGCTCCGCAGGCGGCGGACGGCCCAGGGATCCACAGCCGGCCGATGCTCCTGCGGCTGCTCACCTGGCATTTCTCCCATCGCCTGCGCAGGCCAGCTGCGCGGGTGGACGGAACGGGGGTATTGCTAAAGAATATATTAACCCTATTGGCAAATGCGCTGCCGACATAATTGAGTTTGTTTATTCAAAAATCAATCACGGAAAGGCCAAGGTACGCAGAATTCAAGAAAATTTTGCTCGATTGGACAGTCAAGATTGCCAATGCTATTATTGATGGGACTCGCTCAGCTGAAGACGCAAAGACGCTTCGGACTAGACCGGCTAGTTGCATTCAAAGGCTCTCTGAGCCCTCTGGGTTTCCTCTAAGAATCCTTAAAGTAGAAGCAGAATTACATAAGTACAGCTTTACTGCAATACAATTATCCGGAAACGATGACTCTATCCGCTATGATATCGGATTTGCTCTCGACAGAGGGGCAAGCCAGAAAGATTTCGAAGATTGGGCATACGGAGGCCTGGGTGAATCTCTTGTAGATCAAGCTGAGAGTATCTTGGGGGAAGATTGACAATATGAATAGCAGGTTTTCGCGGAGTAATTGAAGTATGCCGAAGGGCAGTGTGGATGAAACTAGATCCACACGGTGAGAGGCTGGGGGAGTGGGGCCCTCTACATAGGGCGCCGCTGCGGCCAATGCGCTCGACCTCACCTCCCAGCTGCCGGTGCAGCAGATTTTTCTGGCCCGCACCAGGAGCCAGAAGCGCTACAGCTTCGGCAAGCAGCAGGTAACCATCTAGCCCCCAGCGCGGTGGAATTTGCTGCTGGCCGAACGCCCTGCCGGCCAGGCAATCCGGGCGCTCACCTGGCTCGGCCCCGATCAGGCCTCAGCAGCTCGGCGGCCAGCACCAGCTACTCAAAGTCTTCCAGAACCTGGAGCAGCGAATGGCTGGAGAAAGAGTTTGAGATCGCGCCTGGCGACCCGAAGCATGGCCTGAGCTTCAGAGCGGGCCATCAAGAACCCTCCCTTCTCGATAGGCCTGGGCAATCACGTGGCTGAGCCAGTGGCGTCGCTCCTCCACCTTGCTGCGGGGATACAGCAGCAGGTCCACGGGAACGCGATGGCGGGCGAGCTTGTTCCAAAGCTGTCCGAGCAGCTCAAACCGGTTGTGTTTGGCGTACCACTCATCACTAACAGTGATCATGAGGTCCACATCAGAGCTGGAGCGTGCTTCGCCACGGGCGTGGGAACCG
>JBIKVR010000040.1:0-21160 GCA_044356735.1 Prochlorococcaceae cyanobacterium
ACCAGACCCCTTACCTCGCGGTCGATTGCCTGGGCGGTGGCATCACTCACCGACCGCCGGGGGTTGTTGTTGCCTCCGAGGAAGCGGCTGCCGCCCTGCTTGTCGTAGGCCAGGGGGCCGAGGGTTTCGCTCATGCCATAGGTGCCCACCATCTGTTCGGCGATGTCGGTGGCGCGTTGCAGATCGTTGGCGGCGCCGGTGGTTACTTCACCAAAGACGATTTCTTCGGCGCTGCGGCCCCCCAGCAGGGTGGCGATCTGGCCCTCCAGATCTTCCTTGGAATTGAGGAAGCGCTCTTCCGTGGGCAGCTGCAGGGTGTAGCCCAGGGCGCTCATGCCGCGGGGAACGATCGAGATTTTGGCCACCTTGCTGCCGCCGGGCATCAAGTGGCCCACGATGGCGTGACCCACCTCGTGATAGGCAACCACCTTCTTTTCGTCGGCTTGCAGCACCCGACTCTTCTTCTCCAATCCTGCCACCACCCGCTCGATCGCCTCATTCAGATCGCCCTGCTCCACGGCGGTGCGATATTGACGGGCCGCCAACAAAGCCGCCTCATTAACCAAATTGGCCAGATCAGCGCCGGCAAAACCACTGGTGGCCTGGGCGATGCGATCCAGGTCTACCGCCGGGGCAAGTTTTACCTTTTTGCCATAGATATCGAGAATCGTGCGGCGACCCGAAAGGTCTGGCCGATCCACCAGCACCTGGCGATCGAAACGACCCGGCCGCAGCAGGGCCGCATCAAGGGTTTCCGGTTGGTTGGTGGCCGCCAGCACGATCACCGGCTTGTCCTTGGAGGCAAAGCCATCCATCTCGGTGAGCAGCTGATTGAGCGTTTGTTCGCGCTCGTCGTTGCCACCAACAACGCCCATCGAACCACCACGGCTCTTGCCGATGGCATCTAGCTCATCGATGAAAATAATGCAGGGCGCCTTCTGCTTGGCCTGTTCAAACAGGTCGCGCACCCGAGCCGCACCGGCCCCCACGAACAGCTCCACAAATTCGGAGCCAGAAATGATGAAAAAGGGCACGCTCGCCTCGCCGGCAACCGCCTTAGACAACAGCGTCTTGCCGGTGCCCGGGGGGCCCACCAACAAAACTCCCTTGGGGATGCGGGCGCCGATGGCGGCATAGCGCTCCGGCGTTTTCAGAAAATCAACGATCTCCGTGAGTTCGGCTTTGGCCTCATCCACGCCGGCCACATCGGCGAAGGTAACGCGGGATTCCTCATCAGGAACATATACCTTTGCCTTGCTCTTGGTGAAGCTCAAGGCCCCCTGGGCACCGCCCATGGAGCGCCGCGCGAAGAACTGCAACACCAGAATGAAAATCAGCGGCGGCACCACCCAGCTCAGGGCCGTAGTAATAAAGCTGGGCCGTTTCGGCGGTGCGGCGGCAAACTCCACACCATGATCTTCCAGGCGCTGTGGTAGCTCCATGTCGAAGATTGGCGTGGTGGCCAATACGGTGGGAGCCCCTTCCGCCGGCGCCTCGTTAAGTTCATAGCGAATTTGATCTGAAGTAATAAATGCCCGCCGCACATTGTTGTCGTTCACCTGATCGATGAACAGCGAATAGGGCACCCGCGGCACCTGGTTGGCCGGATTCGGGAGGAAGTTGCTGAACAGCAGTAACACCCCCACCCCGATCAAAATTAAGTTGATCAGACCGGCGCGCCGGTTGGGTTTGTTCTCGTCCTGGCGTATGGGCATGGCGAGCGGGCCACGGATTGGACCCAAACTAAAGGGGTGCTCCCTACTGACGATCCGGCGGAGAACCGAACGTATCAAGCATGTGCGGCAGCTTTTCACTCACCAGCAGCCTTGAGCGGCTGCAACCCCGGCTGCGGGGCAGCCTGCCCCCGGGCCTCTCCAGTCATTACAGCGGCCGCGATCAGGTGCTGCCGGGGCAGCCGGTGCTGCTCTGCCGCCAAGATCAGGGCCGCATGGAGACCGCCCTGGCCCTCTGGGGCCTGCTGCCGGCCTGGGCCCGCGATCCCAGCGCCGCCCGCCGCTCAATTCTTGCTCGCAGCGAAACCGTTGCGGAAAAGGCCAGTTTTCGCGGCCCTTGGCGCCATCACCGCGCCCTGATGCCAGCCGATGCATTTTTTGAGAAAGGGCGCCGCTTTGGCCGCCGCGATGGCCAACCCTTCTGGCTCGGCGGTCTGTGGGAGCGCTGGCTCGGTGCGGACGGCAGCGAATTTGACAGCTGCTGCCTGCTCACCACCGCCGCCAACGCCCTGGTGGCCCCAGTGCATCCCCGCATGCCGGTGGTAATCGCCGACCACCAAGCAGAAGCCTGGCTACTGGCTCAAGATGGCCCCGCCCTGAGGGCGCTGCAGCCGCTGCTGGCCCCCTGGGATCCGGCCGCCTGGCAGCTGATCCCAGCGGCTGGCGCTGACGCTTCTCGCCAATTGAGCCTTTTGTAGCGCTCCTTTAGGGAGGCTCTGAACAACCGCTATTTCGCCGCTCTAGCCAGCTGAAATGCATTGCGGCACCACGGCTCCATTGGGCGTTGCTCCGGTTTTTCAGAGCTTCCTTAGCTGTAACGCTCCTTTAGCTAAAATATTATTGGTCACCTCGAAAAAATTGGCCATTCGATTTCCGCGAGTCAAGGATAAGCAAGTCGCCAGCAGGTTTCTGGCGCCCTTAAATCGCTGGGATTTAGGATTTTTCGATCTGCCCTTTAGCTAGGCCTGTTTCGCTAGACCGGCTTAGCTAGACCGGTTCAGCTAGACCAGTAGCTAGACAACCCCCTCCCTGCCCCTCCCCCCTTTTTTTTGATACGGAGCCGCCCAGCAGATGAGCCTCGAGCAACTAGACGCCTTTATCGCCCACGCCCACCAGCGCCCCGAGCTCCACGCCAAGCTGCAGCAGCCCCTAGACCTGGAGGAATTCCTGGCCCTGGCCCAGGGCGCTGGCTATCCCCTTCAAGAGAGCGACGTGATCGCCGCCCAGCTGCGCCAGGAGCAACAGCTCAGCGACTCCGAGCTGCAGCACCGCGCTGGCCTGGAAGCCCGCAAATTGCGCAATTTCATCCTGGCCTGATTTGGGTGCCTTTTACTGGACAGCCCGGGCCTAAGCGATCCCCTCTCCCCCATGGTCAGCCCAGAGCGCGTTTGCGACTACCCCCGCCCCCCCGCCCTGGTGGCCAGCGAAGAGCACATCCGTGTGGAGGCCCTCGGCCAGTTGCTCTGTGACAGCCGCCGCGGCCTGCGGGTGCTGGAGACCTTCCACCCACCCACCTATTACCTGCCCCCAGCAGACCTGCGGCTCGATCTGCTGCTGCCCGTTAGCGGCGGCAGTTACTGCGAGTGGAAGGGCATCGCCAGCTACTACGACCTGGTGGTGGATCCCGGCCTGGCCAGCGAGCGCCGCCTGCGCCGGGCCGCCTGGAGCTATGCCAACCCCACCCCCGCCTATGCCGCCCTGGCCGGTTGGTTTGCTGTTTATCCGGCCTTGATGGACGGCTGCTGGCTCGATGGCGAACGGATCACTGCTCAACCCGGCGGCTTCTATGGCGGCTGGATCAGCTCAAAAGTGCTGGGCCCATTCAAGGGCGATCCCCTGCATCCAGAACTGATCTAAGCGTTGGCTGTTCAGCGGGGGGCTGTTCAGCGGGGGGCTGCAGCCGCCAGAGCCAGTCTGGCCCGATCGCCTGAGGGGGCTGGCTGCTCCACTCAGGCAGCTGCTCCATGGCGGTGAAACCGAGCTCCCCCAGGGGGGTGCGGGCCGGTAGTCCGCCGAGGATCTTGGGGGCGATCACCGCCGCCAGCTCCTGCACACAACCCTGGCGCATGGCCCTGCTGGCCAATTCCGGGCCGCATTCCCACAGCACCTGGTTGATGCCCCGGCGGGCCAGGGCCTCCAGCAGCGTGCGTGGCTCGCAGGGTTCGAGCAGCAGCCTTTCAACGCCGAGGCCATCGAGCTGGAACCGCCGCCGCCCCGGCGCCGCCAGGCCATGAACCACCAGGGTGGGGGCCAGCTCGGTTTGCCACAGCTTCGCCCCTGGCGGCAGGTCGAGGCTGCGGCTGAAAACCACCCGCAACGGTTCGGGGCTGCGGCGCCCCCGGGAGGTGAGCAGCGGATCGTCGGCGCGCACCGTGCCGCCACCCACGATCACGGCGTCACAGCGGGACCGCAATTGCTGCACCCATTCCCTGGCGGCGGGGCCGCTGATCCACTGGCTGACGCCATTGGGCAGGGCGGTGCGGCCGTCCAAACTCATCGCCCACTTCAAAATTGCGTAGGGCCTGCCGGTGGCGATGCGGTGACAAAAGGCGCGATTCAGCGCCTCGGCCTCCGCCCCGCACACCCCCTCGATCACCTCCAGCCCCGCCGCCCGCAGCTCGGCCATGCCCTGGCCCGCCACCAGCGGATTCGGATCGGCCATGGCTAGCACCACCCGGGCGATGCCGGCGGCGATCACCGCCCGGCTGCAGGGGGGCGTGCGGCCTTGGTGGCAGCAGGGTTCCAGCGTCACAACTAATGTGCCGCCCCGGGCCCTCTCCCCGGCCTGGGCCAGAGCCCCCAGTTCGGCATGGGCCTCGCCGGCCCTGGCGTGGTACCCCTCTCCCACCAGCTGGCCATCGGCGGTGAGCACCAGGGCGCCCACCATCGGATTGGGGCTGGTGCGGCCGGCCCCCAGGGCCGCCAACTGCAGGGCCCGTTGCATCCAGGGTCGCCAGATCTCCTGGGCGGCGTCGCTGGCTGCAGGGCTAACAGGAAAACTCACGGGGGAACTCAATGGATAAATCAAGGGATAACTAAGGGGGGATAGCTATGGAATCAACTCAAAAAATTGCCCCGCATCTGGGCGTAACTCAATCCGGGGCTGTGGGCAGGCTGCGCCACTCCATCACCACAAAAGGTGGCACCGGCAGCTCGGTGAACACGCCAGGCAATCGCAACCGCAATGGCCGGTTTTGCTGTAGGTCGGCCAGCAGCGGCGCCAGGTCGAACTCCGCCGCCGCCGCCCGGCCATCGCCGGCCAGTTGGGGATTGGCCAGGGTGAGGTCGCTGAGTTGCCAACTGCTGCGGCCACTGCTCACCAGCAGGGCCGTGGGGTGATCGAGGCGCACCTTGCCGGGATAGCCCACGATGCGCAGCAGCAGCGGCCCACCCGGCGGCCCCTGGCGGTAGGCCACCAGTTGCCAGGCCTGGTAATCGAGATCCCGCAGGCTTTCCAGGCTGCGCACCACCGCCAAGCCGTTTTCATCGGCATGCCGGTGCAGCTGGGCCGCGGCCTCACCCGGCAGCCCCAGCCACAGCAACAGCCCCAACCCACAAGCCAACAAACTTCGCAAAACAGTGGCCAATCCAGGGCTCGGCAGGGGCTTCCCTTGGCTCCCCTGTTGCGGGGATGTCTGCCGGCTGCGGCAATAGTCGCCCCTCATGGCTCCTGGCCGTTGGCGGGGCGCTCGGCTCCGGGAATTGGCTGCCAGTTGGTATGGGTGGCCCACAGGGCCCAGATCGCCATCGCCCGCAGGTAGTGGCAGGCGCGGAAGGTGTTTACCGCTGTGATCGCCTCGGGGGTGCGGAATTGGAGGCCGCCGCTATACACCTGGTCCACCACCGCCGTGCAAATCGCCAGGGCGGTGGTCGTATCGCCCATCAAGCGGTAGTAGGCGGCCAGCCCGAAGTTGATGCCGGTCCATACCTCCAGGGGGTGGGTGCCATTGGGATCGAGGGGTGTGCCATCGCGCCGCAGGCCATTGGCCACCCCCAGCCGACCGCCGGCAAAGGCTTCAAAACAGGCCTCTTTTATGGCCCCCAGCGCCGAGCGGCTGCGCTCATCGCTCACCACCGGCGGCAAGCCCAACAGACGCGCATAAAAGTCGCCGCAGAGCTGGTCGGCCATCACCACCGGCGTGCCGCTCTCGGCATCGATGTTGTAGTACTCGCCATTCCAGAGCAGCCGATCGAAATTGGCGCGGCTCAACTCCAGCCAGCCACCAAATTGGCGCTGCTCCCCACTGGTATCCAGCCCCAGCTCCAGCTGCAGCCGCTGGCCCATCGCCAGGCCCGCCTCCAGGGCGGCGATCCACAGGGCGCCGCAGTAGGCGCTCACCCCCCGCAGCGGCCAGTCGTCGAAGGTTTGATCCGGGGCGCCGCCGTTGTCGGGCAGCCCGTCGCCGTTGATGTCGAAATTGTGCAAATAGCGCAGGGCCGTCACCGCCGCCGGCCAGCAATCGGCCAGGAAGCGCAGATCCTCGCCGCCGGGGGCCAGGCGGAAACTGCGCCACACCTGCAGCACAAAATCACTGGCCAGGTCTTTCCAGAGATTGCAATCTTGATAGGCGGTGTAGTTGGTGGCGTCGAAGGGACGCTCGTTGGGGGCCCCCAGGTCGTGGGGGGTGGCCCCGGCCAACTTGCGGGCGGCCTCCACCCTGCCGCGCCCCTGGGTGAAATACCAGCCGATCGGCCGGGGCGTGGGGTCGCTGGCCGGGATCGCCCGGGCGAAGCTGCGCAATACGGCCTTGTCCAGTTCAGGCCAGAGCTGCAGCAGGCCAAAGGAGCCGTAGAGCCGCACGTCGAGGCTTTCGTACCAGGCGTAGTCGAGGCACTCCAACACCCCGAAGCGGCCCACGGGATCGCCTGGGCGAGCGGCGGTCCAGAGGCTGCCGCCGCTGGCCAGGTCGTAGAGCTCGTTGAACAGGGCCATCCGCAGCGGCTCCGGCAGGTCGGAGCGCTCCAGCACCGGCCGTTGCCAGCTATCTATTTGTTGGCGCCAACTGGGCCAATCCACCAGCGCCTCGGCGGCAATGGTGGCGGCGTTGTCGCCGCTGGTCCCGAAGAAATCCGTGTAGCGCCGCAGGGCGCCACTGCCGCTGGCAAAGCTGGTCTGGGGCAGATCCCAGCTGATCACCAGCGGGATCTCAACGCTGGCGCCGGGCTCCAGCCGCAGCCGCAGGGCCAGGGCGGCACTGGCTGGATCCTGCTCGCCGCTGGGGCGATCGTCATTGCTGTTGGCAATCGAGCCGTCGCGGGCAAACGACTGCCAAAGTTCGGCGCCATCGCCGCTCGGATCCCAGCGACTGCAGCGCAGGATCTCCAGCCGCGACAGGCCCTGGCCGGCATTGGCCTCGGCCAGGGCCGCCTCATCCGGCAGGGCCAGGCACCACTGGCCCTGGCCTTCCGCGATCGGCTGATCCCGCTCGCCGTCGAGCAGCAGCCCCTTGAGACCCGGCCGATCCACCCAGCTGTTGCGATGCAGCCGCGTGCGACCGATGGCCGGCACGTAGCGATGCTCGGGGCTGCCGTCGTCGCGGAACTGAACGGCGGCGCTGGGATCGGTGTTGGTGAACCAGCCGGTGGTGTTGCGCCAGCTCAACAGCAGCGATAGATCCAGGGGGGCGGGGCCGGGGTTGGCGAGCCGCCAGCGGAACACCGCCACCGGATAGCTGGTGCGGCGATAGTCGCCGGGCAAGATTGGACTGAAGGCTTCGCAGCTCAGCTCCGCCCGGTAAATGTTGCGGTAATCGAACCAGCTGAGCGGATAGCGGGCGCTGTAGCTGCCGGTGTCCAGCTCCGCCGTGCTGGCGGGGTACCACTGCCAGGCCGACAGCGGCTGCCGATCGCCCCTGTCTTCGGTATTGCCTTCTGCATTGTCTTCGGCACTGGCGGGGAGCTCGGGCTGGGTGGCCAGGGCGTAGGCGCGGCTCTGGTCGCCATCGGATTCGTACAGGGCGAACTGGCAATCCGGCAGCTGGCCATACCAGTGCTCGCCACCATCCAGGTGCCAGAGATTGAAGTCGCCCCTGGAGCTGCGGCCCAGGCAACCGGCACCAAAGCCCCCCAGGGGTGCCCCATGCCAGGGCCCATCGTCGAGGTTGCTGGCGTAACGCACGGTGTAGGGCTGCTCCCAGCCCATCCCGATCGGCCGCGACCAGCTGGCCGGCGGCGCTGGCTTGGGGCGGTTGGAGCCGCGGCCCATCAGCTCCTGGAGTGCCCGCAGGCCCGGCAGGGTCATGGCTGAACGGCAGTGAAGGCAAGCATCGCACCGCCCCAGCGCCCACCGGGCGCTGCTGGTACAAGATCACCGCTGACATAAACAGACCTGCTGGCATTGGATCTCCAGCAAGCCCTATTCATCTAGACCACAATTGCGGCTAGGGAGTCACCAGCGACTGACCCAAATCCTCGCGCAGCTTGCGGATGCGCAGCAGCAGGCGCAGCCGGCGGCTGCGGGCCGTGATCGTGAGATAGAGGCGCAGGGGCACGTAGACCAGGGCCATCGCCAGGCCGGCGGCGGCGATCAACAGAAAAATCAGCGCATTGGCGCCACCGGCTGGATCGAGCATGGCCTGACCCGCCTTGTCGAGGGCGAGGCCACTTTCCAATGCCTGGCTCAGCAGATCCTCCATTGTTCCAAGCTAATCAGGGCAAAGCAACTTCGCGGCTAGCGGATTGGCGGCATTCGGCTTTCCCCACAAGCCAGCCCCCCACCCTGCGTGGCAGCCTGATGCCAGTGCCTACAACCCTTTTGCCATGGCCAAGCTGGTCAGCTTCTCCGATGCCTCCCGCGCCTCCTTGGAACGGGGGGTGAACGCCCTGGCCAATGCGGTGAAGGTCACGATCGGGCCCAAGGGCCGCAATGTGGTGCTGGAGAAAAAATTCGGCGCCCCCGATGTGATCAACGACGGGGTGACGATCGCCCGCGAAATCGAACTCGAGGATCCCTTCGAGAACATCGGCGCCAAGCTGATCCAACAGGTGGCCAGCAAGACCAAGGACCAGGCCGGCGACGGCACCACCACGGCCACGGTGTTGGCCCAGGCGATGGTGCATGAGGGCCTGCGCAATGTGGCGGCCGGGGCCAATCCGGTGGGCTTGCGCCGCGGTATGGACCGGGCGGTGGCCCAGGTGGTGGCCGGCATCGCCGAGCGCGCCCAGGCGGTTGCCGGCGACGCCATCCGCCAGGTGGCCACCGTCAGTGCCGGCGGCGACGAGGAGGTGGGTCGCATGATCGCCGAGGCCATGGACAAGGTGAGCGCCGACGGGGTGATCACCGTGGAGGAGAGCAAGAGCCTGGCCACCGAGCTCGAAGTTACCGAGGGCATGGCCTTCGATCGCGGCTACTCCTCCCCCTATTTCGTTACCGACCAGGAACGGCGCGAGTGCGTATTCGAAAACGCCTTGATCCTCACCACTGATCGCAAGATCAGCGCCGTAGCCGATCTGGTGCCGCTGCTGGAGGCGATCACCCGCAGTGGCCGGCCGCTGCTGATCCTGGCCGAGGAGGTGGATGGTGAGGCCCTGGCCACCCTGGTGGTGAACAAAAACCGCGGCGTGCTGCAGGTGGCGGCCGTGCGCGCCCCCGGCTTCGGGGATCGCCGCAAGGCGATGCTCGGCGATATCGCCACCCTCACCGGCGCCACCGTGGTCAGCGAAGACCAGGCGATGACCCTCGACAAGGTGACCCTGGCCGATCTGGGCCAGGCCCGCCAGATCACGATCACCAAGGACAGCACCACCATCGTCGCCTCTGGCGACCACCAAGAAGCGGTGACTAACCGGGTGGCCGCGATCAGGCGCGAACTGGAAAACACAGACTCCGACTACGACCGCGAGAAACTGCAGGAGCGGATCGCCAAGCTGGCCGGCGGCGTGGCGGTGATCAAGGTGGGAGCTCCCACCGAGACCGAACTGCGCAACCGCAAGCTGCGCATCGAAGACGCCCTCAACGCCACCCGCGCCGCGGTGGAAGAGGGCATCGTCGCCGGTGGCGGTGTCACCCTGCTGCAACTGGCCGATGGCCTCGATGCCCTGGCCGCCAGCTATGGCAATGGCGACGAGCGCACCGGGGTGGAGATCGTGCAGCGGGCCCTGAGCGAACCCGTGCGCCAGATCGCGGCCAATGCCGGAGCCGATGGCGCCGTTGTGGTGTCAGAGATTCGCCGCCTGGGCCAGGGCTACAACGCCGCCACCGGCGTCTATGAAGACTTGCTCGCCGCCGGCATTGTTGATGCGGCCAAGGTGACCCGCCTGGCCCTGCAGGATGCCGTTTCCATCGCCGCCCTGCTGCTCACCACCGAGGCCGTGATCGCCGACAAGCCCGAACCCGCCGCCCCAGCCGGGGCCGGTGGCGGCGCTGGTGGCATGGGCGGCATGGGAGGTATGGGTGGAATGGGTGGCATGGGCATGCCCGGCATGATGTGATCCCTGCCCAGGGGCGCTAACGGTCAGCTGATCAGCTTTGGTCAGCTGACCGTTTTTTCTAACCAATCAGCCTTGTGCAGCTAATCAGATTTCAGCAGCCAATCGGCTTTTACAAACTGAGTTGCCCTGATTTGCCAGCGGGCAGCCAAGGCATTACCAGTTAGCTATTGCTAGTCAGGCATTGCTTTTCGGTTATTGCCGGTGAGCTGTCAGTTCAATAAATTCAGGCCAGCGCCTTCACATAGGCCGCCACCTGTAGATCGATGCCGGTGATGGCGGTGCCCACCACCACCGCATCGGCCCCCAGGGTCAGGGCCCGGCGGGCATCGACCGCGCTGGCGATGCCCCCCTCGCAGATCACGGCCACCTGGGCCGGCAATTGCTGCCTCAGGGGTGCCAACAGCTCCCAGGCGGGCGGTGGGCAACCGGCCGTGGCCTCGGTGTAGCCATAGAGGGTGGTGCCCACCCAGCTACAGCCCAAGGCCGCGGCCCGCAGACCAGCGGCCAAGCTGTCCAAATCCGCCATCAAAGGGGCCCCCAGTTCGGTGCGGGCCCTCTCCACCAGGGTTTCCAGATCCTCCTCGCCAGGGCGGAGCCGTTCGGTGGCATCCAGGGCGACGATGTCGGCCCCGGCGGCCCAGACGGCCCGGATCTCCTGCCAGCGGGGGGTGATGTACACAGAAGATCCGGGAAAGCTGCGCTTCCACAGGCCAATGATCAGCGCCTCTGGACAGCGGCGCCGCACCGCCGTGATGTGTTCCGGGCTTTCCAGGCGCACGCCGCTGGCGCCTTGCAGCAGCGCGGCCTCGGCCATGGCGGCAATCACCTCTGGCTGGCGCAGCGGCGAGCCCTCCGGCGCCTGCACCGACACGATCAAACCAGAGGCCGCCAGTTTGGGGGCAGTTTTGGAGACTGACCCAGGGGCCTGATTGCTGTCAGCACTCGGGACTGAACTGGGGTTTGGCATAGAGACCAGGCTGTAGTTGAGCTTGCGATCCCAATCAGTTCAGCTTGCGATCCAGCAGGGGCCGAATCGCCAGGAACAGCCCCAGGGCCAGCAGCGTCAGCACCGCCAGGCAGGTGCCCAGGCTGAGCTGGCCATAGGGAGCCTCCAGCACCACGGTGGAGAAACCCACCGGGCCCCCATATGCGGCACGGATCGGCTCGATGGCGAAGGTGAGCGGATTCAGCGAGGCAAGCCAGCTCAGCCAGGGGGGCATGAAGCTCAGGGGCGCCAGGGCCGTACTGGCGAACAGCAGCGGCAGATTGGCCACGAAGATCACGGCGATCAACTCGATGTGGCCAGGCAGGGCAAAGGCCAGGCCAAGGCTCAGCGCCGTGACCGCAAACACAAGTAACAGCAGCGTTACCAGCACCAACAGCAGGCCGGCGCCACTGGGCCAGCCATAGCCCAACAGGGCAGCGGTAACCATGATCGCCAGGCTCTGCACCAGCGACAAGCTGGTGATGTAAAGCACAGAGGCAAACACGATCGAGCTGCGGGAGCGCAACGGCGCCACCAACAGCCGATTCAGGAAGCCAAACTCGCGGTCGAACATCACCGGCAAGCCGGCATTTAGGGCGGCGCTGAAGGCGGTGAACACGATCACCCCGGCCCCGAGAAACTGGCCGTAGCCGCCACCACCTGGCAGCAGCCCCGCCGGGGCATTGGCGAACAGGGCCCCAAACAGGATCAGCCAGATCAGCGGTTGCAGCACCCCGGCCACCAGGGTGGAGGGGCGGCGCTGCAGCTGCAGGAACAGACGCCCGGTGAGGGCCAGGGTCTCCTGGCTGATCTCGGCGAAGGCAGAGGGCTCGGCCGCCGGGGCCAGCGGAGCCAGGGAGGGGTTGGCGCTGGTCATCGGCTGAGGCAATCAAGCTAAAACCCTAAGGAACAATTTGCCGACCCAGCAGCTGCCCAGTTGTTTGCCTAGCAAGCAGATCCACTTCCGGCCCAGCTGCTGCCCAGCTGTCGGCCCAGCTGCTGGCCGAGCTATCGGCCTAGCCAGCAAACCCACTTCTGACCCGGCTGTTGCCCGAGCTATCGGCCCGGCTACTGGGGCGGCAGCTCAGCGCATGTTCTGCTTGCGTTCCGCCTTGGTATCGCGAATGCCGGCCAGGGCCAACTCGGCGTCGTTGAGGGTGCGGCCGGTGGCCTGCAGGTAGACATCGTCGAGGCTGGGGCGGCTCTGGGCCAGGGCAAACACGGGCAAATCGGCCTCGCCCAACTGGCGCCTGAGCTGCTCGATCACCCCCTCGTGCTCCACCACCAGGTTGAGGGAGAAGCCCTGGGCCCGGTTCACCACCACCTGGCGCACTCCCGCACAGGCCCGCAGCAACTGCTGCACCCGCAGGGCCTCTGACTCATCGCTGAATTCCCGCACCCGCAGGGTCACCCGATCGCCGCCCAGGGAGGCCTTCAACTCTGCGGGAGCCCCCTCGGCGATCACCCGGCCAGATTCAATAATCGCCAGCCGATCGGCCAGGGCATCCACCTCTTCCAAGTAATGGCTGCTGAGCAGCACCGTGGTGCCCTGATTGCGCAGCTCCCGCAGCACCTGCCAGATGGCGGCACGGCTCTCGATGTCCAACCCCACGGTGGGTTCATCGAGCACCAGCAGCCGCGGCCGGTGCAATAAACCCGCCGCCAAATCCAAGCGGCGGCGCATGCCACCGGAGTAGCTGCCGCAGCGGCGATCGATCCAATCGGCCATGCCCATCAACTCGCTGAGTTCGTCGATGCGCCGATCGCGGACGGCATTGGGGAGGTGATAGAGGGCCGCCTGCAACCGCAGCAACTCGCGGCCGGTGAGGATCTTGTCGATGGCCACATCCTGGGCCACGTAACCCAGCAGCCGGCGGGCGGCGCGGGGGTTGGCCAGGGCATCCACCCCCGCCACGGTGACACTGCCGCTGTCGGGGGCCAACAGGGTGCAAAGAATGCGCAGGGCGGTGGTCTTGCCGGCACCGTTGGGCCCCAGCAGCCCGTAGAGGCAGCCACCGGCAATCGAGAGGCTGAAGTCGTTGAGGGCCTGGATGCCACCAGCGAGTTTCGGGGCCTGATCGCCCTGCTGATCTGGCTTTTGCCGATCCTGCCCAGCGGCTGGCCTGGCCTGAGCCTTGCCGCCGCCATAGCACTTGCTCAGGTGCTGTAGTTCGATCACCCGCCGCTGCTCCCCATGGCCAATTGCTCAGAGGCTGAATCTAGGGAAAGCGGCGCCCAGCAGAGCGAGCAGCTGGTTTTGCAGCAGCTCGGCCCGGGGCGAGCGAGCCAGCAACAGCAGCAGACAGATGCCAAACAAATAGAGAATCGACCAGCGGAACAGGTCGCGGGCCGGCTGCACCTGCTCCGGATCGCGACCTAAACGGCCACAGAGCTGCAGCAGGCGGCTGTTGAAGGGCAGCAGCAACAAGCCATAAAAAATGCCACCGCTGGGCAGAGCCAGCACGCCAAACAGGCTGAGCAGCACGGTGAGCCGTCCGTAATGCTGGATGGCCCGGGCGGTCACCGCCACGCCCCGCACCACCGGCAGCATCGGAATGCCCACGGCCCGGTAGTCATCCCGGAGCAGCAGGGCCAGGGACCAGAAATGGGCGGGAGTCCAGACCATCACCAGGCTGAACAGCCACCAACCGGCCCAGGAGAGGCCGCCGCTGGCGGCGGCGACCCCCACCAGGGGGGGAATGGCGCCAGCCACGCCACCGATGACGATGTTCTGGGGCGTGCGGGGCTTGAGCAGGGCGGTGTAGAGCAGCACGTAGCTACACAGCCCCAGCAGCGACAGGCTGGCGGCCAGGGCATTCACCCCCCACACCAGCACCGCCACAGCGGCGGCGGTGAGACCGATCGCCATGGCGAAGGCCTGGCGCTGGGCCAGCCGACCCGAGGGCAGGGCACGACGGCTGGTGCGCTGCATGCGGCCGTCGAGTTCCTGCTCCCAGAGGCAATTGAGCACCCCGGCGGCGGCGGCGGCCAGGCTGCCGCCCACCAGGGAGCAAATGATGGTGCCGGCGGGCAGCGGCCAGCCATCACTGACGGCCATGCCGGCCAGGGTGGTGGCCAGCAACAGAGGAATCAGCCTGGGCTTGGCCACCTCCAGCCAGGCGGGCAGGCGCCGCGAACGGGGCTGGGCCCTGGCACTTTCGGCACCAGGGGGCTCGGGGGGCGCCGGCGCCGGGAGGGGGACGGCAGGTAATGAGGCACTAACCACTGATCAACTCCTTCACATGGGTCAAGTTCTGGACAGAGCTCAAATTCTTGACAGGGCTCAAAGTTTGGGCAGGGCTCAAATCCCTGGCTGAGCTCAAATCCCGGAAAGGGCCGGCCAAACTGCGACTCCAGGCCGCCGCCAGCAGGGCCACCAGCAGGGCCGCCACCAGCTGGTGGGCCACCACGATTGCCGGCAAAGCCAGCTGGGAGCGCAGGCTGGCCACCCCCAGGCCGATTTGAATCGCCACCAGAGCGCCGGCCGCCAGGGTCAAAGCCCGCAACTGGCCCTGGCCCTTGGGCAGCGACAGGGCCGCCAGGGCCGCGCTGCCAACGCTGGCGGCCACCGGCAGGGCCGCGGCTCGGTGCAACCCCAGCCAGATGCAGGCTTCTCCGGCGGCCAGGCAGCGATCCGCCGCCCATTGACTGGCCATGGCGCCCCCCAAGAGGGCCTGGCCAGCCACCGCCAGCAGGGCGAACAACAACAGTGCCCGCCACCAGCGCGGCAGTTCAGCTGTAACCACGCTCATTGGTGCGGAGTTACATAAGGCCAGCCGCTGATGCAGACCACTGATCAGCGCCACCAACAGCAGCGCCAGGGCCAGGTGGGCTGTAACCACTCCACTGGGCAGCAGCTGGGTCACGGTGAGGGCGCCCAGGGTTGCCTGCATAACCACCAAAGCCAGGGCCAGCAAGGCCAGAGGTGCCAGCCAGGTCGGTAACCGCCGCCGCTGCAGCCCTGCCACCGCGGCCAGCACCAGCAGGGCGAGGCCAACGCAAAAAGCGTCTAGGCGATGGAACCACTCCAGGAATACCTGCAGGGTCATCGAGCTGGCCGGTAGCAGCTGGCCGTAGCAGAGGGGCCAATCGGGGCAGGCCAGACCTGCCTCCATCACCCTGGTGGCGCCGCCGATCGCCACCAGGGCCAGCAGGGCCACCACCAGATGGCCCGTGAGCAGCGCCAGGCGAGCCAGCAAAGGCGAAGCCGCCGTGGCAACCGGTGGTGCCAGATCAGCAGCACCTGACAGATCAGTAGGCCCTGCCAGATTAGCGGGCGCTAACAGATCAACCGGCTCTGGCGAAGCATCAGGCATTGGAGAAGCGCCCGAATTTGGCTCAACAGCCGGTTTTGATGGAACGGCCGCTGATGCGATAGCTACAGCTGTTTGCGAAGCAGCTGGCAGCCCCGCACCAATCGGCAACCCCTGGTTAGGCTTGCGCCCCATCCGCAGCTGCTCCAACAGTGGAATTGGCTTAAGTTAGCCAGATCCACCAGGCAGACGAATGGCGATTCCCTAACATTTGAGGCCGAAATTTAAATTGCATCATTAGCGGCCAGCGCCGCAGCATACCCTTTAAACACCCATTTGTTAAATCCCGCCGATGCGCCGCGCCGCCGGGCTTGCCCTAGCCACCATCGCCCTAATCGCCACGGGTCTGTGGATCGGCTTTAACGTAAATCTGCTGCCCGTCGTGGCCAGTGCCAATGCACCGGTCTACGACGATCTTTTTAAGCTGCTATTTAGCATCGGTATCATTCTGTTTGTCGGCATCACAATAGTGCTGACTTACAGTTTGTTTAAATTTCGCCGCCGGGTGGGAGACCAGGGCGATGGCCTGGCCCTGGAGGGCAACCTGCCCTTGGAGATTGTCTGGACCGCCATACCAGCGGTGGTGGTGCTGTTTATCGGCATCTACAGCTATGACATCTATGAGCGCATGGGGGGCATGACCTCCTTCCATGACCACAGCGCCATGCTTGCCGGGGCCACCGATAACGCCAGTGGCATCGGCGCAGAGCTTGCCTCAAATATAGAGGTCAAAGCCCATCCTGAAATCGCAAATTCAGAGCAGGGCAAGCGCTACTGGGCTGGCATCGCTTCAATGGATGACCCCGATAACAAAACATTACCAGTGGATGTCACGGCGATGCAATTCGCCTTCATCTTTCACTATCCTGAGGGCAACATAACCAGTGGTGAGCTGCATGTATCAGCAGGTCAGCCTGTGCAGTTGCGCATGGAGGCCCGCGATGTGATCCACGCTTTTTGGGTTCCCCAGTTCCGGCTCAAGCAGGACATCATTCCGGGTCAGCCCACCCTGCTCTCGTTCACGCCCACCAAGCCGGGCACCTATCCGATCGTCTGCGCCGAACTTTGCGGCCCGTACCACGGAGGCATGCGCACCAACGTGGTGGTACATGATCCGGACAGTTTCCAGACCTGGCTCGATCAAAACCGTCAACCCGCCATCAGCGCCTAGACCCCGCCCATGACAATCGCCAATCCCAACGACTTCAACGAGCCGCTCCAACCCAGCGGCTGGCTGCGTTACTTCAGCTTCAGCCTCGACCACAAGGTCATCGGTATCCAGTACCTGGTTTGTGGGTTTCTTTTTTATCTGATTGGCGGCGCCCTGGCTGGGGTGATCCGCGTTGAGCTGGCCAGTCCGATATCGGATTTTGTTAGCCGAGATACCTACAATGAGGTTCTCACTCTCCACGGCACGATCATGATCTTTCTCTGGATCGTGCCCGTGGTGAATGGAGGTTTTGGTAATTACCTCATACCTTTTTATGTGGGCGCCCGGGATATGGCCTTTCCCCGGCTCAATGCCGTGGCCTTCTGGATGATTCCCCCGGCGGGCATGCTGTTAATCAGCAGTTATTTCCTGGCCGGAGCTGCCGCCCAATCAGGCTGGACCGCCTACCCACCCCTGAGTCTCACCACCCCTGCCGCCGGCCAGGTGGTTTGGATTTTGAGCGTGTTGCTACTGGGGGGTAGCTCGATCTTTGGGGCGATCAACTTCATTGCCACCGTGCTCAAGCTACGCCGGCCCGGCCTCAAGTTGATGCAGTTGCCAATGTATTGCTGGGCAATGCTGGGCACCAGCATCCTGGCGGTGCTATCAACTCCAGTGCTGGCGGGCACTTTGATTTTGCTGAGCTTTGACATCATTGCCCACACCGGCTTCTTCAACCCCAGCCTCGGGGGTAACGTGGTGGTGTATCAGCATCTGTTCTGGTTCTATTCTCACCCCGCCGTATACATAATGGTGCTGCCGGCCTTTGGCCTGGTCAGCGAAATCCTGCCGGTGCACGCCCGCAAACCGCTATTCGGCTACGTCACCATGGTTTATTCGATCATGGCGATTGTATTCCTGGGCTTGATAGTATGGGCGCACCACATGTTCACCAGCGGCACTCCCCCCTGGATGCGACTGTTTTTCACCATCGCCACCTCCTTTATTGCGGTGCCAACCGGGATCAAGTTCTTTAATTGGCTGGCGACTCTTTGGGGCGGTCGTATTTCCCTGAATAGCGCAATTCTCTTTGCCTGCGCCTTTATTTTGAATTTCGTATTCGGCGGCATCACCGGCGTAGCGCTAGCCCAGGTTCCCTTTGATATTCACGTGCACGACACATACTTCGTGGTCGGTCATTTTCACTATATTGTTTATGGTGGCACGGTGTTTGTAATCTTTTCTTCTCTTTATCACTGGTATCCAAAATTCACCGGCAGATTGCTCAATGAAGATCTGGGTCGGTTACATTTTCTGCTCACCTTCATTGGCTTCAACCTCTGCTTCTTGCCCCAGCACTGGCTTGGTCTCAATGGCATGCCCCGTCGGGTGGCCGAATACGACCCAGCCTTCACCACCCTCAATCAGATCAGCAGCGTCGGTGCGTTGCTGATGGCCATCAGCACCCTGCCGCTATTGATAAATGTGGTGGTTACTGCCTTTAAAGGCGAGATCGCCGGCGACAATCCCTGGAACGCCCTCACCCCAGAATGGCTCACCAGTTCGCCACCTCCAGTGGAGAACTGGCCTGGTGAAGCCCCATTGGTTAAAGAGCCCTACGGCTACGGCCATATCGAACCTGCCCTTGCCCAGGAGGCCACCCCATGACCACCAGCCCTGTTCAAACCGCCTCCGAGCCAAACCCCAGCCCCAGCGGCCAGGCCAATGCCCCGCTGAGTATCGAGACCAGCGAGCTGCCGCTGGATCACAGCCATGGCGACCACCTGGACGTGAGGATGTTTGGCCTGGCCACCTTCCTGGTGGCCGATGGCATGACTTTTGCCGGATTCTTCGCCGCTTACCTCACCTTCCGTGCGGTTAATCCCCTGTTACCCGGCAGCAACTACGAACTTGAACTAATTCTGCCCACCATCAACACGGTAATACTAATCATTAGCAGCTTCACCTTCCATCGTGCCGGTAAAGAGTGCCGTGCCGATCGGCTTGGCGCCAGTCGCTTGTGGCTGGCGATCACCGGGGCCCTGGGGGCCGCATTCCTGGCGGGCCAGATGGTGGAATACTTTTCCCTGCCATTTGGCCTCACCGAAAACCTGTTCGCCAGCACCTTCTATGCTCTCACCGGCTTCCATGGCCTCCACGTCACCCTTGGGGTGATCTGCATCGCCATCGTGGCCCTGCAGACCCATCGAGGCGGGCAAGTCACGGCGGCTAATCACTTCGGACTGGAGGCCGCCGAGCTCTACTGGCACTTCGTGGATGTTATCTGGGTGGTGCTGTTCGGACTGCTTTATCTGCTTTAACCAGCCCTGCCCCCCCCGGGGGGGTAGTGATCCGATCCGATCGCCACTTCGGGACGAAGATTCGCTGTTATTTCACCAAAAGACCTTGCAGCTGCCTCCAGCATCTAGACACAATTACTTTATGGTGATGCAAACACCCCGCACTATGGCTACTGGCAACGGCTGGGGAGGCGAATCTTCTGGCAGCAAGCCCCTGGTGGGCAAAGCGCTGCTGGATCGGGCCCGTTCGCTGAGTAATCGGCCGGAAGAGCAGATTGCCCGCGCCTGTGGCTATGTGGGCCCCAGTGGCCGAGTGCTGCGCAAGAGCTTCTACCGCGCCCTGGTGGAGGCCAAGGGCTACCAAATGCCCAGCACCAGCAGCACCGCCGGTAGCGCTGGCGGCGGCTCCAGCCCTGGCGGCAGCGGTGCTGGCAAGGGGCGCCAGGCTGAGTACCGCACAAGGGTGCACGGCAACGGCAATCTGCTGATTGGTCATGCCTATACCCGCCGTATGGGCCTCGAACCTGGCGACGAGTTCCATATCGAATTGCATCCGGAAACCGGAGCCATCTGGCTGGTACCACTGGAGCCAGGTGAGGCCAGCGCCATTGCCCAACAGCTGCTAGAAGACGGTGAAGATGGCAGCGAAGTCGATGATGATGAAAACGAGGAAGATGCAGCCGAAGAGGTTGGCGAAGGGGTTGATGAAGAGGTCGAAGAGATAGTTGACGAGGAAGATTTTGATTGCACGAAGGTAAATGACGATTTGAACGCAGGCAATGGGCACCAGTCAAGGGCCGTCACATAAACACAATTCCCAGGCGAATACGTCCACTAAAGCACTCTTTTATCTATCTGCTATGTATATTTCTCTGGCGGGCGGTCTGCGATATAGTGAGGCTCTGAATAGCCGCTAATTCGTCGCCCCAGGCAAATGATATCTATGGCGGCGGTAGGGCTCAATGGCGGCCGTAGGGCTCAATTGGTCGTGGCTAGGGTTTTTCGGAGATTCCCTGGAGTGTGGCATGCACCTCTGTTAACTTGTTAAAGCTTTTAAAGCAATTCGACTTCTTTACCTCCTCCAGGAAGTCATGTCTAACCAGCCCCAAGATTCCCAGACCACCGTCGTGCGTGCGGCGGATCCAGTGCTAAAGCTTCGCTTTCTTTCGCACGGCACGCTGGAGTCCAAGAATCTTGATCGATCGAAGCAATTTTACACCGAGTTTCTCGGGCTTGAGGTCATCCGCACGAGCCCCTTTTCACTCTTGATCAGGCTGGGCGGCAACCACACGATCGCCGTAGTTGAGCAGAAGCGCAGTAGCGACGTTATGTCGCTGTTCAATCATAATGGTTTGGATGTCGAAACTCAAGCTGAGGTTGACGAGTGCCATCGCATCGCCATAGAGAATGCTGCCAAGTGGGATCTCAAGAAGATCGGCAAGCCTTCTATTCAGCACGGCACCTACAGTTTTTTCTTCTGGGATATGGATGGCAACTGCTGGGAAATTTTGACCAATCCTCCCGGAGGCTATAGCTGGCTCTTCGAGCGGGGCGGGCAGCAAAGTTAATGACAATCAGATCGTAACCTGCTCGCGATGGAAGCTGGCACTGAACAACAGCAGATCCACGCCACTGAATAGAAAACTTACCCCCACCAGGATTCCCAGTACCGGCATCAAACCGGCGGGGCTCATGCTCAAAATCAAGCCTCCCAGGGTGAGGGTGACAAGCCCATTGAGCAGGCCCCAGGCCCAGCCATTCACCTGGCGGTGGCTCAGGGACACCACCACCGCCACCAGCCCCTCCACCAAAAAGACGATGCCGATGGCCAGGGTCAGGGAGATCACTGGCAGCAGCGAACTGAACGAACCCTTTGCCAGTTGCTGAATCATTGAGACGCCGGCCACCAGGAAAACGCTGGAGACCACCAGGCGCCAAAAACTCAGCCAGCGTCCCAGCTGCCTGGCACGCATTAGGTTGCTAACCCAACCCACCACACCGCCCACCAAAAAGGCCACCGCCACCACGGCCGTGATCACCCCGGAGCTGCGCACCGGGAAAACCAGTGCCAATATCCCCAACACCAACATCAGCACCCCTTCAAACAGGGTGAAGGCTTTCAAAGAAGCGGCGGCGACACTGCGGGAAGGGCTGGCCATCGCATCAAGCTGTTAATCGCCTTGAGGCTAGTCAATAAAATGGTGCTGGCCAAATCAGCTGGCCAAATCAGCTGGCCCGATCAGCTGGCC
>JBIKVR010000079.1:0-12787 GCA_044356735.1 Prochlorococcaceae cyanobacterium
TGATTTTCGCCGCTTCCTGGAAACGATTAGTCCCGCCGAGATGGTGCGCCAAATTGGCCGGGCCCGACCAGACACCGACCTGGGCAAGCCGCCGCAAAACCTGGGCAAGCCGCCGCAAAATCTTGGCAAGCCGGCGGAGAGCCAGCCAAGCCAAGCCAAGCCCCTGATCCAGCCCGCCCCAGAACAGCAACTGCTCGGCCCCGCCCTGGGAGAGCAGCCCCCCGCAGGCGAACCGGCCCCAGCGAGCTCAACCGAAGCGGCTGCAACCAGCCAGGCCCCAGTTGACCAGGCCCCAGGGAGCCAGTCTCCAGCCAGCCATGCCCCATCTGACCAGCCTGCCGCTGACCAGGCTGCGGCGGCGTTGGATCCCGTTGGCCCAAGCACCACCGGGCCAGAAACTCCTCACCAGCCCCCGGCCCCCGCTAAGCGGCCTGCCGCTGAACAAGAGCCGGCCGCACCCAGGCCCGAACCCCCTGCAGATCAGCCCCCAGGTGCCGCCGCTTAGACGCCCCTACGGCCGCGGTCCAGCGGTTTCAGCCTTCACCCTCGGCACCATGCGGGCCCTGGCGAGCCCGGCCCAGATGCAGGCCGTAGTGCGGGCGGCCCTGGCGGCCGGCATCAACCATCTGGAAACCGCACCGGCCTACGGACCCGCCGAGCGCTTCTTGGGCCAGGCGTTGCAAAATCTCGCCCGCGAGGGGCAGGAGCCTCCGGGGGGCTGGTTGATCACCAGCAAACTGCTGCCCGGCTGCGATCTAGCCAGCGGCCAGGAGCAGCTCAGGGCGATCCTGGACCGCCTGGGGGTGCCCGCCCTCACCACCCTTGCCGTCCATGGCCTGAACCTCAACGAGCATCTGAGCTGGGCCCTGCAAGGAGCGGGCGCCGAGCTGTTGGCCTGGGCCCTGGGGGAAGGACTGGTGGGCCAGGTGGGCTTTACCAGTCACGGCGACAGGGGCTTGATCGAACGGGCCCTGGCCTCGGGCCGCTTCAGCGTGTGCGGCTTGCATCTGCACCTGCTCGATCGCCAGCGGTTGCCCCTGGCCCGCCAAGCCTTAAGCGAGGGCATCGGCGTGCTGGCCATCTCCCCAGCCGACAAGGGCGGTCAGCTCTACGCCCCGCCAGCTGAACTGGTGGCCGACTGCGCCCCCTTCCACCCCCTGGAATTGGCCTATCGCTTTTTGCGGCAGCAGGGGATCTCCACCTTGAGCCTGGGGGCTGAACGACCCGAGGATCTGATTTGGGCCGAACGCCTCTCGGATCCAGGCCCGCCAAGCTCCGTATCAGCGCAGCCCAGCCCGCCAGCCCGCAGCCCCGCCACCGCTGCGCAAATCGCTGGCGGGGCCCCAGCCACCAACAACAACTGCGCCAGTGCCACTGCAGTGGAGATGAACCTGGAGATGAATGTGGCGCTGGCCTTGGAGCGCCTGGATGCGGCCGCCAAGGGGCGGTTGGGCAGCGAGTACTGCGGCCAGTGCCGCGCCTGCCTGCCCTGCCCCAATGGCCTGCCGATTCCTGAGCTGTTGCGGCTGCGCAACCTGGCCCTCGGCCACGGCATGACGGCCTTTGCCAGCGAGCGCTACAACCTGATTGGCCGCGCCGGCCACTGGTGGGAGCAGCTCAACGCTTCTGCCTGTGGCAGCTGCGGCGATTGTCTACCCCGCTGTCCCCACCAGCTGCCGATCCCCAGCCTGCTGGCCGACACCCATCAGCGGCTGGCCGCCGCCCCGCGCCGGCGCCTGTGGGGATGAGCTCTTTTGTTACCGGCGGAAATCACCCCCGGCGAAAATCACCTTTAGGGCCCCTAGCCACCAGCAAGCTTCATAAACAAGATTCACAAGCTGGGGGCGGCCGCATCCCAGAGGGTCTGCAGGGCCAGGCGTTGACGCAGATCCAAGGGCGGCAAACTCCAGCAGCGGCTCAATAGCGACTCCTCTGGCAGCAGCAGCTGGGCCAAGGCTGGAGGGAAATCCGCCAGGGCGGCCGTCAGCCGGGGGCGCGGCAAGGGCGGCAGCCAACCAGCCGCCAACAGGCGGGGCAGCAGGGGTGGCTCGAGCGCCGCCTCCAGCCAGTCGAGCGGCGGCGGCGCGCCGCCAGCCAGCCGCAACAACAGCTGCCAACTCAGCGGTGCCCCCGATGCGGGCAGCAACACCTGCAGGCGCTGGTCGCGGCGGAGCAGCGGAATCAGCCGCTGCAATGGCACCACGGCGACGGCGGCGGCGCCATTGAGCAGCAGGTTGAGGGCATTGGCGTCGTCGTAGGCCAGGGCATTGGCCCGCAGGGCTCGCAAGCGCTCAAAATCGCCCCCCACCAGCGCCATGCACACCCGCGGGCTGGAGGGCAAAACCAACTGCTGGCGCAAGCCCGGATCGAGCAGCAGCTCCCAACCCTCGGCGGCGCGCTTAGCCAGCGCCGGCTGGCTGCGCAGAGCCATCACCCAGGGGCTGAACGCCCAGGGGAAAGCCAGGGCCTCACTGCCCTCGCTGCGATACAGGCGGCTGAGCGGCTGGGCCGCCGCCGACAGCTGCTCCAGCAGCTGCGGTTGCGCTAACGGCTGCAACTGGGCCACTGACAAGCTGCTGGCCCAGCCATCGGGCAGGGCAATCAAGGCTGGCCGCGGCCGGCTTTGACCGTTAGCAGCGGCGCCACCCGAACCAGCGCCGCCAGCTCCATTGCCAACACCTCCATTGCCAACACCTCCATTGCCAACACCTCCAGCGCCGCCACCGGCCGCCAGGCTGGCCAACAGCTCGCCAGGGCCGGCCACTGTGCGCTGTTGCCAGGGTGCAGGCAAGCGCTTCAGCCAGAGGGGCGGCATCCCCCCTTCAGTGGTCAGCAAAAACGGGGCATCGCTGCGGCCACAGCCGCCCAAAAAGGCCGGCAACAGCAGGCCGCCGGCGCTGCCCAGGCCCAACTGCAACAGGCGACGCCGCCCCAACAGGGCGGCACTCGGGGCCGGGCCAGGGAAATCGAACGCCATCGCCGCGACCCTAGGCACCCCCGAGCCCCGGGCTATCAAGCAGCAGCTCACAATCGCCATCGCAGAGCGCCGCCAACTCGGCGGCGGGCCGGCCACTGAGCTCCCAGAGCAGGGCGAAACCGCCAGCGCCCACACCTTCTTTCACATAGCCGCGCTCGTAGTCGCGCAGGGCCTGGCTGCGGCAGTGATCGAAGCGCAGCGACGCCACCGCCAGCTGGGCCCGCACCCGCCAGCGCCCTGAAATCAGGGCCAGCAGCTCGGCCAAATCGCTATGGGGCTCCTCCGCCAGCCAAGCGGTGGTGGCCACCACCGCTTGGCTGGCCAGCTGCTGGCGCTGCTCGGCGGGGGCCAGGGCCAGGGCCAGGGCCAGCACGGCGGCCATCTGGCTGCCACCGGCCAGCAATATCGGCACCCCCCTGGCGCTGGCCTCCCAGGTGAGACCGGCCGCCAGGGCTTGCATCGGGTCCCCCACCGCCGCCAACACCGCCAGGGGATCAACGCCACTGGCGCTGTTGGCACTGGCCACAGCAGCCCTGGCAGCGATCTCCAGGCAAGCGGCGGCCAAACCCTGGCGCGCCAGGCGACTCTTGAGCCCATGGGCGGGCTGGAGCAGGCTGCCACTCACCAGTCCCTCCGCCGCCAGGCCCAGACCCAACAACACCGCAAGGGCGGTACTGGTACCACCGGGCACACATTCCGCCAGCAACAGCGGTTCGTTTTGAGGCCACCGGCGGCCCCAGCTGCGGCCCCGCTCCAGCAGCGCCAACACCCGCTGGCGGTCCATGGCGGCACCGCTGGAGAGACAGGCCGCCGGGCCGGCGGCCTCCGGCGGCGGCAGGCGCAGGTGGGCGGTGGCCGGGGCGACGGCACAGCCCAGGTCCACCACCAGGGTGCGGGGCAATAAACCCAGCTGGCGCAGCACGCCATGGCCAATCAGTGCCGGACTCACCCCCGCCGGCAGGGGCGGCAAGGCATGGGGCCGCTGAGCCCCTGGACCAAGCAGCAGCAACTCGGTGTCAGCGGCCGCCGTCAGGCGGCGTGAAACGGCTGTGGCGCCCGCTGCGGAGATGCCAGCCAGCTCAGCCGTAGCGGTGGCCGCCAACAGCAGCAGCGGCCGACAGCGAGACCAGTGGCACCGCCAAGCGCTTTGCCAGCTGCTCTGCTCCACCGGTTCAAGGCCCATGCTGATGGCTCATCTTCTAGGCCCTGGCTAATTAGCAGGTGTGCCTGATCCGCCAGCCCAGTCAAGACAGATCAGTCAAGACAGATCAGTTCAGAGCGGATCGAGGGCCACCAGAGCCCGCAGCAACTCCGGTGGTTCGCTGATCGGCGCCTGCAGGCGAGCAAAAATCCAATAGGCCACGGCATGAATGGCCAGCACCAAGATGCTGGCTTGAAACCACACCAGCGCCAGGGCCACCAGTTGCACCTGGGCCAGCTCGGGCACCAGCCCCATACCCAGCAAATTGAACAGGCGCTCCAGCAGTCCGGCTGCGGCCGTGGTGATCACCACCCAGAGGTTTTCACCCACCAGCAGAGAGAGCACCGCCAGCCGCACCAGGAACCCCGCCGCAGCGATCAGGCTGCCCAGGCCCAAACTGAGCCACCAGCTGAGGCGGCGCCGCCAACACCAACCCAGCCAGAGGGCCAGCAAGCCACTGGGGAAAAGCACCATCGGCCCGCGGATCGGCCCCATCAGGGCCACCAACAACAGCACCGTCACCAGCACCCCCTCCAGGGCGCAGCGCCAGCCGTAGCGCAACTGCAGCAGGGCCAGGGGCAGGGGCAGGGCGAGACGGAACAGGGGACCGCCCACCGGCAGGTAATAGAGCGCCACCCAGAGCAGCGCTGTGGCCCCGGCCAGATAGGCGCTATCCATCAACTGGTGGGCCTGCCGGGGGCTCAGCCGGCGCTCCGGCGCTCCGGGGCCAGGGGGATGAGGCCGGCCACTGTCCGATGCAGGGTCCATCAGGATGCGGGGTCGATCAGCGGGGGGGGGCGACGCTGGGGGAGGTGACGCTCGGGGAGGAGCTGGCGGGTGGGACCCGCTCGATCATCTCCACCTCAAAGCGCAGGCCAGCGGCCCGCAGGGCCTGGGTGACCGACTCGGCCGGAGCGGCGGGATCGGCCAAGGGCAGCTTCAGCGTGATCCGATAGGGCACTGGCTGCAGGTTGGTGGCGGCGGCCGGGGGCTGCTTCGCTCCTGGCGCCTGCGGCGGGGAAGCTCCGGGGGGCTGCGGTCCAGCCGGGGCTCCGGCGGTTTTGCTGGCTGGCGTGGCGGCGCCATCGGCACCCTGGCTTGCTCCCGACTGGCCCAGCGGCGGGGCTGGGGCGGCGCCTGGAGCCCTGGGGGCCAACCGCTGGGCCCCGGTTGAAACCCCATTCGCAGCCGCAGTGGCAGCACCATTTGAAACCCCATCGGAAACGCCATTGGCGGCGCCAGGGGGAGTCGCGGGCGGGGGCGAGGAGAAGCTGCCGGCGAGCCGATCACCAAAGGGAGTGCCGCTGCAACCGGCGAGCAGCGACCCCAGGCAGCCGGCCAGCAAGGGGCCCGCCAGGAGCTGGGCCCCTTGCTGTCGCCGCAGCGGCTGGTCCATCAACTGTCGGCGGCCCGGATCACCCGCACGGCGCTGGCCCGCAGGCGACCAGACTTGGTGGTGGCGGGCGCCTTGCGGGCCGGCGCCGGATCAGCTGCGGCCTTGGCTGGAGAGGTTTTAGTGGCGGCAGCTTTTTTACCAGCGGCCTTTGAACCAGCAGCAGTTTTGCCGCCCGCAGCAGCCTTCGCGCCAGCAACAGCCTTGGCGCCAGAGGCCTTGCTCCCGGCCTTGCCGCCGGTTTTTCCGCCGGCAGCAGCCTTGGCCGCCAGCAGTTGCTGGGCCTCTTCGATGGTGATGGTGTCGGCGCTGGCGCCCTCGGGCAGGGAGGCATTCAGCTTGCCCTGCTTTACGTAAAGACCGTAGGGGCCATTGAACAGCTGGATCGGCTCCTCGGCCCCTTCAGGGGTGCCCAGATCCTTGAGGGCGGTACGGCCGCCGCGGCCCCGCTTCGGTTCGGCGAGCAGCTCCAGGGCCCGGCTGAGATCGATGCTGAGCACGTCGTCCTCGCCCTTGAGGGAGCGGTAGGCCTTTTCGCCCTTGCCCTGGTGGTGCACCACGTAGGGGCCAAAGCGCCCCAGACCCGCCTCGATGCGGCCACCGTCGGGATGATCGCCCAACTGGCGGGGCAGGCGCAGCAAGCCCAGGGCATCCTCGATACTCAGCTCCTCGGGCTTGACCCCCTTGGGCAGGGAGGCGCGCTTGGGCTTGGGGTTGTCGTCGCTCACCTGGCCCCGCTGCAGGTAGGGGCCGTATTGGCCGAACAGCAGGTAGATCGCCTCGCCGGTTTCCGGGTCTTGACCCAGGGATTCCGGCCCCTCGGCCTTCTGGCGCAACAGCAACTCGGCCTTGTCGGCATTGAGATCGGCCGGGGTGATCTCCTGGGGCAGGGTTACCTTTAGCAGCTCTTCTGTGCCGTCATCGGCCAGGCGCTTGGCCTCCAGGTAGGCCCCGAAGCGACCGATGCGCACCACGCAGGGCAGCCCCTCCAACACCACGGTGCGGGAGGCGCCGGGGTCGATATCGCCCTCGCGCCGGGCCACCTGGTGCTCCAGGCCCTGGTCGCCCTTGAAAAACTGATCCAGGTAGGGCAGCCAGTCCACCTTGCCGGTGGAGATCTCATCGAGGGTGTTCTCCATGCGGGCGGTGAACCCCGTATCCACCAATTCCGGGAAGTGCTCCTCCAGCAGCGCCGTCACCGCAAAGGCGGTGAAGCTGGGGGTGAGGGCGTTGGCCAACAGGGTGGCGTAGCCCCGATCCACGATCGTGCCGATGATCGAGGCGTAGGTGGAGGGACGGCCAATGCCCTCCTTCTCCAGCATTTTCACCAGGGCGGCCTCGCTGTAGCGGGCGGGGGGTTGGGTTTGGTGACCGAGGGCCTCCACCGCCAGGCAGCTGGGTTGATCGCCCTCGCTCAAGGCGGGCAGCAACACCTCCTGGCCCTCCAGGGCGGCGTCGGGGTCGTCGGAGCCCTCCACATAGGCGCGGAAGAAGCCGGCGAAGTCGATGCGCTTGCCGGTGGCGCGGAAGTTGGCGGTGCCCAGGCCGGCGGCGCTTGCCTGCAGGTCGACGCTGAGCATGGTGAGCTTGGCGTCGGCCATCTGGCTGGCCACGGTGCGCTTCCAGATCAGCTCGTAGAGGGCCAGATCGCGGCCATCGAGGCCGGTGGCCACGGGATCGCGGAAGCTCTCGCCGGCGGGCCGGATCGCCTCGTGGGCCTCCTGGGCATTGCGGGCCTTGGTGGAGAACTGGCGCACCTGGGGGCTGAGGAAGGGCTTGCCGTATTTCTGCTCCACGCAGTTGCGGGCCGCCTGGATCGCCTGGTCGCTGAGGTGCACCGAGTCGGTGCGCATGTAGGTGATGAAGCCGCGCTCGTAGAGCCCCTGGGCGACGCGCATGGTGTCGCGGGCGGAGAGGCGCAATTTGCGGTTGGCCTCCTGCTGCAGGGTGCTGGTGGTGAAGGGAGCCACCGGCTTGCGCAGCGATGGCTTGGCCTCGACGGCCACGACGCTCCAGGGGGCCTGGCGCAGGGCCTGCTGCAGGGCGCCGGCCTCGGCCTCGCTGAGCAACCTGGCGCTACTGCCCGCCTTGAGGTTGCCGGTGGTTTCGTCGAAATCGGCACCGCCGGCGATGCGCGAGCCATCCAGGTGGCTGAGTTTTGCCTCAAAGCGGCTGCCGGCCTGCTCCAACTGGGCCTTGAGATCCCAGTAGCTGCCGCTGTGGAAGGCGCGACGGGCCCGTTCGCGCTGCACCAACAGGCGCACCGCCACCGACTGCACCCGGCCGGCGGAGAGGCCCCAGGCCACCTTTTTCCATAACAGGGGCGAGAGGGTGTAGCCCACCAGGCGATCGAGGATGCGACGCGTCTCCTGGGCGTGCACCAATTCCATGTCCAGCTCCCGGGTCTGCTCCAGGGCGCGGCCGATGGCCTGGTTGGTGATCTCGTGGAACACCATGCGCTTAACCGGCACCTTGGGGGCCAGCAGCTGCAGCAGGTGCCAGCTGATGCTCTCGCCTTCGCGGTCTTCGTCCGTGGCCAGCAGCAGCTGATCGGCGCCCTTGAGGGCCTCCTTGAGCTCCTTGACAATTTTTTTCTTGTCCTTCGGCACCACGTAGAGGGGCTCGAAGCTGTTTTCGGTATTGACGCCGAGGTTGGCCCACTTTTCGGCCTTGTAGGCGGCGGGAATCTCGCTGGCGCTGTTGGGCAGATCGCGCACGTGGCCCATCGATGCCTCGACGCGGAACTCCCGCGGCAGGAAACCGCGGATGGTGCGGGCCTTGGTGGGGCTCTCGACGATGACCAGGGTGTGGGCCACGGGCTGGCGGACGTTCGCTTCCCTCTCTATCGCATCCACCGCCAGGGGTGAAACAAATGATGCTGCTGCCAGCCCAGCTGACAGCCCCTAAACCCAGCGGCAGCATGGCTACGATCCTGCGAACCAAACTGCGCCGCCCTCAACGCTGTGATCGACGCCGTGATCGACGCTGGGCCCACCCTGCAAGGGTTGATGCCATCGCTTTTGGCAGCCCTGGGGGGAGCTGGGCTGGCTATGCCGAGCATGGGCGATTTGAGCCTGCAGCTGAACGCCGGGGCGATCGCCCCGGAGGCGGCGGTGCTGCTGGCCCTGCTGATTTCGCTACTGGTGGACCTGGCGGGTGAAAAAGCGGCCAGCCGCTGGGTGCCGCCCCTTTGTTACGGGGGCCTGGGCGCCGCCCTGGTGCTGCTGGCCCTGCAGTGGAACTCCCCCCTGGCGCCATCCTTTTTTGGTGGTTTCCTGGCCGACAACCTGGCGGTGGCCTTCCGGGCCGTGGTGGCCGCCTCCACCTTGATCACTCTGCTGCTGAGCTGGCGCTATGTGGAGCGCAGCGGCACCCCGGTGGGCGAGTACGCAGCGATCTTGCTGGCCGCCACTGTGGGGGCAATGATTCTTTGTGGCTCCACCGATCTGGTGAGCATCTTTATTTCGCTGGAAACCCTCTCGGTTTCCAGTTATTTGTTGGCGGGCTACATGAAGCGCGACGCCCGCAGTTCTGAGGCAGCTCTTAAATATTTATTGGTGGGTTCGGCGGCGGCGGCGGTGTTTCTCTATGGCGCTTCCCTGCTTTATGGCATCACCGGCGGTGCCACAGATCTGGCTTCCATCTCTGTGGCGCTGCAGACCAGTGCCAAGCCGGTGGCGGCGCTTTCGCTGGTGTTTGTGCTGGCAACGGTGGCCTTCAAAATCGCCGCTGTGCCCTTTCATCAATGGACTCCCGACGTCTATGAGGGTTCGCCTACGCCGGTGGTGGCCTTTTTATCGGTGGGCTCCAAGGCGGCAGGTTTTGCCCTGGCCCTGCGCATATTGGTGGGCTGCTTCGAGAGCTTCAACGAGCAGTGGAAGCTGCTGTTCACCGTGCTGGCGGTGCTGAGCATGGTGCTCGGCAACGTGGTGGCCTTGGCCCAAACCTCGATGAAGCGAATGCTGGCCTATAGCTCTATCGGCCAGGCTGGATTTGTGATGATCGGCATGGTTTGCGGCACCGAGGATGGCTTCGCGGCCATGGTTCTATATATGGCGGCCTATTTATTTATGAATCTTGGCGCCTTTGCCTGCATCATTCTCTTCTCATTGCGCACCGGCTCGGATCGAATTGCAGATTATGCCGGCCTCTACCAGAAGGATCCTCTGATCACCCTGGGCCTTAGCCTTTGCCTGCTCTCCCTTGGTGGAATTCCACCGATGCTCGGCTTCTTCGGCAAGATTTACCTGTTCTTTGCTGGCTGGGCTGATCACCAGTACCTCCTGGTAGTAGTGGGGCTAATCACCTCCGTTGTTTCGATCTACTATTATATTTCGGTAATTAAGATGATGGTGGTGAAGGAGCCCCAGGAGGCGTCCGATGTGGTGAAAGCCTATCCAGCGATCACCTGGAACCTGGCTGGTATGCCCTCGCTGCGAGCTGCTCTGGTGGGCTGTGTACTGGTAACAGCGGTGGGCGGAATTTTATCGAATCCCCTGTTTATCTGGGCTAGCAGCACCGTGGCCGGTACGCCTATACTGCAACAGGCCATAGCCGCCTCCGGTGGCGGCGCAGCCGCCTTGGGCTAAGTGGTGGGCCCAGCGGAAACAGCTCTAATCGAAACATCCCTGTCACCAGCATCAACAGCATCTCCATCTGCAACATCACCAGCATCACCAGCATCACCAGAGCAAATAGCATCTAAAACAGCACCACCAATAGATTTAGTGACAGCATCACCAATAGCATCACAAACAGCATCGCCAATAGAGCTAGTGGCCGCGCAAACCCCCGTAGCCGAACTAATCCACGTTTGTAAGTATTACGGCGAAGGGGAGATGAGGGTGAAGGCCCTCGATCATCTCAGCCTCAAGGTCTACCGAGGCGAATATGTAGCGGTGATGGGGGCATCGGGATCGGGCAAGAGCACGGCCATGAGCATCCTGGGCTGCCTGGATCGGCCCAACAGCGGCAGCTACCGGCTCAACGGCAGGGCGATCGAGAGCCTCAGCGACGACCAGCTGGCCCTGATGCGCAACCGCGACCTGGGCTTTGTGTTTCAGCAATTTCACCTGCTGCCCCAGCTCAGTGCCTTGGAGAACGTGATGCTGCCGATGGTGTATGCGGGCGTGCCCCTGGTGGAGCGGCGCCGGCGGGCGACTGCGGCCCTGGAGCGGGTGGGCCTGGCCCAGCGCCTGGCCAACAAACCAAATCAACTCTCCGGCGGCCAGCAACAGCGGGTGGCGATCGCCAGGGCGATCATCAACAACCCGGCGCTGCTGTTGGCCGACGAACCCACCGGTGCCCTCGATTCCCGCACCACCTCTGAGGTGCTGGCCATTTTTGACGCCCTGCACCAGAGCGGCATCACCCTGGTGCTGGTGACCCATGAGGTGGAGGTGGCCTCGCGGGCCGAAAGACTGGTGCAGTTCAAAGATGGCCAACTGCTTGCCGATCGGCGCCGTTCTGCCGTGGCGACGGGCGGAGATTGGCAGTTGGATTGAACAGCTGCAACACCTCTGCACTAGTTACTTGGTCTTCTGCTGGGATTGGTTGGCGGCTCAGCCGGGTTTCGCGCGGCAACTCCCCGTAGCGTTCGCGATAGGCGGCGGCGATGCGCCCAGAAGCCCGCAGTCCCACCGCCTGGCAGGCACTGGCCACATCCTCGCCGTTCTGTAAGCGGCAGCGCAGGGCCTCGAGGCGCAATTCCTGCAGGGTTTGAATCGGCGTTAGGTGGCATACCGCCTTAAAGGCAGACTGCAGGGTGCGCGCCGAGATGTGACAGGCCTGGCTGATCTGCTCGACGGTCAAGGGGCGATCAAGCTGCTGCTTCATGATGCCAATCGCTCGCACCACGTGGTCGTGGGATGGATTATCGGCATCGAGGCTGCAGGCTTGCGAGCCCGCCAAGCTAACCAAGCTGTTTTGAAGCAGCAGCTCCAAGGAATTGACCAGGGCTGTGGCCATGGGGGTAAGCGGCTCAACGGCCAGGGCCAGCAAGCGACTGCAACATTGATGTAGTAGAGAGTGCTGGCTGGGCAGGGAGCTGGCCAGGCCAGACCAATCGGGATTGCCCAGGCCATGGGCCAAAGCCACACCGCGCAATTTGGTCAGTGAGCAGCTCAGCAGCAGCAGGTTGGCATGATCGCTGTGAACGGGCACCACCAGCCTGTCCCCCGGCAGTAAAACCCCCTCGTGGCGATGGCCCGGATGCGACTTGGAGCCGGTGTATTCCGGCCAGCTGAGCTGTCCTTCCTTCCCCATTACCACCAACAGGCGATCCTTGGGCACATGCAGGCTGAATCGGGTCAGGTTTTCCATGCCTAGATCAAGCACGCCCAGGCATCCCTGATGGCTGACGCCCTTTAGCAACGGGGGCTGGGCACTGGATTTAGCAAAAAAGTGAAGCTTAAACTGTCTAATCCAGAAATCTAAATCTTCTGGGGATGGCAAACCCTTGGGGCCGCCGGGCATTTTAATCAATTCAGCCATTTTACCTTACTGGCGCAGTGGCAAAGGTAGGCAGTTGGAACTTGGTCGCTAAATCACTTTCAGGCTTCATCCTACAGAACGATCTGAAAAAAAACAAGCGTGCCGAGGTTGCCTAAAAAGATGCCGATCAGGCCGCAGGGGTGCTAAATTCCCCGCCCTAGCCAGGGCATCTCAGCAAGGGCATCTGCTCTAGCCGGGGCACATGGGCCGCCCAGGAAGGCCCAGTCCACCCACACCGAGCCATCCAGGTGGGTCCCTGGCTCAAGCTCGATAAATGCCAACAGACCAATCCAGTAACTTGCCAAACCTGAGGGCCCTGCCAAACCTGAGAGCCCTGACAAATCTGAGAGCCCTGACAAACCTGTTAGCAAAAACGGAGAACCAAGCGCCAGGAGCCAGCAGGCGATCAGGGCGGCCCACAAAAAAGCCAGGCCGAGGCCTGGCTTAAAAAGATTTTTGGAAGATTAGCCAATCCCAGGGATCAGCACGCATGGATCAGCATGCATAAATCAGGATATAGAGATCAGGATATAGAGATCAGGATATAGAGATCAGGATATAGAGATCAGGATATAGAGATTAGATCAGGGTGACCGTCTTTTCTCGGTTCAGCCAATTAATAAATAGAATAAAAAAGCCGGTCTAAAGACCGGCCGAGTGAATATGAAGCTAAGTGATCAGATCAGGGTCAGTGTGTTGCCATTATCAAGCCAGGCATTAACGG
>JBIKVR010000022.1:0-27724 GCA_044356735.1 Prochlorococcaceae cyanobacterium
ATGCTGCCGGCATCATAGGTGTCACTGGCTATCGCAAAGGAGGAGCCAGTGCCGCTGATCCAGTTGCCACCGCTATTGGTGGAGTATTGCCAGCTGGCACCTGCCTCCAGGCCAGTTACATTGATAGTGCCGTCATTAGTGATTCCATCGGTAGCGCTAACGCCGGTGTCGTTGGCCAGGGCCAGGCTGGGGGTTACCGCTGTGCTGTCGATGATGGTGATGCCCCCTAGCTGGCCAATGGCACTGGTATTGCCAGCGATATCGCTCTGGCGCACGAGAATTGTGCCGGCGGCATAGCTGCCAATGGCGAGCGCAAAGGAGGAGCCAGTGCCGCTGATCCAGTTACCACCGTTATTGATCGAGTATTGCCAACTGGCGCCTGCTTCCAGGCCGGTTACATTAATAGTGCCGTCATTAGTAATTCCATCGGTAGCGCTAACGCCGGTGTCGTTGGCCAGGGCCAGACTGGGGGCAGCTGCAGCTGTGCTATCAATGGCGAAAGACTGCACATTAGAATATACGCTGCTGTAATCCGCGACAAAGCCGCTAATTTGGACAGATGCCCTACCATAAGCAGCATCAACCGAACCCTGCCTGAAGCCGAAAACATCCCCCGCGTTCAGCGAGATTGTTACCGATCCGGACTGAAGCAAATCGCTACTATCTATTGTAAGCTGATAAAAATTGCCATTAATTAAATAGCCAAATGGATCCCAGGATGACATGAAATCATCGGTTGAGTAGTTCCAGTCAAAAGAAGCTGTCCAAGCCACTGGGGATGAAATAACTATATCCGTCCTATAGCCTGCTTCCGGCGGATTAGAGCTTTCGCCTATATCATCTGCCCCAAGCAAAGCAATGGACAATGGAGATTGACTGATATCAATAGAGCCATTACCATCAATTGACGCAATCCAATTGCCAGGGCTAAGTTCGCCCTCAAATCTATATCCAGATTCATAGGTAATAAGGGCGCGCACCTGATAGCTACCATCAGCCAGATTAGACTGGCTAGCGGCAGTGGCAATCCAAGAATTACCGGCATCTGTGCTCTACTGATAAGCAACGCTGTCACCCGCTCCCAGGCCGGCTACCACCAGGGAAAAGTTGACATCGTTGGTGATGCGATCAACGGCGGACGAACCGCTATCAACGAAATCTGAATCAAATGTTAAGACGGGATTGGGATTGATCGACATGGCTTTAAAGTTTGGGGTGGGAGAAGGGGGAGCAAAAAGTTAATTGCTAGACTGCATTTAATTTTTTAAAACCGCTTGGCTGGGGTCAAGGGTGTAAAGGGCCTAGCCATGGGCGTTGTCTGCCACCAATGTGGCTGATGCGTTAGGTTAGGCGAGATTTGTCCTGGGATTCTTGCGCCATTGGCCTAAGTGTGCCAGGTCCAGCACAATGCGCTTATGCGGCTGAACTAGCGCAGACAAATCTGGGATCCCTTGCTGGAGCCGCTGACAAAAACCCTGATTTTGACTGGTCCAGCCTGCCAAAGCATCCAGGTGAGTCGCATCGGCTGACTAAAAGCATACCCCCCCATTGTTCTCCAGCAGTGATGCTGCTATAGATGGTTGGGGAAGTTCAATTCTGCTTTTAGGCAATGAAAAAATTTGCCCTGCAGGAGCCCGGACAAGCGCTGGCGGCCGCCGTATTCGTGCCAAGGCGAGGAGCTGCACCGGTGACTGTCCAAGAATAAGATCTAGACTTATGCTTCAGGTGCTTTGCTTGTGTATCCTTGGATACATACTGAGCCACTTAAACCATAAGGCAACTCGATAAATTGCCCATTCCGCCTGGGCCGTAAACAGATAAACCAAGTTGGCGCAAGGGATCTCGCAAGCTGAGAGCGGTGAAATCAATGTTGTGAATGTTCATGGCACTGCTTCCAGAGAGGGGCAAACCCAGCCCCCAACAGCTGTGGTTCGCTGACAACGGTTGCTCGCTGGCAGCAACTGTAGATCGCTGGCAGCGGGCTCGCTGGCAGAGGTGGCGGTGCCAGCCACTTGACATAAGCGTTAAAAGCCCATCACTGCCGCTACGGCATCCGTGTCGGCCTCCAGGCCTGTGTGGAACTTGGAGTCGTTGTGTTCGATGGCGGTGGCAGGATCCTTGAGGCCATTGCCGGTGAGCACGCAGACCACATTGGCGCCAGCTGGCACTTCGTCGCGGCGCTTGAGTAAACCTGCCACGGATGCGGCACTGGCTGGCTCACAGAAAACACCCTCCTGGCTGCCCAACAACTTGTAGGCATCAATTATCTCGGCATCGGTTACAGCCATGAATCCGCCATTGCTTTCCCGCTCAACCTTTAGCGCGTTATCACGATTTACAGGGTTACCTATGCGAATGGCCGTGGCAATCGTATCTGGTTGTTCCACCGTATGTCCCAACACCAGAGGGGCGGATCCGGCGGCTTGGAAGCCCATCATCCGAGGTAACTTGCGGCAATGACCGGCTTGGCGATATTCGTTGAAACCCATCCAATAGGCGGTAATATTACCGGCATTGCCAACGGGGATACATAGCCAATCTGGGGCATCTGACAGGGCATCTACCACTTCAAATGCCGCCGTTTTTTGCCCCTGAAGACGGTAGGGATTAACTGAATTCACCAGGGTAATCGGATAGCGATCAGCCACATCGCGAACAATAGCTAGAGCTCTATCGAAGTTTCCCTTGATGGCGATTACTTCAGCACCGTATAGCAGGGCCTGGGCGAGCTTGCCCTGGGCCACATAGCCATCCGGAATCAACACGAAGGCGCGCATGCCGCCCCGGCGAGCGTAGGCAGCGGCAGCGGCTGAGGTGTTGCCGGTGCTAGCGCAGATCACCGCCTCTGATCCGGCCTCCTTGGCCTTGCTGATCGCCATGGTCATGCCCCGGTCCTTGAACGATCCGGTGGGATTGAGACCGTCGTATTTCAGATACACCCGCACCCCCTTGCCGATCCGCTCGGAGATCACCGGCGCTGGAATCAAAGGCGTCGCGCCCTCCCGCAGGCTGATCACCGGGGTTCTTTCACTCACCGGCAACCAGCGCTGGTAGGCCTCAATCAGGCCCGGCCAGTCCTGCATGGTGGCCCGAGCGCCGCCCAGACCCAGTTGCCGCAGGGTTTGGATCAGGGGCACTGGGGTCAGCTCAAACTGACTCGAATCTAGGGCTCGCCCCGCAGTCCATTCAGCGGCGCTTCCGAGAAGAAGCGCACCAGATCGGAAATCGAGCTGGTTTTGTCCATCAGGCTGAGCAGGGCCGGGATGCTCACCTCCATGTTGCGGCTGGGATAGGCCCGCAGGAAGCGCAGCGCCGTGAGCGAGCCATTGCCCTCCACCAGACCGATCACGACCGCTGAACGCAGGGCCGGCAAACCCGCACCAGGGGTTTTCAGGGGGAAGACGATCTGGGCCACCCGCTCCAGCACGGCCTCGCCAATGCGGGTGTTAAGCAGCCGGCTGACCAGGGTTACCGGCAGGCTGATCGACTCATTTAGCAGCTTGGCCACCTGGGCGGGCGGCTGTTTGCTGAAGCTGAGCAGATCGGCCAGCAGCCCTTGGGCCTTGCCGGTGCTGGCTAGCTGTTCCAGATCTGCCACCGGAATCGAACGCCGGAAGCCGCCGCTAACGAAAACCAGATTGTCGGCGGCCAAAACGCCCGTATTGCTGCCCAGGGGCAGAGTTGCCCCTAAACCGATCCCTAGGGCCGCGGCCAAGAGGGAGCGGCGTAGGCGAGAACGGCTAACCACGGCAACCCGGAGTGTCAGCTCGTCACGATAGGCGCCCCGAGCGGCTGCCATTAGACCGATCTCAGTTGGGGCGCCACCAGCAGGTCCCGCACCAGGCGCACCACGGACCGCTCCACCAACCCCTTGGCCAGGTCCACCCCCATGCGCCGCAGTTCTGGCTCCTCCAGCAGCCTCGGTAATCGCCTCAGCAGCAGCTGGGGTTCAAAGCCAGGCAGGGCCTGCAGGATGCTCACCAACTGGGCGATGGGCTCTAGATCCAGCAGCGGCTGACCAGTGGCGATGGCAGCCGGTTGGCGCAGGCCTGGCGGTAGCAGCTGCAGCGGTAGCCGCATGCCGAGCCGCAGGGTCGTCTCCCAGGCCAGGGCATCCAGCTTCTCCAGCAGGGCATCCACCAGCTGTTGGCGCAGCAGACCGCCCTGGGCGGAAAACAGGAAATCCAACACCTGATCCAGCAAACCGTCTAGATCAAGCTCGGCACCCTGGGAGGCACTGGCAATTAAGTTGTCTAGTCTTTGCCAGCGGAAGATATCACCATCGAACAGCATTTCCTTCAAACTATTGCGCAGCTGGGGATCGGGATCCTCCATCAGCCGGCGGGCGAAATAGGGATAAGCTGCCCCAAGAATTTTAAAGTCTGAATCCACGCTTAGTGCAATGCCTTCAAGGGTGACAAGCGAGCGAATTATCAGGGCGTAATAGGGCGGCACCCGAAAAGGAAATTTATACATAACTCCAGATAGGTCGTCGGTGACCGCCTTGAAATCAAGGCGGCTGACACCCATCTCCAATGCCTGGCCAAATACCTGTTCAAAGGCGGGTACTATCGGCTGAAGATTAACATCTTCCGCCAGGAAGCCAAGGGTGACAAAGTCGTTTGATAGCTTGCCAAAGTTGCGATTAACCAGGTGAACTACGGCCTGGATCAGTCCGGTGCGCGATTCGCGGCTGACGCTGCTCATCATGCCGAAATCCAAGTAGGCAAGCCTGCCGTCGGCCAGGGCCAACAGGTTGCCAGGATGGGGATCGGCGTGGAAGAAGCCATGTTCCAGCAGCTGTTGCAGGCTGCAGCTAACGCCCACTCCCACCAGCTCATTCGGATCTACGCCCAGGGCTCTCACCGCCTCTAAATTTGTAAGCTTTACCCCGTCAATCCATTCCATGGTCAGCACCCTTCTGGAGGTGGCATGGTGGTAAATGCGCGGCACTGCAATGCGGGGATTGTGGCTGTGCAGCTCGGCAAAGCGCTCGGCATTCATCGCTTCGTTGAAATAATCCATTTCTTCGAAGACACGCTGACCCAGCTCGTCGATCAGGGCTACAAGGTCACTGCGGATAATGCCAATATTTTTGTTCAACCAGGCCGCAATATTACGCACAATATATAAATCCAATGTGATTTGCTCCCTGAGGCCAGGTCGCTGCACCTTTACAGCCACTCTCTGGCCTCCCTTGAGTACGCCGCGGTGCACCTGACCCAGGGAGGCCGCCGAGATTGGCTCCCGGTCGAGCTGCTCATAGATCTCTGCCACCGCTTTGCCCAGGTCTTCCTCGATGCAGGCCATGGCCAGCTCTGGATCAAAGCCAGGCAACTGGTCTTGCAATTGGGCCAGTTCCGCCAACAACAGCGGCGGCACGATGTCTGGTCGGGTGGAGAGGGCCTGGCCAGCCTTGATGAAGGCCGGCCCGAGGGAGGCCACCAGATCGGCCGCCTCCTTGGCGCGGGCGGTCACCTGGCTGGGTTTTTTCAATTGGCCAAACAGCCAATCCATGGCCACCGCCAGCAGGTAGAGGCCAATGGGCACGAGGGTTTGCCACAGGCGGCGGAGCAGTCGCTGCGGATGGCCTGCGTATATGCGCGTGATCGCCGCCGGGTCGTAGCGCAGCAGACCGGCGGCCTCGAGGAAATCGCTCAATTCAGCCTGTTGGTTTGGCTCACCAGACAGCCTTGGCTCAGCTGACAGCGGAGGTTCCCCGGACAGCCTTGGCTCAGCTGACACCTTTGCCTCGCCGGTCGCCACTGTCTGTCCGGCTATCACCGGCTCTCTTGCTACCACTAGCTCTCTTGCTACCAGCGGCCCGCCGCTCACCCCTGGGGGCCCCGTCGGATCAGCGGTTTTTAGGCCTGGCTCACCGGTCGGGGGCTTTTGGCTGGTCGGGGCCGCTTCGTTGGTGGGGGCCATTTCGCTGGTGGGGGCCACTGGGGCTGGCGTGGCGCTGCTGGCGGGCAACTGTTCTCCGAACACCGCCGCTCGCATGGCGGCTGCGGCCGCTTCCAGGGCTGTGGGCTGGGTCTGCAGCGACACAACGGCAGGGGCAGGGATGCCCTTACTAAACCAAAACCAGCCGAACCAGCGCTGCCCAAGCCAAACCCGCCGAAACGAGGCCGGCCTGCGCCTCCCCCGTTAGCGGGTCCCGCAGGCTTGATCACAGACCCCCAGGCCCGCCCCTGGCACTGGCACTGGCACTGGCGGGGCCTTGCCGCTGGGCGCCGCGGACCCCGGCCAGGTATCCGGCAGAACTTGGCAACCCGGCAAAACCGGCTATCGTTTAGAACATTTGTTCTATCCAGGAGGGGTGGGTGCTCACGGGTCTGCGTCTCGAGAACATCGCCCTGATCGAGGAGCTCCAGCTCGATTTTGCCGCCGGTTTCACGGTGCTCACCGGCGAAACCGGCGCTGGTAAGTCGATCCTGCTCGATGCCCTCGATGCCCTGCTCGGCGGCCTGCAAGGGGCTGCCGGTGCCCGCCTGGTGCGCCAGGGCACCAGTCGCAGCTGGATCGAGGCCAGTTTCAGCCTCACCCCTGTGGTCAAGGGATGGCTGGATTTGCACAGCTTCGAGCTCGATGAACCGGAGTTGCTACTCAGTCGGGAATGGCGGTTGAGTGAAGGGCGCTGGCTGAGTCGCCATCGCCTCAATGGCATGGTGATCAACCGCTCCCAGGTGCAGGAGCTGCGGCCGCTGCTGTTGGATCTCACCGCCCAGGGCCAGAGCCAACAGCTGGCCCGCCCTGGTCAACAGCGGCTTTGGCTGGATCGTTTTGCTGGTGAAAGCCTGCGGCCGCTGCTGGCACCGGTGGCCGCCGCCTGGTGCCAGGAGCGACTGGCGGCAGCGGCCCTGGACCAGGCCAAATCCGAGCGGCGCCAGCTGCTGCAAGATCGACAGCGTCAAGAGCAGCTGTTGGCCGATTTGGAGGCCGCTGGCCTGGAGGATGCCCAGGAGCGGCTGCGACTGCAACAGGAGCAGGACCGGCTTGTCCATGGGGTGCGCCTCCAGGAGGGGGTAACGGAGCTGCTCTCCCGTCTGGTGGATGGGGCGGCGGAAGTGCCTTCGCTGCTCGATCAGTTGGCCAGCTGTGAGCAGCAGTTGCATGTGTTGGAACAGCTGGATGGCTGCCTGACGCCGCTGCGCTGTTGCGCCAGCGAGGCCTTGCTTCAGCTCCAGAGCCTGGGACGCGAGCTGGATCGCTACGGAGCGGTATTGGATAGCGATCCCCAGAGTCTCGGTCTGTTGCAGGAGCGGATGGCCCAGCTCAAGGCCCTGGAGCGGCGCCATGGCCTCGATCTAGCAGCCCTGATTGCCCTGCGGGATCGCTTGCGCCAGCAGTTGAATGGCAGCGCCGATGAATCTGAGCTGGCGGCCTTGGAGCAGCGGCAGGCGGCGGCGCTGGCCAGCCGTGACCGGGTCAATGCCCGGCTAAGCCAGGCGCGCCGGCGGGCAGCCACCGCCCTGGAACAACAATTGATGACGGCCCTGCGGCCGATGGGCCTGGCCAATGTGCGCTTTGCCGTGGCGATCGAGCCCGCCCCCCCGAGCGAGGCAGGCGCCGATGCGGTGCGCTTCCTGTTCTCCGCCAATCCAGGTCAGCCCCTGGCCCCCTTGGCGGAGGTGGCCTCCGGCGGCGAGATGAGTCGCTTTTTGCTGGCCTTGAAAACCTGCTTAGCCCCTGACGATGCCCAGCCGACCCTGCTATTCGACGAGATCGATACGGGTGTGAGCGGTCGGGTGAGCGCCGCCATGGCGACGCTGTTGCGGCAATTGGCCAGTGGCCGGCAGGTGTTCTGCGTTACCCATCAGCCCCTGGTGGCGGCCGCGGCCGACCACCACTTCCGGGTTAGCAAGCAGGTGGTGAATGGCGTCACCCGGATGCGAGTGTCCCAACTGCGGGACACTCGCGAGCGCCAGGAGGAGTTGGCCGAACTGGCCGGCGGCGATCACAGCGAAGCATTCAGCTATGCCGCCAGCCTGCTGGAGCAGTGCCACTTGGGCTAACCCAGGCAGACTCTGGAAAATCGCGATTGCCGCGACCCTGCTACCTGAGCAATCCCTGTGGCACCAGAGTTTGCCACCAAGGTTTTGTGTAAAAGGTTTGCGGTAACAAACCCGCCCCTCCCTCTGGCGAGGATGCTCCAATTCAACAAGGATTCTCCGGTGCGGTGGCCATCGAATTGGTGAGCACTTGAGGAAGATGTGATAAAACCCGAGCAACGCCCAATAGAGCCCCGATGCCGCAATGAATCTCAGCTGGCTGGAGCGGCGAAATGGCGGTTGTTCAGAGCCTCCCTAAATGGTGAAAACCGCAATATGGTGACGACCGCAATAGCGATTTTCCATAATCTCCCCAACAAGAAGTGGTTTTGTAGCCAAGAAGCGGCTTTGTGGCCAAGAAGCTGTTTTGCTCCCAAGCAGTGGTTCTGGCCCCCAAAACCGGTTTGTTAACAATCGGTTACAATTTTGCTCCGTAACCAGCTGTTTGGCTGTGAGTTCTGGTTCCCCATCGCCCGCGGCTCAAGCCGCGCCCTGGACCGTCGCGGCCATCCCCGACCAGAGCGGTCGCTTGGCTCTGATCACCGGCGCCAACAGTGGTTTGGGGCTGGAAACCGCCCGGGCCCTGGCCGCCAAGGGGGCGACCGTGGTGTTGGCCTGCCGCTCAACCAGCAAAGCGGAGCGGGCCCGCGCCCAGCTACTGGATGAACTGGCCCGGGAGCCGGCTGGGCTGCCCCATGGCCCCCTGGATGTACTCCACCTCGATCTCGCCGACCTGGACAGCGTGGTGGCGGCGGCGGCCCACGTGGCTGAGCGCTATCGCCGTCTCGATCTATTGATCAACAATGCGGGCGTGATGGCCCCGCCTCGCCAGCTCACCCGCCAGGGATTTGAGCTGCAGTTCGGCACCAACCACATCGGTCATTACGCCCTTACCCGGCTGCTATTGCCTTGTTTGGAGCACCAAAGTGGAGCCCGGGTGGTGCAGGTGAGCTCCGGGGCCCAATACTTTGGCCGTCTGGCTTTCGAGGATCTGCAGGGCGAAAGCCGCTACGACCGCTGGCGCGCCTACAGCCAGAGCAAGTTGGCCAATGTGGTGCTGGCCCAGGAGCTGCAACGGCGGTTAACGGCCGGCGGCAGCGGCGTGATCTGCCTGGCGGCCCATCCCGGTTTGGCGCGCACAAATTTGCAGCCAGCCTCGGTGGCGGCAAGCGGCGCCTGGCTGGAGGGCCTGGCCTACCGCTTGCTGGACCCCCTGTTCCAGAGCGCCGCCATGGGGGCCTTGCCCCTGTTGTATGCCGCCACCGCGGCCGCCGCTGAACCCGGCGGTCACTACGGCCCCAGCCAGTGGGGAGGCATGAAGGGCTGGCCGGTGCCCGTAAGGCTGGCCCCAGCGGCCCTGGATCCACTCCAGGGCCAACGGCTATGGCAGGTGAGTGAGCAGCTCTGTCGCCAGGCCAGTTCAGCTTGGGCAGCGGCGGCGGCGGCTGTAGACGCCGCCAGGCCAGGGCTTGGCGGATAGCGGCGCCCCGGCACTTGAGAATCAGGTGCTTGGCGGCCCGACACTTGCAGCCCTGGCAGTTTCTGGCCTGGTACTTAGAAAACTGGCTACAGCGCTTCTAGGATTGTCTGCTATTGAGTAGGCTGCATGCCTCGCGCCAAGGGCTCAGCCGCTGCAAGTCGGGCCGCAGCCAACTCCATTGCCAACGCCACCCCCAGCTCCGCTGCCAACGGCGATGCCAACAGCCTGGCTGACCAGGGCTCTAGCGATCTGGCTGCTGCAAGCCAGCTGACTGCTGCAAGCGAGCTGACGCCCTCAGCCGAGTTGGCTGCTTCCGCCAAACTAAAGCCCTCAGCTTTGGCCGCCGATGCTGCGGCCAGTCGCCTGCTCAATGGCGGCAGCCTGGAGGGCGGCAGCCTGGAGGATGTGATCCGGGTGCGGGGTGCCCGCCAGCACAACCTCAAAAATATTGACCTCACCATTCCGCGCAACCGCCTGGTGGTGTTCACCGGGGTGAGCGGCAGCGGCAAGAGTTCCCTGGCTTTCGACACGATTTTCGCCGAGGGGCAGCGCCGCTATGTGGAGTCGCTATCTGCCTATGCCCGCCAGTTTCTAGGCCAGGTGGACAAGCCGGATGTTGATGCGATTGAGGGGCTATCACCAGCCATCTCAATCGATCAGAAATCCACCAGTCACAACCCCCGCTCCACCGTCGGCACGGTCACCGAAATCCAGGATTACCTGCGCCTGCTGTTTGGTCGCGCCGGTGAGCCCCACTGCCCGGAATGCGACCGCTCGATTCGGCCCCAGTCGATCGACGAGATGGTGGATCAAATCCTGAAGTTGCCGGAGGGCACCCGCTATCAGCTGCTGGCGCCGCTAGTGCGTGGCAAGAAAGGCACCCATGTGAAGTTGCTATCCGGCCTGGTGGCTGAGGGATTCGCCCGGGTGCGGATCAACGGGGAGGTGCGCGAACTGGCCGACAACATTGAGCTGGACAAGAACCATGTCCACAACATCGAGGTGGTGGTGGATCGACTGGTGGCCCGCGAGGGCATCCAGGAAAGGCTCACCGATTCGCTGCGCACGGCGCTGAAACGCGGCGATGGCCTGGCCCTGGTGGAAGTGGTGCCCAAGGCCGGCGAGGATTTGCCAGAGGGGATTGACCAGGAAAGGCTCTACTCGGAAAACTTCGCCTGCCCGGTGCATGGGGCGGTGATGGAAGAGTTGTCGCCAAGGTTATTTTCGTTTAATAGTCCCTACGGCGCCTGCACCGCTTGCCATGGCATCGGCTTCCTGCGCAAGTTCACCTTTGAACGGGTGATTCCGGATCCATCGCTACCGGTGTATGCCGCCGTAGCCCCCTGGGCCGAAAAGGACAACGCCTATTACTTCTCCCTGCTCTACTCGGTGGGTGAGGCCTATGGCTTTGAAATAAAAACCCCCTGGAACCAATTGCTCGATGAGCAGCGCCAGGTGTTGCTGCATGGCAGCCAGGAGCCAATTGCGATCCAGGCCGACAGCCGCTATCGCAAGGGCCAAACATATCAGCGGCCATTTGAGGGGATTTTGCCGATCTTGGAGCGCCAGCTGGCGGATGCCAACGGGGAGTCCGTGCGTCAAAAGCTAGAAAAATATCTGGAACTGGTGCCCTGTGCCAGCTGCCAGGGCCTGCGACTGAAGCCAGAAGCCCTGGCGGTGCGGGTAGGTCCCTATCGCATCCATGAGCTCACTGGCACCAGCGTTGGCGAGAGCCTGCGGCGCATCGAGAAGTTGATGGGGGTGGGCGAAAGCGCGGGGGCGGAACCGCTGTTGAGCTCACGCCAGATCCAGATCGGCGATCTGGTGCTGCGGGAAATTCGCATGCGGCTGAAATTCCTGCTCGATGTGGGGCTCGACTACCTCAGCCTTGATCGCCCGGCGATGACCCTATCCGGCGGCGAGGCCCAGCGCATTCGCCTGGCCACCCAGATTGGCGCTGGTCTCACCGGGGTGCTCTATGTGCTGGATGAGCCGAGTATTGGCCTGCACCAGCGCGATAACGATCGCTTGCTGGCCACCTTGATCAAGCTGCGCGACCTCGGTAACTCCCTGATCGTCGTCGAGCACGACGAGGACACAATTCGCGCCGCTGACTATGTCGTTGACATCGGTCCCGGTGCCGGCGTGCACGGCGGCCACATCGTGGCCCAGGGCGATCTGCACAGCCTGCTGGAGTCGCAGGAGTCGCTTACTGGCGCCTACCTCAGTGGTCGCCGCGCCATCCCCACCCCGGCGGAACGCCGCATTGCCGGATCCCGCCAACTCACTTTGACGGGCTGCCAGCGCAACAACCTCGCCGGCTTTGATCTGGAGGTGCCGCTGGGTCGGCTGGTGTGCGTTACCGGCGTGAGCGGCAGCGGCAAGAGCACCCTGGTGAACGAACTGCTACATCCAGCCCTCGAACATCGCCTGGGATTAAAAGTACCTTTCCCCGCCGGTCTAGAAGAGCTAAAAGGGATCAAGTCGATCGACAAGGTGATCGTGATCGACCAGAGTCCGATCGGCCGCACCCCCCGCTCCAACCCCGCCACCTACACGGGCAGCTTTGATCCCATCCGCCAGGTATTTGCCGCCACGGTGGAGGCCAAGGCCCGGGGCTATCAGGTGGGGCAGTTCAGCTTCAATGTAAAAGGTGGGCGCTGTGAATCCTGCAGCGGCCAGGGCGTGAATGTAATCGAAATGAACTTCCTGCCAGATGTATATGTGCAATGCGATGTATGCAAGGGGGCAAGGTATAATCGTGAAACCCTGCAGGTTACCTATAGAGGCCATACGATTGCCGATGTGCTGGAGATGACGGTGGAGCAGGCGGCAGATGAATTCGCCGCCATTCCCCAGGCCGCCGACCGGCTGCGCACCCTGGTGGATGTGGGCCTGGGCTACATCAAGCTGGGCCAGCCGGCACCCACCCTCTCCGGCGGGGAAGCCCAGCGGGTGAAGCTGGCCACCGAATTATCCAAACGCGCCACAGGCAAAACGCTCTACTTAATTGATGAACCCACCACCGGCCTCAGCTTCTATGACGTACACAAGCTGATGGACGTGATGCAGCGGCTGGTGGATAAGGGCAATTCAATTTTAGTTATTGAACACAACCTCGATGTGATTCGCTGTGCCGACTGGATCATCGATCTCGGCCCAGAAGGTGGCGACAAGGGCGGTGAGATTGTGGTGTGCGGCACCCCAGAACAGGTGGCAGAGCATCCCACCAGTCATACGGGCAGGTATCTCAAGCAGGTGCTTAAGCAGCATCCACCCCAGCTGGTGTCCCTCTGATGCTGGTTTGTGATGGGTAGGAAAGCGATTGCCCTATCGGCTACTGAACGGGCGCTGTCGATGCCCTGGTTGCAACAGGCTGTGGTCCAGGCCGGCAGAAGCAGCCCTGGTTAACGCGGATTGAGCTGCCGCCATGGCCATGCCAGCCCCAACTGCTAGCTGTCCCATGACCGTCTCGGGGTGAGATGTGTCGGGCAGGCAGGTTTTCCAGAGTCTCCCTAACAATATCTCCCTAAAACTGTCTCTGTAGCACTGTCTCTCTAATAGTGTCTCGACGACAAAATCTTTTGCGATCAATCAGCAAGCCTGCATCCTGGCAGCATGCCTGCATCCTGGTATTAGGCTTGTTGCTGGAGATCGGCTTGAAGTATCAGTACCGAAGGCAATGCGATGCCACTGTGCAACCTTCTATCCCTCCTCGCTTGGCAGGGCCAATTTAAATTGTGTCATGGCTACCCCGGTCTTTCCTGAAGGCATGGGCTAATAAGGGAACTTTCAGTCGATTCACGCTACGCGTTAAGTCATAGGCGACAGCGCGGCACCAGCAAAACCAGATTTAAAACTTTGAATCAGCACCTTACTCGGCACTCAGAAAATCAAACAATGAACCTTACCGAGCTCGTGGCAGCGGTTGCGAAAAGTACAGATATCCCTCCCGAAATCGTGAGTCAGATTAGCCGGAGTATGCTCTCCAACTTCGCCAAGCTTATCGAGGAGCAGCAGGATTTCCGTTCACATATTCTCGTGCTCAAGGGCGCTACGGGTCAGTTAACGGTTAAGTCCACAGCCCTGCCGGCAGAACTGCAGCTGGAAGGTGGACGCCTGTTTCGGCCCACGTTTCCTACACAGCCTGCCGGTGAACACCAGGCCGTCTTCGTGCCTGGCATGGAAAATTCCGGCAGTTCGCTTATCAATACGATCGTGCAGCAGCAGCTTCCCCGCCGGCTGCTGATGCTGTTGGGAATGCACCGCAGCGGTACTTCCGCCGTTGCTGGTCACCTTTGTAGTCACGGCTTCAGGGCTCCCCATGACACTCCCCCCGCGGATTACAACAATCCCACCGGCTACTGGGAGTCCCAGTCGATCGTGAAACTGCACACCGAGCTGCTGGCGGAGGCCCAGAGCAGCTGGGATGATCCCTTCCTGCCGGCCGCCGAAGCGGTAGGGGCCGACACGGAAGCCGGTCTGGACCATCTGGGGCAGGCCCTGGCAGCCGCCTTCCCTGGCGAGACAGATCGCTCCGGCGTGGCGCTGTTGAAGGATCCGAGGCAGTGCCGCTTGCTGCCGCTCTGGAACTGTTTGATCAGCGCTCACGGCATCGACAGCGCAGTTCTGCTGATCCATCGACACCCGATGGCGGTGTTGAAATCACTCAAGCGACGGGAGCAGCTCCCCGCCGATCGCATCCTCTTGCTCTGGTTGCAGCACACCCTGGAGGCTGAATTTTACAGCCGCCACTTTCGGCGGGTGATCGTCAGCTACGAGCAGTTCTTGAAGAACCCCAGCGCCATAGTTGGATCTGTGCAGGGCCTGTGGCCAGGGTTGGATTTTGCTGCCAAAGAACAAGAAGATGGGGTGAAGGTGGAGGTGCGTCCAGACCTGAACCACGCCGAAGACCCCTTTGATAGCTCAGCCGATCGGATCAATGGGCAGTTGCTGCAGCTCGCCCTCGATGTCCACAAAACCCTCGGCGCTAGCGATCTACCAGATCTCCAGCAACTGGATTGCGCCAGGCAAGCACTGCACGATCATCTGTATAGCGTTATGCAGCAATTGAGCAGGATAGTGATATTGCAGGTGTTTTGGGAGCCGAGCGGAGCCAAGGGATTTTCACAGGAAAACTCGATCCGAAAAAGCGTGAAAATGTCTAGACATACTATTATCGTGAGCCTTGATTTTCCAGTCCCTGCTGAAGGCATTAAGAGTTTGCGGCTGGATCCAGCCGAAACCCCATGCCTGGTCCATATCAGACATATCTGGCTGCGAAATAATAGCAATGAAATAATTTGGCAATGGCCGTCAATTAATCAGAATGACATATCGAAATTCCAGTCACCTTTTGTGATTGCTAACAATGACACTAAGTTGATCGACCGCAGACATTTAGGTGCCAAATGGCTGTCTATGCTAGGCCATTCCAATGATCCAGGTCTGCTGATTTGCCCACCGGATGATTGCCTTTCCAAGCTGAAAGAGAACTGTAGGCTGGAGATTCAGGCAAAATGGGAGCCACTCAGTATTGAACTCGCCAGTCTTCTTGCCTAGGGCTTTTTTGGGGGGCGAAGCTTTCTAGATTCGCTATCCCAAGCCAGGCGTAAGATATTTTTTACAAGGCTTTAGCATTTCTAGACCAGGAAAATTTAAGATTTTTTAGGTGCATAATTGCCTAAACAGACCATAGAAAACTAATCTTTCTTTGATTATGCCAACTTGAAAATCTTGTGATGATGCGACGGCTTCCCTGGTCGTGGGTAATTTTTTCCAGAGTTTCCCCAGTTTGACTCAAAAAAATTACATCACCAATCAAAACAGAATGATCAGGCTATTAATAAACAATAAATAGCAGCAGCCACATAGCAACAGCCCCAGCTTTTAGCCATACGATTTCCTTGCCTCCATAACTCGGCAACAATAGCTATATAAAATCACAAATATACGAGGCTGAAAAGAATTTAAACGCTCCGAATAATCCCAGATCTTTCCGATCTCAATACTCGAAAAGCGCTGCAGCGACTTATTGCCTCTAACTCGCAGAAGTCGAATGGGAATTTTTTGAGGCGTCATTTAGAGGATTTGCATTGTTTATGCGGCTGGAATCGCAGAAAAAATTATTTTCTCCGGCAGGGGCCAGTCATGGGCCAGCAGAGACCTGGCGATCTCCCCCAGCTGGTCCAGGTTTTGACCTGGGGAAAAACACCTGTCAAAATGGGGAGAAACAGGGCGAGCTGCCATCAGAATCAATCGACGCTTTTCCACAGAGGCGGGAATTTGAGGAAATTGGTATTTTTTCCCAAACATAAAATCAGCTATCCCCAGGCCTGAACCAGCCATAACCAAGGCTCCAGTTGGCGCGGAAGCCTGTTTCCGCAGATTCCCCAGCCCCTACGACTACTAATTATTTCTTTTTTAATTTAAAAAATCTATTTTTTTACGTAGAAGCGAGGCGGCCGGTTTGGGGAAAAGTGCGGTTCCCCGCCCCCCAGCCGGCTGAGCGGGGCGCAAACGGCATTGCAGAATCAGAGGCATCGCTGGGGTGTGGTTGCCGTCTTGGGCACACCAACAGGCCCTGCCCCCACTCCATGAAGCTGGTCTGCTCTCAATCGGAACTGAGTTCCAGCCTGCAGTTGGTGAGTCGTGCTGTGGCTAGCCGGCCCACCCACCCGGTGTTGGCCAACGTGCTGCTCACGGCCGATGCCGGCACCGGCAGCATCAGCCTCACCGGTTTCGATCTCAACCTCGGCATCCAAACGAGCATCCCGGCCACGGTGACCACCAGTGGCGAGATCACCCTGCCGGCCCGGCTGTTCGGTGAAATCGTGGCCCGGCTCTCCTCCGACAGTCCGATCACCCTCAGCTGCGCCCCTGACAGCGAGCAGGTGGAACTGACCAGTCAGTCGGGCAGTTTTCAGATGCGCGGCATGCCCGCCGAAGATTTTCCCGATCTACCCCTGGAGCAGAGCGGCAAGCCGATTCGCTTGCAGGCAGATGCCCTGGTGAAGGGTCTGCGGGCAACGCTGTTTGCCAGCAGTGGTGATGAAGCCAAGCAGCTGCTCACCGGCGTCCACCTGCAGCTGCACGGCAACACCTTGGAATGCGCCGCCACCGACGGCCATCGCTTGGCAGTGCTGCAGTTGGAAAATGCCGCCGCCGCTAAGGGCGCGGATCCGGAATCCGCTGATCGCCAAGGCGTTGATGGCCAAGGCATCGATCACCAAGGCTTAGATCGGGAAACGGCAGCTCAAGACGAAGAACCATTTGCCGTTACGGTGCCGGCCCGTTCCCTGCGGGAGCTGGAGCGGTTGCTTTCGGCTCGCCACTCCGACGAACCGCTAAGCCTGTTCTCCGACCGGGGCCAGGTGGTGGTGCACTGGGCCGATCAACTGCTCACCAGTCGCACCCTCGATGGCACCTATCCCAATTACCGCCAGCTGATCCCCGCCAGTTTTACGCGTCGCATCGTGGTGGAACGCCGACCGCTGTTGGCGGCACTGGAGCGGGTGGCGGTGCTGGCCGATCAGCAGAACAATGTGGTGAAGATCAGCGTGGAAGCTGGGCTGGGCAAGTTGCTGATCCAGGCCGATGGTGGCGATGTGGGTAGCGGCTCCGAGGCTGTGGCGGCTGAGATCTCCGGCGATGACCTGCAAATTGCCTTCAACGTGCGCTATCTGCTCGATGGTCTCAAAGCGATGACCGGTGATCAGCTGGCGATGTCCTGCAACGCTCCCACCACCCCGGTGGTGCTCACCCCCATCGATGAGAGTCGCTTCACCTACCTGGTGATGCCCGTGCAGGTGCGCCAGTAACCGCTTGAGCCTTCCAGATCAGCTGCTGGTACGCGATCTGCTCAGGCTGCGCGTGCGCTGCTCCCAGGGTTTGGACCAGGGGGCGGGGGTGATGGCCTGGATGCATCCGCCGGTGCATCGGCTGCTGGGCTGGGTGAGCCGGCCTTCTTTGTTCACAGATCGCCGCCTGGTGTGGCGGTTGAACCAGCTGCGCGATCTGGGCGAGCTGGAGCTGTTGGTGCAGGGGGAGCCGGCGGAAACCGACAGCGACACGGTGCAGCAACTGCCCACCCTGTTTGCAGCCGCCCTGCTCGATCGCCAGCAGCAGCCCATCGGCAGCTTGGTGGATGCTGCGGTGGATCGCAAAACCGGTCAGATCCTGCACTACCTGGTGAGCCGCAGCGACCACCGCCTGCCGGGCAGCAGCCGCTGGCGGTTGACCACCGATCGGATCGTCGATCAACGGCCCGGTTTGGTGTTCACCAACCTGCTATCGCTCGATGATCTGCCCCTGGCCCGGGCCAGTGTGCGCCAACAATTATTGAGCCGCTCCCGCCGTTGGCGCGAGCAGATGCAAGAGGCCGGCACCAATTTCGAGCAGCGGTTGGAGGGCTGGCTGGAGGAGCCGCCCTGGGATGGGATCAACCCCCCGGATCGCTCCTCTGGCCAGTTTGATCCGCTGGATGAGCCCTGGGATCGCCCCTGGCAGCGGCGCCAGGCGACGGCCACTGCCGATCAGAGCGCCATGGCTGATCACAGGGAAACAGCCGAGCCCAATGACTGGCCTGAGCACAATGACTGGCCTGAGCCCAATGACTGGCCTGAGTCCAATGACTGGGATGAAGCCAGGGAAAGGGCCGAGGGAATGGAACGACAGCGCCATGACGACCGGCAACCTGAGGCCGATGAAGCAAGGGAATCAGATCGGCGGCGAAGCCCCTTGAAACGGCGCTCGCCGCTACCGCCCCGCCAATCGCGATCCCGTGAGCCGCTCCCCCGTGAGCCGCGCCCAAGGGAGTCGCCCGCCAACCAATCCGCCCCAGACCCAGGCGACGATGCCAACGACCCCTGGATTTGAGCTGGCTGAGTTTTAGCTGGCTGGATTTGAACCGGTGGAATTTGAGCTGGTGGAATTTGAGCTGGTTGGGTTTGAACTGCCGCAAGCGTTGGTCGCTCGGCCACACTGGAGCCAACTGACTGACTGGCCGTGCTGGCTGCTCCCGACTATGCGGTGCCAGAGGCACTGAAAAAGGAAAACCTCAGCCAGGCCGATTACGAAGAAATCTGCAAGCGCCTGGGCCGGGCCCCCAACCGCGCCGAGTTGGGCATGTTTGGCGTGATGTGGTCTGAGCACTGCTGTTATCGCAACTCCAGGCCGCTGCTGCAGGGCTTTCCCACCACCGGCCCCCGCATCCTGGTGGGGCCCGGTGAAAATGCCGGCGTGGTGGATCTGGGGGAGGGTCAGCGGCTGGCTTTCAAAATTGAGAGCCACAACCATCCCTCCGCCGTGGAGCCCTTTCAGGGGGCCGCCACCGGAGTGGGCGGCATCCTGCGGGACATCTTCACGATGGGAGCCCGGCCGATCGCCCTGCTCAATGCCCTGCGCTTTGGGCCGTTGGAAGACCCCCGCAATGTGGGCTTGATGCAGGGGGTGGTGGCAGGCATCGCCCACTACGGCAATTGCGTGGGGGTGCCCACGGTGGGCGGCGAGGTGGCCTTCGATGCCAGTTATTCCGGCAACCCCCTGGTCAATGCCATGGCCCTGGGGCTGATGGAAACCGAGGAGATCGTCTGCTCGGGCGCCGAGGGGGTGGGTTATCCGGTGATCTATGTGGGCAGCACCACCGGCCGCGATGGCATGGGGGGAGCCAGCTTTGCCTCGGCTGAACTGAGCGAAGCCTCCCTCGACGATCGCCCCGCCGTGCAGGTGGGCGATCCCTTCCTGGAAAAAGGTTTGATCGAAGCCTGCCTGGAGGCCTTTCAAAGTGGCGATGTGGTGGCCGCCCAGGACATGGGCGCCGCTGGCCTCACCTGCAGCTGCTCCGAGATGGCGGCCAAGGGCGGCTTGGGGATCGAACTGGATCTCGACCTGGTGCCGGCCAGAGAGAGCGGCATGAGCGCCTACGAGTTCCTGCTGTCTGAATCCCAGGAGCGCATGCTGTTTGTGGTTAAGCCAGGCCGGGAGGAGGCGCTGATGCAGCGCTTTCGCCGCTGGGGTCTGCAGGCCGCCGTGGTGGGTCGCGTGCTGGCGGACAACGTGGTGAGGGTGCTGCAGCACGGCCAGGTGGCGGCCGAGGTGCCGGCCAGCGCCCTGGCCGATGACACCCCGATCAACCGGCATCAGCTGCTGGAAGAGCCCCCGGCTGATATCCAGGCCCATTGGCGCTGGAGTGAACAATCGCTGCCGCCGGCAGATATGGAAGGCATCTGCCCGCTGCAGGGCCCGGCCGCCGGATCGCGGCGCTCCTGGGCTGAACTGCTGCTGGCGCTGCTAGACGACCCCACAATCGCCTCCAAACGCTGGGTGTACCGCCAGTACGACCACCAGGTGCAGGCCAACACGGTGTTGCTGCCAGGTGGTGCCGACGCCGCGGTGGTGAGGCTCAGGCCCCAGCGGGGCGAGGGGGCCATGGCGCCCGCCAGCCGCGGCGTGGCCGCCGTGGTGGACTGCCCGAATCGCTGGGTGGCCCTGGATCCGGAACGGGGTGGCATGGCGGCGGTGGCCGAGGCGGCCCGCAATTTGAGCTGCGTGGGCGCCGAGCCCCTGGCGGTCACCGACAACCTCAATTTCGCCTCGCCGGAGACCCCCACCGGTTACTGGCAGCTGGCGATGGCCTGCCGCGGTTTGGCCGAGGCCTGCCTGGCCCTCGATACCCCCGTCACCGGTGGCAACGTTTCGCTCTACAACGAGACCCGCCTGCCTGATGGTCGCCTGCAGCCGATCCATCCCACCCCGGTGGTGGGCATGGTGGGGCTTGTGCATGATCTGGCCCAGGTGCGCGGCTTGGCCTGGCGCCAGGCCGGCGATGCCATCTGGTTGTTGGGGGTGAGCTTGCAGCTGGAGCCCGCCGATGAGCGGGTGAGCCTGGCGGGCAGCAGCTACCTGGAGGTGATCCACGGCCAGCTCACCGGCCGGCCACCCCTGGTGGATTTGGCCCTGGAGGCCCGGGTGCAGGCCTTCCTGCGCCAGACAATCAAAGACAACCTGGTGGCCTCCGCCCACGATCTCAGCGATGGCGGCCTGGCGGTGGCGGCGGCCGAGGGCTGCCTCGCCGCTGGTCTCGGTGCCGAGCTGGACCTGCCGGCGGGGGGAGAGCGCCTCGATCGACTGCTGTTCGCCGAGGGCGGTGGCCGCATCTTGGTGAGCGTGCCCAGCCAGCAGAGCGACGCCTGGCAAGAGGCGCTCGCTCAGGCTGGCGCCGGCGGTGCAGCCCTGCCGGCCCAGCGCCTGGGGCAGGTGGTGGCCGATGCCGAGTTGCGGATCAACTTGGCCGGCAGCAGCTTGTTGCGGCTTCCGATCGCCGCCATGGCCGCCAGCTACGAGCAGGCGATCCCCCGGCGTCTCGGCGCCGACCTGCCACCTGCGGCCTGAACCGTCAAGCTCCGTCGGCACTCTGATGCAGAATGTGAGATTGCTACTTGAGCCGAGGGGGCCCGTGGTGGGAATGCAGCCAGAGCCCATCAACCCCCTGGCCCAGCTGCCAGCTGAACCCGCCGACAAGCCAGAGGAGGCCTGTGGCGTGTTTGCGGTGCTGGCCACCGATCAGGCGGTGGCCAATCTCACCTATTTCGGCCTCTACGCCCTGCAACATCGCGGCCAGGAGTCGGCGGGCATCGCTGTTTTCGATGCCGAAAATCAGGTGCGACTGCACAAGGACATGGGCCTGGTGAGCCAGGTGTTTGACCAGGAGATCCTGCAGCGGATGCCGGGCGAGCTGGCCGTTGGCCACAACCGCTATTCCACCACCGGCACCAGCAAGGTGTGCAACGCCCAGCCAGTGGTGCTGAATACCCGGCTGGGGCCGCTGGCTCTGGCCCATAACGGCAACTTGGTCAATGCCGCTGAGCTGCGCCAGGCGATTGCCGTCGCCAATCCAGACACCGAGTTCACCTCCACCACCGATTCCGAACTGATCGCCTTTGCCCTGCAAAATGCGGTGGATCAGGGCCTCGGCTGGGCGGACGCCCTGCGGGAGGCTGCCGGCCGCTGTCGCGGTGCCTTCAGCCTGGTGATCGGCACGCCGGAGGGGCTGTTCGCCCTGCGCGATGGCCATGGCATCAGGCCCCTGGTGTTCGGTTACCTGGGCGAGAGCGATCAAGCCCAATGGGTGGTTAGCAGTGAAACCTGCGGGCTAGATATCATCGGTGCCCGCTATAGCGATGACGTTCAGCCCGGCGAGTTGGTTCACTTTCGCCTGGGCGATGCCACGCCGATACGCAGCCAGTGGTGCCAGGAGCCAGTGAAGCTGTGTGTGTTTGAAATGATTTATTTTGCCAGGCCTGATAGCCGCTTCTTTGGCGAGTCTCTGTATAGCTATCGCGTGCGTATCGGCGAGGCGCTAGCGCGGGAGAATCCGATAGAAGCTGATATCGTTATTGGCGTGCCCGATTCTGGCATCCCCGCCGCCATTGGCTATTCCCAGTGGAGTGGCATCCCCTTTGGCGATGGCCTGATCAAAAATCGCTATGTGGGGCGCACCTTCATCCAGCCCACCCAGGCGATGCGAGAGGCTGGCATCCGGGTGAAATTAAACCCGCTTCCAGATGTGCTGGGCGGCAAGCGCGTGGTGGTGATCGATGATTCGATTGTGCGCGGCACCACCAGCCGCAAACTCGTGCATGCCCTGCGCGATGCCGGTGCCACAGAGGTGCACATGCGCATCAGCTCGCCACCGGTCACCCATCCCTGCTTCTACGGCATCGATACCGACACCCAGGATCAACTGATTGCCGCACGAATGACCCTTGAGGAGATCGAACGCCACCTGGGCGTCGATTCCTTGGCCTACCTCAGCAAGGCGGGCATGGTGGAAGCAGCCCATAGCGCATCCTCAAATTTTTGCACTGCATGTTTCGATGGCAATTATCCAATTGAATTGGATGATTCCGTACGCTCCAGCAAGTTGATGCTTGAGCCCGCTGGGCTGGCGGTTTCTAATCGGGCTTGAATCCAATAGCGGACCCATCTTGCGCCGGCGGCGCGGAGCCTGAGGTGGCGCAACATAGAGCTGGTTGTGGCCGTTGCTAGACTGACGACTACTCTATTCCATCTGTATCTTTCAAGGGGTGGCTAAGGTGAATGCCAGTATTAGCTGCTCATAACGCGCACCCGAGGTGCGGGCGCCCCACGAAGTAGTCCCTCGACGCTGAGATCTTCGTCAATAGACGGCCAGTAAATACCAAATCCACCTCCAGCGACTTGCCAATCATCTCGTTCTTTTTGAGTGGCATGCAACAACCTTGGATACCACGTCAAGGGGACTGAAATACTTCTACCGTCTTCAAGCTCAACGATGAGATGGATATCAGTAGAGCTCACATTCATGACACGTTCGCCAGGGTTAGCCATGAAACTCCTCCCACGCCTTCACAAGCATAGCTCTGTTTGAGCTCACGAGGCGCTCCACGTCCCTAAGCTCTCCTGCCTTGAACCCCAAGCTGCTGGCCAGGGCAACGGGGTTAAGCCACATCTTGCAAGAAGCCTTGTCACGATCAACATGAACATGCGGAGGCTCATTGGGCTCATGACTATAGAAATAAACTCTGTAGGGCCCGCTTCGCAGAATTGTCGGCATCTGGCATCCGTGCGTAAATCAAGTTTAGACACCCTCGGCCTTCGATGCATCTAACGTTTGAGGTAAGCCGCGCGCGGAGGCTGCAGCCCGGAGCGTGTCGGTTTGACCGAAGGGTTAGGCCTCATTCGCTGCCTCCAGCAATGCTTGCGAGCACCCATACGAGACGATTTCCCTACGACAAGCTAAGATTTGAAACATCGAAGCACAAGGGCGAATCTCCCACCCATGGACAGCGAAATTTCAGCTTATGTAGGGTATGTGGCGGCATCCCTGACCACCGCTTCCTTCCTGCCCCAAGTACTAACAGCCCTGAAGTCACCAGACTTGAGCAGCATCTCCCTTCTGATGTACGTCATGTTCGTAACTGGTATCTGCTGCTGGTTGATCTATGGAGTTATGCTTGGCGATGGCCCGCTAATTGCTGCAAACGTAGTCACCTTGATGCTCTCGGCCTCTGTCCTCTACCTGAAGATCCGCGAAGTAAGGCGAGGTAGAAGGCAGCGTTCATCACTGCTCTGAAAAGCGTGCCCTTGTTCTGTTACTATGAGGCATGACTTCTTTATAGGTGGTTTCCGTGAACCACCGCTTGCCATGATCTGCCTGCCATGAGCTGGTGGGTGTGCGAGCAAGTCTTCGGTGGCGGGTTAGGTGCATTGGATTGTTAGGCACTTTTCGGGAGCCTCACTCGCCGGCCTCTGATCGATCTTTTCGCGGTGACAGGCCTTCATGAACTAAGCAGCGATCACTCTGGCGCATCCCGCCGGCGATACAGCACTAAGCCGGCACGCTCGATATGGGCCAGCAGAGCTGGGTGATGGATCGAGGCATGGCAGGAGAGATCGATCACCCAGGGCAGCAACAGATCATCGAGATCGGCATCGATGCGAGCGAGGGAGGCGGCGCTGATGGCGGGGCCGATCAGGGTGAGATCGATGTCGGAGCCGGGACGCTGCCGCCCCAGGGCCCGGGAGCCGTAGAGGATCGCGGCCTCCACCTCGGGGTGGCTGGCGAGCACCTGGCGGATGGCCGTGAGGGCCGCGTCCGGCAGGTCGGTGGCTTGGGCTGAAGGCAGCGGGGGAGTGACGGTCATCACGGCTCCTGGCTCAAGGCCGTGAAACGACTCCGCAGGGCAGCGAACAGGTTTGCGAAGCGTTCGATCACATCGCGGGCGATCGCCTGGGCCTGCTCAAGGTTGTAGGTGTGGGTCGACTGATTGCGGGCCTTGATCATCGCCATCCAGCCCTCGCCATCGCTGATCAGATCGTTCTGGAATGCCAGGCGGGTGGCATCCCGCGAGCCGATGATGCCGGCAATCCCCTGGTGCTGCAGATAGTCCTCGAGCAGATTCCAGGCGAGTTCATGGGTGACCTCAAAGCCCTGGATCAGGCCCTGCTGCTCTAGCTCGCTCAGCGGCCGCTGCCGCGCCAGCTCCACGCCGCGCTCCAGCAACTGGAGGGCCCGCTCGAAATTGTCGAACCGCTGGCGCCAGCGGACATCTGGATCGGCCATGGGGTCAGGTTAGGCCCCACTCTCAACCGTGCGATTCACCGTATGATGAAGCTAGTTGTCAAGAGCGCTTTCCAGGCCATCTCGGCGAACGACCTCAAAACCGGTGGCATCGGCGCCATCTCACGGGCGCTGGAGCACGAACGGGAGGTGGGACTGAGCGTGCGGGGCGAACTGCGGTTTGTGGTGATGGAAGCCGACGCCTATCAACGCCTGCGGGAGTGCGAGCTGGAAATTTCTCTGCAGGAAGCCCGCGCCGACTTTGCCGCCGGCCGCGTTGTGTGCGAATCGGTCGACGATCATCTGAAGCGCCTGGATGCCATGGCCTTAGGCCCCGATGATTGATCAGCCCAATCTCTGCCGTATCCAGATAGGATCTCGGCGAGCATCAAGCAAGGCCACAACGGTAAGAATTTCGCCTTTTATGTCGTAGTAGATGCAGAATGGGAAGCGCTTCGACAAGGCACGGTGGTAGCCATTTACAACCTGGTGGATGCCGCCGAAGTAAGTCAGCGCCTCAATGTCAGACATCAAGCAAGAGATAAAATAAGCCCCAAGGCCTTGTGATTGACGTTGATAGAAGTCGAATCCCTCCTCCAGATCAATCAGAGCATCGGAGGAAATTTCGATGATCATTCAGCCAGGCGCTGCAGCTGGGCTTTGGCCTCATTCCAGGGAATGCTTGTGGCAGAACCGTCGAGGAGTCGCTGGCGGCGCTCAACCAAGACATCAGCGTGCCAGTCTGGTGAGGTGAAGGTATCAGGTTGACAGCAGAGGCTCTGCCAAACTTGCTCAAGTAATCGCACCTTCTCCGCAACGGTAAGGGCGTCGAGTTGGTCGCTGGAGAGTTCGATCGCCATACCGCTGGTAGCGTCCTTTCAAGTTTAGTCGGGCTTCAACGCAGCAGCCAGGGCCGAGTAGTGCTGACGCAGCACCGCCAGCACCTCAGCGCGGTTGGAGCAAGGTGGCGCGACGGAAGCCGACATGGCTGCGGCGGGGCTGGTGATTCAACGTTAGGCGCCATCTTGAGGAAACCAAAGCCAGGGGCTCACAGCTCGCCGTTGAACGCCTGATGCAGGAGGGACTTTTTCAGTTCCTCCAGGGCGGCGAGTTTGCGTTCGTAGAGGCGGGTGAGGCGTTGGGTTTCTTCTGACAGGGCGTCAATTTCCTGTGCGATCAGTTGTTGAACATCTAGAGGGGGCACTGGCGAAATGACACGACTTGCTAACTCGATATTGAGATTGCGGACAGTTGAGGTGGGTGCTACAAGCCCGGACTGAGACAATGTTCGAAGTACCTTGGGCCGGGCCTGCAGTGACTGCCGTAGCGGGTAAGCCTGAGCGATGGATTAGGCCTCTGTGCACTGTGCAATGTACTTTTGATCTGCTTCAAAGCATGAAAAACGATGGACAGTTGAGACCCTGATAGCGCGGTTAGCCATGATAACGAACTCAATTTCACCACCAATTCCGTCTCATTCCGCAAGTGGCTTACCGTTGTCATGGCGTTGCTGTTCCAAGACTATTTCGACCAAGAAATCAGGAAACCGAATGTCGTCAGTTGGTTCGATTGAAATGACTGGCTTGAATCCAAGTGCGTCGGGGAGCCTGTCAGGTTCAAACTTCTTCTCCGAACGATAGGCATAACCGATATACCGCTTCTCGGCCGCTGAGTATCCAAAATGGTAGATCGTCACTGTCAATCCGTCCAGGCCGCCCGCTGCGTCGACTGAAGCTCGGAAGATGACGGGAGCAATGGAGTTCATTTCTTCAATCGATGTGGAGGTCAAGTGAGTTCGCAGGTACTCAAACCATCCGTTGACGAAGTCTGCGTGGCCAGTACCAGCAACGAGGAACTCGGACTCATCCATGGCCAGAAACTTCCTTTGAAAGGCCAGTGGCATGCGATCTTTCGCGCCAATCACCAGTGTGTCCATGGCAATGCAGACCTGGTCAGGCTGAAGCGCGAATACAATTGCAGTCATGGATTCGGTTCAGAGGCCTAACGCTCCAGATCAGAAGCGGGTGGCAACCTCAGAGTTGGCGATCACCTCGACGCTCCCGTCTTCTGGATCTTGATGTTAGGCTCTGATTCCAGCTGCACGACGGAATGATTGGATAAGTTTTCTTCGTGGTTCATCCGCCAACGCCGTAATCTCACCAACTGAATCGGGGAGACGTGTCCTAAGCATGTGCGCAGATTCTTCATCGCCTTTTAAGCACTCCATTCCGATCTCAAAGTAGTGGCTATAAATCATCAGAATTTCATCAATGAAGTCAGAGACGAGGAAGATCTCATTCTTATGAAGAGCACTATTTAACTCAGTGTACTTGGTGCAGAACTTTTCCGCTCGAAACTTGGTAAACTCTTCGCTTTGAACCTTGATGTTGAGATAAAGGGCTTTCAACTCAAAGTCCATTTCCGCCATCAACTCATACAGCTGATAAAGCAATTCCATGCGTTTGTCATTGACCCACCTTTGCTGGATGGAGTCACGAGCAACTTCCTTTGCCAGTTCGGACTTGAACTTCTCAAGTTCTAGATCTAGAGAGTACGATAGCCTCTTGTCTATCCATAGCTTGAGCATAAAGCTCACCACTGCAACGGATGTTCCGTTTGCCAATATAGTTGCAATAATTATGCTCATTGGTCTTTCTTAAGTAGAGGTTTTGGGCATGCTGCGAGGAACGCAGATGTTCACGGTTTCTTGTTTGCAATGATACAGGGCGATCTGGAATCAGAAACTCAAACTCCATCCATCCAAGCTGATCACATTCTAATTATAGCGGCTTCCCCCAAGGGAGCACCCATGAATCCCACCACCTCCCAGCTCGGTGTCAATCCAACGCTGCCCATCACCCGCCGCATCTATCTCACGACAAGCAAAGAGTCTTTGCACGGTCGGGTGGATGGGCTTGTTAGCCAGTCTAAAAAGATGAAAAAGATTTGGCATGGGAATAACCAGAGTCACTTTATCTTGTAACCATACTTCAGCAGCGTCCCGTGGAGTGGTGTAACTCAGGAGGAGCAGCCCCGGCGTAGCCGGGGCTGACGGTTCGCCTCCCTCAGACATCAGCTGTGGCAATAGGT
>JBIKVR010000001.1:0-77277 GCA_044356735.1 Prochlorococcaceae cyanobacterium
CTCCCGCTTCTGTCGGGCGGCCTCAAGCTGGTCGCAGAGGGCCATCAGTTCGTCCACCTTGGCGACGATGCGGTGTTGTTCGGCGAGGGGTGGGAGGGGAACCAAACAGGTTTTTAACTTTCCTGCACTAATCCCCCAGTTCCCAACGGTTGTTGCACACTTGGTTTCAATTTCTTCGCGGACAAGATCAGCCCCTGAAATCCAGCGCAGAAAGGAAGGCTCGGCAAGCTCCTCTGCGAGCCTAATCCGAATGAGCTTATCAGGATAAATGAATCTCTGGCGCAAATACCCCCTGAAAAGACTCAATCTGCCAACATAATCCTTATTGCCATTAAATCGGCAAGCAAGAAGATCGCCTGTGCGGACTTCATATTGGTCAAGCAGCTTATCGTCAATTCCCGAGATGAGCTTGGACTCCTCCTCAGCGACCAAGCCATCTGGGCGAGCTGTACCAGCGCTAATCCTCAATATCGGAACACCATCGAGGGCATCATCTGGTTTTCGGGAATAACCGTTACGAGTATCCTCGCTGAGAAGTCCAGCCAATGGAACGTACAGCCAAAAGTCTGGAATGAGGTCACAAGGTTTTGCTTGAGGAGCAAGCCTGCAGAAGGTCCGCTCATCTATTTCCTCCGGATCCTGCTCCACCAGCTTCCCGCGCACCGCCAGATCCAGGATGAAGCGGCGCAGGCGGGGGATGGCGTCCGGCGCATCGCTGATTCGCTCGAACTGGGCCAGCAGCCGCTCAGCGTTCATCTGAATTCATCTCAGCCGTCCACAGCTACAGCTTGTACATGCAATTGCAAGCCCAGAGCCTTGATCACCTTCAGTACAGTTGCCAGGCTTGGATTCCCATCGGCACTGAGCGCCCGGTACAAACTCTCACGGCTGAGGCCGGCGTCTCTGGCCACCTGGGTCATCCCCTTGGCCCTGGCGATATCCCCCAGGGCACGGGCGATTCCGGCAATGTCTTCGGCTGCTTCTTCCAGCCAGGCATCGAGATAGGCCGCCATCTCCTCTGGAGTTCTCAGGTGCTCGGCAACGTCATACGGAGAAAGGGTGCCGGCGGAGGGGTGGAGGGCGGCTTTGGTGTTGGTCATTGGGAATCGCTCAGAAATGATCGGTTCAGTTCGAGAGCCCTGGCAATATCTCTGGCCTGGGTTGCTTTGCTGCCACCGGCCAGGAGCAACAGGAGTTCATCGCCTCGGATGCTGTAGTACACCCTGTAGCCAGGCCCCAAATCAATCTTCAGTTCCGACACTCCCTCGGTGAGATTGCGGTGATTGCCAGGGTTGCCGTGAATGAGGCGGTCGACGCGCATCAGCACCCGAGCCCGGCCGGCTGAATCCTTGAGGTTGTCGATCCACTGGGCATAGGCCTCCGACCTGAGAACCTTCACGGCATCACTGTAGCCCCTGAGCTACGCATCGGCGTTCATCGCAACAGCGCCTCCGCCAGGATCGCCTTGAGCTGGTCGCGCAGGTCGGCGGCTTTCTGCTCCGACTCCCGCAGGCTGGCCAGCACCTCTTCGGGGTCGCCGTGGTCGGCGGCCACGGTGTGGGGGTTTTTGAGGTCGAGGTTGTAGTTGCACTCCTGGATCTGGGCGATCGGCACCCGCCAGGCCTGCTCGGTTTCGGCGCGACCCTCGCGGCTGGGGCCGCCCCACCAGGCCACGCAATCGGCAAAATGCTCCTGCTTGATCGGGCGGGTCATCGAGTAGGCCTTCTGGCCCTCGGGCACGCGGTGCTCGTAGTACCAGATCTCCTGGGTGGGGGTGCCCTTCTCAAAAAACAACAGATTGGTGCCGATGCTGGCATAGGGACGGAAAACGGAATTGGGCAGCCGCACGATCGTGTGCAGGTTGCATTCAGCCAACAAGCGCTCCTTCAGCCGCGTTTTGACGCCCTCGCCGAACAAGCTGCCATCGGGCAACACAATCGCGGCCCGGCCGCCGGGCTTGAGCAGGCGGATGAACAGGGCCAGGAACAAATCAGCGGTTTCGCGGGTGCGGAACTGGGCCGGAAAATTATCCTGAATGCCGTCTTCCTCCACACCCCCAAAGGGCGGATTGGTAAGGATCAGATCCACCTGATCGGCCGTGCCGTAGCTGGTGTAGGGCCTGGCCAGGCTGTTGTCATGCAGCACGAAGCTGGGATCCTCGATCCCATGCAGCAGCATGTTGGTAACGCAGAGCATGTGGGGCAGCTGCTTCTTCTCGGTGGCCCGCAGCCCCGCCTGCATCGCCTGTTCAGCGGCGATGGTTGTTACATGCTGCTCGCGCATGTGGCGAATGGCGCAGGTGAGGAAGCCGCCGGTGCCCACGGAGGTGTCGAGCAGCAGCTCACCGGGTTTGGGGTCCAGCCGCTCCACCATGAAGCTGGTCACCCCGCGCGGCGTGTAGTACTCACCGGCATTGCCGGCGCTCTGCAGGTCGTTGAGCAGCTGCTCGTAGATATCGCCAAAGTTTTGCCGCTCGCTGAGATTATTGAAATCAACGCCGTTGATCTTGTTCACCACCTGCCGCAGCAGCTGGCCCGATTTCATGTAGTTATAGGCATCGCGAAATACCTCCTGCACCACCTTGGCTCGGTTGGGATTGGAGCCCTTGAGCGGCATCTCCTTGAGATAAAGAAACAGCTCCTGGTTGATGAACTCCAGCAAGCCATCCCCCGTGATCCCCTCTTCATCGGCAGCCCAGCTGCGCCATTGCAGATGCTCCGGGATGGGGGAGCTGTAGTTGTCTTCTGTGAGTTCGAGGGCCTGGTCTTGGTCGTCGATGATCTTGAGGAAGAACAGCCAGCACAGCTGCGACAGGCGCTGGGCATCACCATCAACGCCCACGTCCTTGCGCATGATGTCCTGAATCGCCTTGACCGCCGTACGGGCCGACATCTCAGGCGGCCTCCCCGTAGAGGGCGGTCTGCAGGTCGTGCACCGCCCGCTCGAAACCAGCCTTCGAGCCGAAGGGACGCAGCAGCTCCAGTTGGGTGCCCATGGCACTGAACGGTGGAATCCGCAGGATTTTCACGTCGGCCAGCTCGTCCACCACGCCGCCATCCTGGTACTTGGCCAGCAGGGCCTCCAGCACTGCCCGGGCCTGGGGGCCATAGCGGCTGTACACCCCTTGCTTTTGCACCCGTGCGGCGCGCTCGCGGCGGGATAGGGGCGGCTGGTCGTAGGCGATGTGGCAGATCAAATCAAAAGGATCGAGCTCCAGGCCCAGCTCCTCCTGCAGCGGCTCCAGCAGCAGCCCCTCCTCCGCCAGCTCCTGGATGATCGTGGCCTTGCGCTGCTCCCCCCGCCAGCGACGCAGGAAGACATCGAGGCTGGCGTACTGCTCGCGCACCGTCTTGCGGCTGTAATCGCGTAGAGATTCCGTCACCAGCTTGCCGTTTTCATCCAGGTATTCGATCCGCTCGGTGAGCACGCGCACCGGCTTGCCCTTGATGTAGTACTTCTGACGTGGCTCGCCGGGAGGCTGAGGGTCTGGGGGATTGGGATTCACCAGAATGGACTCTTCCCCGTTGTCGCCGCAGTCCTCTTCGTCCGGATCCTCATTCAGCGGATCCGTCTCGCCGGTGGATTGCTCCGGCGGCAGCGGTGGATCATCTTCGCCTGGCTCGTAGATCTGTACCGGCTCGCCATCAAACCCCGGATCCGCAAAATGCTTGCTGGCTTTGCGGAAATCCACCAGGGTGAAGTAAAACTTCTGGCTGTCGGCATGCACCCGCGTGCCGCGTCCCACGATCTGCTTGAACTCGGTCATCGAGCCCACCTCCCGATCGAGCACGATCAGCCGGCAGGTCTGGGCGTCCACGCCCGTGGAGAGCAAGCGCGAGGTGGTGACAAGCACCGGCCAAGGATTCATCGGATCGATGAAGTCATCGAGGGCCTTCATGCCCTCCTCATCGTTGCCAGTGATGCGCATCACATAGCGGCCGTTGGCCTGCACCAGATCCTGGTTTTCATTGATCAGCGCCTGGCGCATCATCAGGGCGTGCTCGGTGTCCACACAGAACACGATCGTTTTCTGCATCCGATCGCCGCTGGCCTTGAGGTAATCGCTGATCCACTTCGCCACCCGGAGGGTGCGTGCATCGATCACCAGCAAGCGATCAAAATCCTTCTGGTTGTAGAGGCGATCCTCGATCTCCATACCGCGATCATCCACCTCTCCAGGCTTCGGGCGATAGCCCTCCACATCAATATCGAGATGCACGCGGATCACCTTGTAGGGCGCCAGGAAGCCATCGCGTATGCCCTGCTTTAGCGAATAGGTGTAGAGCGGTTCGCCAAAATAATCGATATTCGACACATACTTGGTTTCCTTCGGCGTTGCGGTAAGGCCGATCTGGGTGGCGGCGCTGAAATACTCCAGGATCTCGCGCCAGGCCGAATCCTCCGCCGCGCTGCCGCGGTGGCATTCATCCACCACGATCAGATCGAAGAAGCCCGGTGAGAATTCTTTGTAGAGCTTCTGGCGCTCCTCCGGCCCGGTGAGCGCCTGGTAGAGACCCAGATAGACCTCATAGGAGGTGTCGATGCGGCGCTGCTTATTCAACGCCAGCGCGATCGTTTCCAGGCTGCCATCAGTCCGCTCAATGGTTTTTGAGGCCGTGCTCAACTTGGCCATCGCCGGCCCAAATGGCCGGAAGTCGTTGACCATCGTCTGGTTCACCAGCACGTTGCGATCTGCCAGAAACAGGATTCGCTTCTTTTGCCCCGCCTTCCAAAGCCGCCAGATGATCTGAAAGGCGGTGAATGTTTTGCCCGTTCCGGTGGCCATCACCAGCAGAATGCGCTGCTGGCCTTTGGTGATCGCCTCCACCGTGGCCTGGATGGCATTTATCTGGTAATAGCGCGGGTCTTTCCTTTTGCCACCGACGTAATAGGGATGCAGCACCACCTTCTCCTGTTGGGGCGTGAAGCCCTTCCAGCGGCTATAGCGGCGCCAGAGATCCTCGGGGCTGGGGAAGGCCTTAAGGGCCAGGGTGGTTTCGCGTTCTTCGCTCTGGCCGGTGCGGTCGTGGAAAACGAAGCCATCGCCGTTGGAGGCAAACACAAACGGCGTGTTCAAGGCCTTGGCATAGGCCAGGGCCTGCTGCAGGCCGTCGCCGATGGCGTGGCTGTTGTCCTTGGCCTCGATCACCGCCAGGGGCACACCCTCGTACACCAGCAGGTAGTCGGCCCGCTTGCACCGGCCCCGGCTCACCAGCCGCCCGCGCACGATGATGCGGCCATCGGTGAACGAATACTCGCGCCGCATTCGCTCCAACAGCCAGCCGGCCTGCTGCAGCGCCGGTGTGATGAAGCGATCGCAGATCTCGGTTTCGCTGAGGGCGCGCTTGGTCATCGGCTGGCGGGTAGCGGACGGACCCGCGCAAAAGCTAGAAGGGATCGTGCCATTCGCGAATTCGGGAGCTAACCAAGCGGCTTAGCTAGAGCGTACAAAAATTGACAAAAGTCTGGGCGCGGCTCTGGGCCCCAAATCGGCTCCATCCGGAGCTCCACCAGCTGGGTGAACATTCCTCGAAGCTGGTCATTCACGCAGCCACGCGTGAATTGCTGCCGCTGGTGGCGCTTCGATGAGCACGCTCCCATCAACGGCGTTCGCGACCGCTGGCAGCAACTCCTGCTCGCCGGCCGCCCCGAGGAGGCAAGGGAAGTGGCCCTGCACCGCCTGCACGTGGCCGAGGTGGTGAGGTGTGAGGTGGTCCTCCTGGCCTGCCTTCACCCGGCCATGCCCCCTGGGCCGCCAAGCCGCCTAAGTAATCTCGGCCCAGGGCTTTCCCGGTGTGCATGGACTGGCAACCAGAAGCAGAGCAGCAACTCAAGGAAGTGCCTTTTTTTGTGCGGCCGATCGTGCGCAAGCGGATCGAGAAATTGGCCGAGGAGGCCGGGCTATCGAGCGTGGATACAGCCTTCTACCAGCAGTCGAAGGCCAAGTTCGGGGAAAAGTGAGCAACTGCTGACATCCCCCAGGCGGTGATGGGGTAAAAGGGGGGTAAGGTTTTGTTTAGAACTGATGTCGCAGTCGAAGCGCGAACAGGTGGTCAGCCACCTGCGCTACATCCGCCAGGAACTGCGAGAAATGCACCAAGGCGTTATGGATGACGGCCTGTTGCCGGAAGCCGGCGAAGTTCGCGGCGTCATGGCCCAGATGGAGGCACTGCTGGAGTTGTTGGAGGGCAAGACCTCCCGGAAGAAAGATCCAGAGGCCTAACCAGCGCAGCCAGGTCACCCCTGAACCATCAATTCCAGCAAGTGAAGGTCAGGCAAGTGGCCTAAGCGGCCAAGGGAGCAGTTTGGAGACTGAAACGAAATTTTGATTTAAATCTCTCTTTGATTTAAATCCCCTATGGATGGGGGCTAAAGGGCTTGCATGACACCAGAGATGGTGTAGACCAGGTGCGGCAGGGCCAGGCCGGGTGATGGGTACCACCAGCCATCTATTGCGTCCTGCCAACCCTTTTTTCACGTCGTGCCGCAAACCCGCTTCCAACGTCAGGTGATTGGGGCGGCCAGCAACCTGGTGCGCTGGGCGGCCAACCCCTGGCGGAGGCTCTCCCTGCTCGTGATCGTGCTGCTGGCCAGCTTCAGCATCGGCGGTGCCCTGGGCTCGATCACCGGCGCCCTGGCCAAGCTGGATCCCCTCTCCGCCGGTTTCAGCGTGGCCCTGATGGAGCTGGCGATCCGGGCCCGGGGCCCCCTGCAAAGCCAACCGGGCGATCGGCTCGGCCTGCAACTGCTGGACATGGCCCGCATCGGCCTGCTCTACGGCCTGCTGATCGATGGCTTCAAATTGGTGTGAGCCTCAGCTGGCTTCGCCGGCAGCCAGCAGGTACAGCAGCGCCATGCGCACGGGAATGCCATTGGTCACCTGCTCGTCCACCAGGGAGATGGCCGGATCATCGAGCAGTTCCCCCGCCAGTTCCACGCCCCGATTCACCGGCCCCGGATGCAGCACCGGCACGTGTTTACCGCAGTGGGCCAAACGCCGGTGGCTGAGGCCGTACTGGCGGTGATAGGCATCGAGGCTGGTGATCATCTGCTGCTGCATGCGCTCCTTCTGCAGCCGCAGGGTCATCACCGCATCCACCCCCTCAAGGGCCCGATCCAGCTGGCGCTCAATCGCAATCCGGCCCCGCTGGGGCACCGGATCCACGGCCTGGCCCGGCGGCGGCCCGTCCACAAAGGCGGCGAAGGCCTCGGGCAGCAGCGTGGCGGGACCGCAGAGCACCACATCAGCCCCACAGGCGGTTAGGGCCCAGAGGTTGGAGCGAGCCACCCGGGAATGCAGCACATCGCCCACGATGGCAATGCGCCGGCCGGCCAGGGCAGCGGGGCTGGGGGCATCGGGCGCGAAATAACGCGCCAGGGTGAACAGATCCAGCAGGCCCTGGCTGGGATGGCTATGCAGGCCATCGCCGGCATTGAGCACCGCCACCCGCTCGCCGTCTCGATCAAGCTCCGCCGCCAACTGCTGGGGTACCCCGGCGCAGCGATGACGCACCACCAGCAGGTTCGCCCCCATCGCCAGATAGGTGCGGGCCGTATCCAGCAGGCTCTCGCCCTTGCTCAGGGAACTGGAGGCCGGCGAAAAACTCTGCACATCCGCCGAAAGTCGCTTGGCGGCAATTTCAAAAGAGCTGCGGGTGCGGGTGCTGGGCTCAAAGAACAAACTGGTCACCAAGCGGCCCTGCAGGGCCGGCAATTTGCGCGCCCCCGCCACCGGCAGGCAGCGAAACCGCTGGGCCAGTTCCAGCACGGTGGCGAAATCCTGCCGCGAAAAGGCCGCCAGATCGATCACGTGGCGGTGATGCCAGCCGCTCAAACCGCTTCCCACAGCCAGAGCACCAACCTAGGGGCTCGCCCGGGGGCATCCCCAGCTGTCAGCGCCCCAAAGCCAAAACCGATCAGCTCAAAGACCGATCAGTTCAAAAACCGGCCAGCTCAAAAACCCACCAGCCAACTCAAAACGGGCGACTGAGGCTGGCCGAGCCCGCCAAGCCCCAGCGCCAGGCCAGCTGGCCGCCGCGGCTGATGCCGATGCGACCACCACGGCTCAAAGCGGAAACGGGCAGGGGTTGGCTGCCTGCGGGCCTGGCGATCCACAGGCCCGATGCATGGCTCACCGGCCGGCCATCATCGCCGCGATCGATGCCAAAGCGGCGGGCCAGCAGGCCCGGACCGGCCGCCAGCCGCGGCGGCGCATCGGCCAGGGCCAGCGCCCGCAGCAGCACACCATTGGCCCATTCCGCCCGCCCAGTAACCACGTTTACGCAGTGGTGAATGCCATAGCTCACATACACATAAAACCGTCCGGGTTCTCCGAACAGCGTTTCGTTGCTGGGGCTGCGGCGGCGATGGCCGTGGCAGGCGGGCTCCGATTGGCAATAGGCCTCCGTTTCCACAATCACGCCCCACAACAACTCGCCATTGGCTTGGCGTTTCAGCAGCAGGCAGCCAATCAGCTCAGGGGCGACGGCTTGGGCGGGGCGAGCGAAAAAGGATTGGGGGAGGGCTGAGAGGGGCTGGATGGGCGTGGTGGCTATGGCAGTGGCTGGGGGATGGTGCCTTCTTAGATTGGGGCAAAGCAGGTGGTTTGACGTGGGCAAGCCCAAGCGGAGTGGCATTGGGTTTTCAGCTGCCACACCAGTACCAGCGCCAAAGCAGCAGGTCGTCAAGGGTTCTGCAGATCACGCCGCCAAGGAGCAACTGGCTGTCGCACTGATCAATCAAGGGAAACTGCAAGAGGCAGAAGCGCTCTACAGAGAGCTGATCACAGCGGGAACAAACAATCACATTATTTATGGCAATCTGGCGGCAATCTGCGGGATGCAAGGCAGATTTGACGAGCTCATAGAACTGCTCAGAAAAACTCTACAGCTCAATCCCAACTACCCAGACGCTCATAACAACTTGGGCATTGCTCTCAAGGGGCAGGGCGAGCTAACCGCTGCCATCGCCTCCTACAAGAAAGCACTGGAACTCAAGCCCAACTACCCGGAAGCTCACAACAACCTGGGCAATGCCCTCAAGGAGCAGGGCGATCTAACCGCTGCCATTGCCGCCTATAAGCAAGCACTGGCACTCAATCCCAACTATCCAGATGCTCACAACAACCTGGGCATTGCTCTCAAGGAGCAGGGCGATCTAACCGCTGCCATCGCCGCCTATAAGCAAGCACTGGCACTCAATCCCAACTACCCAGATGCCCACAACAACCTGGGCGTTGCTCTCAAGGAGCAGGGCGACCTGGATGCTGCCATTGCCCGCTACAACACCGCCATCCATCTCAAGCCCAACTACCCGGAAGCTCACAACAACCTGGGCAATGCTCTCAAGGAGCAGGGCGACCTAGATGCTGCCATTGCCTCCTACAACACCGCCATCCATCTCAATCCCAATTACCCGGAAGCTTACAACAACCTGGGCAATGCGCTCGAGGAGCAGGGCGACCTAGATGCTGCCATCGCCCAATACAACACCGCCGTAGAGATAAATCCCAACCACCCAGAAGCTCATTGGAATGCTTCGCTGACAATGCTTCTTAGTGGCGACTACAAAAACGGCTGGAGGCAATACGAATGGCGCTTCAGAAAGGAGAAAGACGTATTAAAACCACACGCCTTGCCCAAATGCAGCCGCTGGCGTGGAGGAGCGTTGCCCGACAAAAACGAGCAGTTGATGGTCGTAACCGAACAAGGCCTTGGCGACACGCTGCTGTTTATGCGCTATGCCATCGCCCTACGAAACCAGGGGATTGCGGTTTCACTCTGCGCTCAGGCCAATCTGCACACCCTGATCCAGGCATCTGGCATTGACCCATCACCACTCACTCCGCAGCAAGGCGATCAGGTAACGGATGGTCTATGGATCCCTTTGCTTTCCGTTCCTCAGCATTTAAAGGTAAGCCCAGGCAACCCGATCATCACTGAGCCCTACATCAAAACCACCGATGAACTCTCCGTCAAGTGGAAAGGCATCCTTTCAGCAGCAGAGCGCCCGATCATCGGCATCAACTGGCAGGGCAACCCGAAAGCTGAAAAAACAGGGCTGCGTGGGCGATCTCTGCAGCTAGAAGCATTTGCGCCAATCGCATCCAGCAGCCAGACATCCTTGCTCTCCCTCCAGAAGGGCTTTGGCAGTGAGCAGCTGGAAACTTGTTCCTTCAAGGATCGTTTCGTGAGTTGCCAGGATCAAATCAATGACACCTGGGATTTTCTAGAAACCGCAGCCATCATCGCCAACTGCGATCTAGTGATTACCAGCGACACCTCTGTGGCTCACCTGGCAGGGGGAATGGGAAAGGCAACCTGGTTGCTGATCAAAAAAGTTCCTGAATGGCGTTGGGGCTTAGCAGGCAATACCAGCTTCTGGTATCCCTCGATGCGCCTGTTCCGCCAGCAGGAGCATGGAAACTGGGATCAGGTGATCGAACGGGTGGCAGTAGAGCTCCAACAGCAGTTTGGGGGTGCATCAAGCACCACTCAACCAATTTGACCCCCTCCACTAACAACGCAGTCAGAGAAGATCCCGCAAAACCTTGCACCCTGGGGGCCTGATGGTGGTCGCCAGCTCACCTGCAGGCAGCCAATCAGCTCATGGGCGACGGCTGGGGCTGGGCGGGCAAAAAAAGCTGAGGCAGACTGGTGGCATTAAGTGGTTCCGCCATGGACGCCTCCAGCTTCAATCTCGGCACGGTGCTGTTCGCCACCTGCGGCCTGTTCTGCCTGGCCACGCTCTTTTTCGGCACCAAGGGCGGCTACTACGACAGCGACGACTACGACGGCAACGGCACCGCCCACTGAGCTGGCCAGTCGGCTGGCCACTGAGCCGGCTACTAAGAGCTGCCAAATGAATGGGCCCCCTGGCCCCTCAGCTGCCCAGGCGTTCGGCCTCTGGGCAATCGCCGGTGGTGAGCAGCTCGTCCGCCTGGGTGCTGCGGCACACGTAGGCCAGGCGGGTGCTGACGGCACCGATCGATTCGAGCCGCACGCTCTCCTCCCAGCTGTGCAGCTCGTCGTCGTCTTCGGAGTCGTAGCGGAGGGTGACCAGATCGCCCTCGATCTCGGCCACGATCGCCTCCTCAATCCAGCGCTGCTGGTCTCGCAGGAACACCCACACCGGGCGCTTTTCGGCACAAAACTGATAGAGCTTGCGATGCAGCATGGCCGCGGGGCTCTGCAGGCCCCTAAACCCTAGGCAAGCCAACCTGGTTCGCCGCTGTTCACCATGACCCAAAACCCCTATCCAGGCCCCGTGCCCTCCACGGCCGACATCCGCCTGCAGCTGCGCAGCTGGCCCGAGGTGGAGAGCTATCTGGAGCGCTGCAAGGGGGTGATCGTGCCCCTGGGCTCCACCGAACAACACGGCCCCACGGGCGCTATCGGCACAGATGCCCTCACCGCCGAGGCGGTGGCCCTGGAGGTGGGCCGCCGCAGTGGCGTGTTGGTGACCCCGGTGCAGGCCTTCGGGATGGCCGAACACCACCTGGGCTTTGCCGGCACCGTGAGCCTGCAGCCGGCCACCCTGCTGGCGGTGCTCCACGACCTGGTGCTCTCCCTGGCCCGCCACGGCTTCGAGCGCATCTTCGTGATCAACGGCCATGGCGGCAACATCGCCACCAGCCGCGCCGCCTTTGCCCAGGCCCATGCCACCGCCAGCAGCCGCGGCTTGGCCAACGCCCCGCAGCTGCGCTGCCGCCTGGCCAATTGGTTCACGGCCGGGCCGGTGATGCGCCAGGCAAGGGAGCTCTACGGCAACCGGGAGGGCCAGCACGCCACCCCCAGCGAGATCGCCCTCACCCTGCACCTGGAGCCCTCGCTGCTGGCCAAGCAGCGCCCCCTGCCAGAGGCGGCCCCCGCCGGTCCGATTCACGGTCCAGACGACTTTCGTCGCCGTCACCCCGATGGCCGCATGGGTTCCGACCCCTACCTGGCCAGCGCCGAGCATGGCGCCCAATTTCTGGAACTGGCCGCCGCCGACCTGCTGCTGCAGCTGCGGGAATTCCTGGAGGAGCCCAACTGAGCGCTAGCTTCGCCCCAGCCCCAGCGATCCGATGAGCCGCATCACCGCCGACGACGTGCGCAAGGTGGCCGCCCTGGCCCGTCTGGATCTACCGGAGGCCAAGATCGCCACCTACACCGGCCAGCTGGAGCGGATTCTCGACTACGTCGCCCAGCTGGAAGCCGTAGACACCGAGGGGGTGCCGGCCACCACCCGCGCTGTGGAAGTGGTCAATGTCTGCCGCCCAGACCAGGTGGAGCCCACCGCCGTGCGCCAGGAGCTGCTGGATCTGGCACCCCAGCGGGAGGGCGACTTCTTCCGGGTGCCCAAGATCCTGGGCGACGCCGCCGGCAGCTGAGCCGCAGCCAGCTGAGCCGCCGCTCTTGCCCAAGCGTCCTACCAGCTCTCAAAAAGGGGCAAAGCCAGGCGCCAAATTCAACGCTTGGGCGAAACCGCCGTGCGATGCAGCAGCTCGATCACCCGCCGCCGGGCATGGCGGGTGGGCATCAAGGCCGCCAGGGGCCTTAACTTGCTGCGCCACTTGCGGTGGCTGCGCACACCCAGAAATATGTCATAAATAAAGTTATAAAAATCGGCCTTGGTTTCAAACATCCCTAGCCTTTGGGGGGAGCTCCTGGCGTCGAGGATATGCTTGGTTGCCCAGTAGGCCTGCTGATACTCGAACCAAGGAATGGAAGGCCAGAGGTGATGAACAAGGTGATAATTCTGCCCCATGATCAACCAATTCATCAATCTGCCCGGATAGATGCGGGCGTTATGCCAGCGGCTGCGCGATTGAAAGGGGCGATGGGGAAGGTAGTCAAAGAACAGCCCCAGGGTGACACCCACCATCAGGGCTGGCGCAAACCAGCAGTTAAAGATGAAAGGCAGAAACTGATAGTGAGCCGCAGCCAACACAATCGAGAAAAATACGCCACGGGCTATACCCCACTCCAGCAACTCATAGCGCCGCCAGAGGCGCCGCTGAAAAAAGAAAAACTCGTGATAGAAAAATCGCGGCGCAATCAGCCACAGCGGCCCGAAAGTGCTAACGATGTGATCCGGATCATGCTTGGGATCATTGACATGGGCGTGGTGCTGCAGGTGCACCCGCGTGAACACCGGAAAGCTGAAGCCCAGCAACAGCGCCGCCCCATGGCCCATCACCGCGTTCCAGATGCGGTTGGGGTGGGCGGCGTTATGGCAGGCGTCGTGGATCACCGTGCCCTCCAGATGCAGGGCCAGGAAGCCCAGCAACAGCAGCTGCCACAGGGGCCACTGGCCCACAAACCAGCCGTAGATCGTGAGCGCCGCCAGGGCGTAGCCGCCTAAAAACAGCCCCACGCTGGGGTTCCAGGCCGCGGGCGGATCGAGATACTGTCTCGGCACCGAGCGCGGCAGCCGGGCATCCACCAGCTGGGCTGCGCCCTGGCTGGACTCAGCCTGACTAGAGGGGGCCTGACTGGCAGGCGCATCGCTGCCACCAGGGCCGATTCCCGGCTGGCCAACAGTGGCAGAAAAGTCAGGTGTTGCGGCAGCCATGGCCTTAGTCATTGCTGCGCGACTCGCCCCATGCGATTGCTGAACAGCAACTTAAGCAATGAATGATGCCCACCGGGGGACTTGAACCCCCACAGCCGAAGCCACTGGAACCTAAACCCAGCGCGTCTACCAATTCCGCCAGGTGGGCATTGCATCCACATTATCCAATCCACAATGGGGGGCCCTCGACCCGCCGGCCATGCTCGCCAGCTTGGGTGGAGCCCTGGCATTGCTGCTGGGCCTCGCCGTGCTGCTTTTGCCCCTGCTCACCCCCGAGCTGAGCCGCCCCCGCGACGCCCTCTGGGGGGCGGTGGTGCTGCTGCTGGGGCTGGTGCTGGTGACCAGTGCCGATCGGCTCACCGGCGCGCCGATGCTCGGCGTGCTCTGCGGTGGACTGCTGATCGGCCGGCTGGGGCTGGAGGTGGCCCAGGCCCGCTGGTTTCGGCTGCTGCCGGAGGAGCGCCAACAGCTCTGGTCGGCCAAGCGCTGGCAGGCGACCTGGGCCCAACTCAGCCAGGCCAGCGCCAAGCTGCTGGCCCTGGTGAGCCAGTCCCTGGCGGGGCTGGTGGCCTGGATCGGCGAGCGCCGCCAACCCCGCAGCGGCAAGCGCTGGGTGAGGCCAGAACAGGCCGGATCAGAAACTGGCGCCAAGCCAGGGGCCGAGCCCGAAGCTGAGCCAGCGGCTGAGACCTCGACTGAGCCCCAATCGGAGCCCCATCCAGATCGGGCCCCCGACAGGGAGGCGGCCCTAGAGGCCCCGCTGGAAGACGCCCCAGACACTCCCCTAGCCGCCCCGGAGGCTGAGTCCATGGCGGCGCCTGAGCCTGCGCCCACCACCTGGATCAGCTCGCTGGCGGAGCTGGATCAACTGCTCGATCAGGCCGAACAAACGCCCGCCATCGCTGAGGCGACCAACAGCGCCCCCGCAGGCAGCGACGAGGCAGCGGCACTGACTGAGCCAGCGGCGGCGAGCGCCAATGCCGCTGCAAACCCGCCAGAGCCCCCCGCCGCCAGCGACCAGGCGGGATAATCGCCGATTGTTGCCCCAGGCGACGTGACCGCCAGCCCGGCTCCCTCGGACGCTTCCGCCTACAAGGACACCCTCAACCTGCTGGAGACGCCCTTCAACATGAGGGCGAACGCCAAGGTGCGGGAGCCGGAACTGCAGGCCTTCTGGGCTGAGCAGCAGATTTATCAGCGCCTCTGCCGCGACAACCCCGGAGAGCCTTTCACCCTGCACGACGGGCCGCCCTACGCCAACGGCGCCCTGCATGTGGGCCACGCCCTCAACAAGATCCTCAAGGACATCATCAACAAGCACGCCCTGCTCCAGGGGCGCAGGGCGCGGTTTGTGCCGGGCTGGGACTGCCACGGCCTGCCGATCGAACTGAAGGTGTTGCAGGGGCTGAGTAGCGCTGAACGGGCCGCCCTCACCCCCGTGAGCCTGCGCCAGAAGGCCCATACCTACGCGCTGGAGCAGGTGGAGTTGCAAAAGAGCGGCTTCCGCCGCTGGGGCATCTGGGCCGACTGGGATCAGCCCTACCTGACACTGCAAAAAAGCTACGAATCCGCCCAGATCGGTGTTTTCGGGGCCATGGTGCTGGCCGGGCACATCTACCGGGGTCTGAAGCCGGTGCATTGGAGCCCCAGCTCCCGCACCGCCCTGGCGGAGGCGGAGCTGGAATACCCCGATGGCCATAGCTCCCCCAGCATCTACGCGGCCTTCCCGACGGTGCAACTGCCCGAGGCCCTGGCCGCCAAGCTGGCCGCCGCCGGCCTGAGCGCCGCAGCGGCCACCGCCAGCGGCGGCCTGGCGGTGGCGATCTGGACCACCACCCCCTGGACCCTGCCGGCCAACCTGGCGGTGTCGGTGAATGGGCGGCTCGACTACAGCGTCTGCGCCGTGGCCGGCCGCGGCGAAACGCCGGCCCCCGCCGCGAGCCACCTGCTGGTGGCCGCCGAGCTGCGCGAAAGCCTGGAGACCAGCCTCGGCCTGCGGCTCACCCCCCTGTTGACGGTGAAGGGAGCCGAGCTGGAGGGGATCGTCTACCGCCATCCGCTGCTGGAGCGCACCAGCCCGGTGGTGATCGGCGGCGATTACATCACCACCGAGGCCGGCACGGGCCTGGTGCACACCGCCCCCGGCCACGGCGTGGACGATTTCAACACCGGCCGCAAATACAACCTGCCGGTGCTCTGCCCGGTGGACGAGGCGGGCAACCTCACCGCCGATGCGGGCCCCTTCGCGGGCACCAATGTGCTCAAGGATGCCAATCCCACGATCATCGCCGCCCTTGAGGGCACCGGCCTGCTGCTCAAGCAGGAGCGCTACGAGCACCGCTACCCCTACGACTGGCGCACCAAAAAACCCACCATCTTCCGGGCCACCGAACAGTGGTTCGCCTCGGTGGAGCGCTTCCGCGACCAGGCCCTGGCGGCGATCGCTTCGGTTACCTGGCTGCCCGAGAGCGGCCGCAACCGGATCGAGGCGATGGTGAGAGACCGGGGCGACTGGTGCATCTCCCGCCAGCGCACCTGGGGGGTGCCGATCCCGGTTTTTTACCACCGCGAAACCGGCGAGGTGCTGCTCAACGCCGACACCCTCGCCCACATCCAGACCCTGATCGCCGAGCAGGGATCCGACGTGTGGTGGCAGCGCGAGGAGGCCGATCTGCTGCCGCCCGCCTACGCCGACCAGGCCAGCCAGTGGCGCAAGGGCAGCGACACCATGGACGTGTGGTTCGACTCCGGCTCCTCCTGGGCGGGGGTGCTGGGGGGCTTGAAAAGGGGGATCACTCCCGCCGGCCCGGCTACCAGCGACGGGGCGTTGACGAATCCCGAACATGGGGCCGCAGCGGCGCTACCCCCGCAGGCCACCCCGCTCAATTTCCCCGCCGATCTCTACCTGGAAGGCAGCGATCAACACCGCGGCTGGTTCCAGAGCAGCCTGCTCACCTCGGTGGCCGTCAACGGCCACGCCCCCTACAAGCGGGTGCTCACCCACGGCTTTGCCCTTGATGAGAAGGGCCGCAAGATGAGCAAATCCCTGGGCAATGTGGTAGATCCGGCGGTGCTGGTGGAGGGCGGCAAAAACGAGAAGCAGGAGCCCGCCTATGGCGCAGACGTGCTGAGACTGTGGGTGAGTTCGGTGGATTACTCCGCCGATGTGCCCCTCGGGCCGGGCATCGTGAAGCAACTGGCGGACGTATACCGCAAAGTGCGCAACACGGCCCGCTACCTGCTGGGCAACCTGCACGACTTCGATCCGCGGACCCAAACAGAAGGTGGCAACGCCATCGCCATAGAAGATCTGCCGCTACTGGATCGCTGGATGCTGCAGCGCACGGCCTTGCTTATCGATGCTGTGAGCGTCGATTTCGACGCATACGAGTTTTATCGCTTCTTCCAGGCCCTGCAGAACTTCTGTGTGGTGGATCTCTCCAATTTCTACCTCGACATCGCCAAGGACCGCCTCTACGTAAGCGCGGCCAATTCCTTCCGCCGCCGCAGCTGCCAAACGGTGTTAAGCCTGGTGGTGGAGCGGCTGGCAGTACTGATCGCTCCGGTGCTCTGCCACATGGCAGAAGACATCTGGCAAAACCTGCCTTACCAGGTGGCGGAGAAATCGGTGTTTGAACGGGGCTGGCCCAAGACTGAGGCAGACTGGAAAACCACGCCACTCAACCTCAATCAAACCAGCCTGGAAGATCCAGAGATGCAAGAAAGAATATCCTCTTTTCTAAACTGCGACCAGTTAGACGACGAGGGGCCAATTGGCGAAATCAAAGGCCTGAGAAGACTCGTCAATCGACAACTGGAAATCTGCCGTTCTCAATCGATCATCGGCTCCTCTCTCGAGGCGCATTTGCATCTTGACTTGAGCGAAGACAAAGTATCGCAAGGGCTAAGGCAAGTTCTAGTGCTTATCAAGAAATCAACCCAGCCTGAGGTTGACAACCTCAAGGACTGGCTGCTGGTTTCCTCACTGTCTTGGACTTTCCAGGGCGATGCCAATCCGGCGCCAGATGCCGATATCAATGCCGATACCAAAGCCAATGCTGATACCAATGCCAATGCCGATACCAAGCAGTTGTTAATTCCCCCAAGCACGGAACTTGGCATCACAATTGGCATCGCCAAAGCCGCAGGCCAGAAGTGCGAGCGCTGCTGGCACTACGAAACCGACATCGGCCAGCACGCCGCCCACCCCAGCCTCTGCGGCCGCTGCGTGGCGGTGCTGGCCCAGAACCCGCTTAACTCAAGCCCAGAGCCGGCCCCCTGCATAGACGCATCGGCGGCCAGGGCTGTCCAGGGCTGAACGCCATGCCCCAGCCCGAATCGCAGGCCCAGATGCTGATCGAGCGGCTGGGGCTCCTGCCCCACCCGGAGGGGGGCCACTACCGCGAGACCTATCGGTCCACCACAAAGGTGGCCACCCCCGGGGGGAGCGCTGCGCCAGCACAGCCATTCTGTTTCTGCTCACGGTCGGCCAGTGCTCCCACTGGCATCGAATCTGCGCCGACGAGCTCTGGCTCCACCAGGGCGGCGGCAGCCTGCTCATCCATGAACTCTCCCCGGCCGGCGCCTACCGCCGCACGCGGCTGGGCCTGGATCTGGCAGCGGGGGAGACCCCCCAACACCTGGTGCCCGCCGGCCACTGGTTTGGCTCAGAACCGGCCGCTGGCGTGGGCTGGAGCCTGGTGGGCCGCACCGTGGCGCCGGGCTTTGAGTTCGTTGATTTCAGCCTGGCCCGGCCGGAGGATCTGGCTCCCATCGCCACTGAATTCCCCGATTGGCGCCGGCTCTGCCTGGCAACGGAGCCCCAGGTTCTGCCAAGGCTTAGCCCACCTGCAACCCAGGCTTAGGGAGGCTCTGGAAAACCCGAGCCATCCGCACGAATACACCCGTGTAATCGCTGGTACCCACTGGGTTCATGGGCAGCAAGCAGCTCGGATTCGGTGATTACGAGCAGTCCACTGCCAAAAAGCGCACCAGGCGGGAGCGATTTCTGGGCGAGATGGAAAGTGTTGTGCCGTGGAAAGCACTGATTGATCTGATCGAGCCCCACTATCCCTAGACCAGCTCCAAGGGTGGTCGCCCGCCCTATCGGCTCGCGACCATGCTGAGCATCCATCTGCTGCAGCAGTGGTACTTCGGGATGTAGCCGCGGGCCCGCGTAGCGGTAGGTCCACATCGGCGTGGATAGCGAGAGCGGCCTCATCCACTCAGTGGAAACCACGGCTGCTCATGTGCATGACCTCACCCCAGTTGCTGATCTCCTGCACGGCGAGGAAAGCGTGGTCTATGCGGATGCTGGCTACCAGGGAATTGAGAAGCGAGAAGAGATGCAAGGCCGGGGGATCGGCTTCCGCATTGCCATGCGACCAGGGAAGCGTCGAGTACTGCCTGACACGCCGGAGGGCCGATTGGATGATCTGGTCGAAACAGCCAAAGCGCCTATCCGCGCCAAAGGAGAGCATCCGTTTCGGGTAATCAAACAGCAGTTCGACTTTCAGAAGACCCGACTGCGGGGAATGCTCTTACCGAGGCCGCAGGCCGAGCGTGGCGGAGCCACTAGAATAGCTGCAAAGTGAATGAGCTGGCCGCTCTCTCGAACCTATTCATGGCACGTCGCAGGTTGCTATACAGTTCGTGATCGGAGGATAACGTGCCCATTGCGGGCAAGAATTCCCCCAAATAAACCAATTTTAGTTGTCGTGAAGGTGAAATCAGGCCTATCAAGCCTCAGATCCCCCAGAAATTGCTCATTCCGAGTAGATCGCAAGCTTGGACAATCTTTGAGGGCTCGTTGCCCAGAGGTTCCCTAAGAGATCAGCACACACTCATCTGGGTTAAACAGGTCCACCGCCTCACCGCCATAGCCAATGACGGCAGCGGTAAGACTGACAGCAGGCTGCCGCCCACCAGAGCTGCTCCCACTTGCGGCGACATCAGCCCGGCCTGTACCTCGAGATAGGCGACAACAATCGGCAAATTGAGTGACTGTGACACCAGCAGCGAAAAGCACAGTCGTTCGATCAGATCAGGCAGCGCCTGGCGATAAAGCAGCCACTGGGGCAGACCTCGTATCAAGAGAATCCCCACAAACAGCAACAATCGCAACGATTGTCAGCAGTGCCTGTAGACCAACACTCATGGGCTGCGGAAAAATCAAACCACCATCCTGCTCCAGCAGAGCTGGAACTTTGAGGTGGGGCCTTGCCTTCCTCTTGATCCGCTCCAGGGCAGGCGCGCTGGTGCCGATGTGGGAAGCCAGTGATCGGCTGAGGTGGTTTTTATCCGGCTGTTACCGCGTCAAGAGCCGGTGATAACAATGTGCGAAGCCCCTCGTCTGGAACAGCTAGGCCGCTTTCTGTTGCGGGGCCTGCGCATCGGCGCCAGCACCGTGTCGATCGTGGAGTTGCTGCGTAGCGAATCGTGCCGATCAATCTCTTGTCGTTGCTGCGCTGACTGCTGCAGCAGCGATGGTTCCGAGAATCAACAGGTCCTCGTAGCCGCCTCCATTGAAATCCACTCTTGGCCTGGATGGGATCAGTGGTCTGGCGAGTCCTGGGCCAGCTGGTGATGGTGAGCACCAAGATGGCGAGAAGTGGGCTTTCCCTTAACCCAGGTACAGCAGATTTAAACCAGCTTCCGCTCCCTGGCCATGAGCAGCACCTTCACCGACGCTCCCGAACTGCCCCTCCCCTCCAGCTACGGGGATCCCGAGCGGACTGGCCTCGGTGCGAACGATCTCTTCGAGGGCATCACCGAACACCTCTTCTTCACCCTCGGCCGCCGGGTGGACAACGCTAGCCCCCACGATTTCTACCTGGCGCTGAGTTATGCCGTGAGGGATCGGCTGATGTGCCGACAGCTGGCCTCCCAGGATGCGCTGCGGGCGCACGAGAGGCCTCGGGCGGTGACCTACCTCTCGGCAGAGTTCCTCATCGGCCCCCAGCTTGGCAACAACCTGCTGATGCTCGGCATCCAGGCGGAGGCCGCAACAGCCCTGCAACGCTTCGGTATCCAGGACATCGAGCAGATCCTCGCCCTTGAGGAGGAGCCGGGTCTTGGCAATGGAGGGCTCGGCCGTCTGGCCGCCTGCTTCCTCGAATCCCTTGCCACTCTTGAGATCCCTGCAATCGGCTACGGCATCCGCTACGAATTCGGCATCTTCGACCAAGCGATCCGGGACGGCTGGCAGGTGGAGATCACTGACAAGTGGCTCCGGGGCGGCTGGCCTTGGGAGTTGGTCCAGCCGTCGATGAGCTGCCGGGTCGGCTTCGGGGGGTACACGGAGGTCTGGCACGACGACCACGGTCACCACCGGGTGCGCTGGATTCCCTCCGAACAGGCCATCGGCATCCCCCATGACGTGCCGGTGCTCGGTTATCGCGTTAATACCTGCAACCGGCTGCGTCTTTGGAAGGCGGAGGCGGCTGAGGCGTTCGATTTCCATGCCTTCAACAGAGGCGATTTCTACGGCGCTGTGGAGCAGAAAGTGAGCAGCGAAACCCTCTCCAAGGTTCTCTACCCGAACGATGGCAACGATGCCGGCCGCAGGCTGCGGCTGATGCAGCAGTTCTTCTTCGTGAGCTGCTCGCTACAGGACATGCTGCGCAACCTCCGCAATCGTGGCCTCGCCGCTCAGGAGTTTGCGACCCACTGGGCGGTTCAGCTCAATGACACCCATCCGGCCATTGCCGTGGCCGAACTGATGCGTCTTCTGGTGGACGAGCATCATCTCGAATGGGATCAGGCCTGGGACATCACCTGCCACTCGATTGCCTACACCAATCACACCCTGCTCCCCGAAGCGCTCGAGACCTGGGATCTCGGCCTATTCGCCTCGCTGCTGCCACGCCATCTCGAACTGATCTATGAGATCAATGCCCGCTTCCTGCAACAGGTGCGGATGCGGTTCCCCGGCGATGGCGAACTGCTCGCCCGAGTTTCGATCATTGCTGACCAGGGAGGCAAAGCCGTCCGCATGGCCCACCTCGCCACCGTTGCCGCCCATCACGTCAATGGAGTGGCGGCCCTGCACAGTGATCTGGTCCGCACGGATCTGCTGGCCGATTTCGCCCGGCTCCAGCCGGAGCGGTTCACCAATGTCACCAACGGCGTCACGCCCCGCCGCTGGGTGGCCCTGGCCAACCCAGCGCTGAACGAACTCTTGCGGGAGACGCTCGGCCCTGACTGGCCCGCCCGGGAGCAGGAATGGCCGAGGCTTGAAGCCCTCCAGGCCGACTCGGCCTTCCTAGCCCGCTGGGAGGCCAGCAAACTGGAAGCCAAGCGGCGGCTGGCCGCCCTGATTGCTGAGCGCACCGATCAGTTGGTGGATCCAACCAGCCTCTTCGACGTGCAGGTGAAACGCATCCACGAGTACAAGCGCCAGCACCTCAATGCCCTGCGGCTCGTCGTCCAGTATCTGCGCATCAAGCAGGGCGACACCGCGGGGATGGTGCCCCGCACCTTTGTCTTCGGCGGGAAGGCCGCCCCCGGCTATGCCATGGCCAAGCTGATCATCCGCTTCATCAATGGGATCGCGGCGGTTATCAACAATGACCCGGATTGCAAAGATCTGCTTAAGGTGATTTTCTTGCCGGATTACAATGTCAAGCTTGGCGAGAAAGTGTACCCAGCCGCCGATCTCTCCGAACAAATCTCCACGGCCGGCCTGGAAGCTTCCGGCACCGGCAACATGAAGTTCACCATGAATGGGGCACTCACTATTGGCACCCTGGATGGGGCGAACGTCGAGATCCGGCAGCAGGTTGGGGCCGACAACTTCTTCCTCTTCGGCAAAACAGTCGAGGAGATACGCCACCTCCGCGGCCACTATCGTCCCTGGGAGTGGCTGGAGCACCTTCCAGCTCTGCAGGAGGCCTTCGCCCTGATCGAACGAGGTCACTTCAGCGGCGGGGAACGAGATCTGTTTCGGCCCCTGCTGGACCAACTGCGAGGCCAGGATCCATTCTTCGTGCTTGCCGATTTCGATGACTACGATCAGGCCCAGAGCCGGGTCGACGAAGTGTGGCTCGATCGTCGGCGCTGGACGACGATGTCTCTCCTCAACACCGCGCGCAGCGGCTTTTTCTCCTCCGACCGCTCTATCAGGGACTACTCCACCTCGATCTGGAAGGTTGATCCCCTGAAATTCTCGATCACCAGCGACAACGTTTAATCAATTAACACCACCACTATCACTACCACCTCCTGAACGTGTGGCCACCATGCATAACAGCGATGTTCCCACCGGTGAGGTCTTGCTGATTCGCCACGGCGAGACGGAATGGAGCATCTCGGGTCAGCACACCGGCAGCACCGACATCCCCCTCACCGACCATGGCGAAGCGGTGGCCCGCCTGCTCGCCCCGGTGCTGGCGGACCGCAATTTTTCCCTGGTGTTGTGCAGCCCCCTGCAGCGGGCCCGCCGCACCTGTGAACTGGCTGGCCTGGGCGAGCAGGCCAGCATCGATCCTGATCTGGCTGAGTGGAACTACGGCAGCTACGAAGGCCTCAAGACCTCGGCGATTCGCGAGCAGCATTCTGGTTGGTTGGTGTTTCGCGATGGCTGTCCAGAAGGGGAAAGCCCCGCCGAGGTGGGGGAACGGGTCGACCGCGTGATCCGTCGGGTGCGGGAGAACGGGGGCAGGGTGGCACTCTTCGCCCACGGACACGTGTTACGGGTGTTCGTAGCACGCTGGATCGAGCTGTCGCCAAGCCACGGCGCCCATTTCCTGCTCGACACCTCGACCCTCACGATCCTTTCCTATTACAGAGGCATCCCTGCTGTGAAGTGCTGGAATGCACCCCTGGCAGCGTGAGCCTGATACCCAGGGCCAGCCGGCCTACTGGCGGTCCCAATCCAGATCCAGCTTCACCGAGCCGCTGTCTGGCAGCAGGAAAGTGCGACAGACCAGATTCTCGTAAACGGGCTCCAGACCAGAAGAGCGCAGCACCACGAACTTGAAACGAATTGGCCTTCCCGCCGATTCATCAAAACCCACTTCGGCGAACCAGACGTCCCCATTGATAAATTCCAGATGGGGACACCGATTCACATCCCAGGCCCCTAGTTCAGGGGCATTACCGCAGACGGCCATCACTTCGCCGGGACGGGTGATATAGTCGTTAATTTGAAATTTAACCACCGTGGTGGCCCTTAACGGTTCTCCCTGCACCGCGAGAATAACAGCACCCTTGGCTGGAATGGAGAGTTTTTGGATCGCCCCTGCAGCCACCACAAAGCTATTACCCGTGAGCAGACAGCTGTGGGGCCCTTCGGGGAGCCCGGTGTTGTCAATGGTGCAGCAAGCGTAATCACCCTTGTTCACGACCACGAACACCCGGTTGTCGCGATACATGCGGGTGTATGCATAGATCGTTTCCGAGATGTATTTCTGTCCGTGCCGTCCGTAGGCAAGGGCGCGATTTGTCTTGCGCAGCCAGGCCAGTCGGCGGATGATCTCCGAAAGCCTTGAGCCGGTCTCCCAGGACTCCATCATCGGGCGGTTGTAGGGATCATTGCCGCCATCGGTGTCGTTCACCAGATACTGCTCGGTTCCATAGAACAGGCAGGGAATGCCACGCAGCGTCAGCAGCAGCACCGTGGCCAGCTCAAGATCCCCGTGGCTGGAGCAAATCGAGAGGAAGCGGGGCATGTCGTGGTTCTCGATGAAGGTCACCAGCGCGGTGGAGCGCCGATACACCGGATCCATCGCCAACACCCGCTCAATGAGGTGGAAGCCCCCTGGCTCCTGGCCGCTGAAGGCGGAGCGGATCGCCCCGGCAAGAGCGAAGTCCAGCACCGACACTCCAGTGTCATTGGCATAGTGCAGATAACGCCCATCCCAGGGCGAGCCGAAGCCATACTCCCCGAAGAGAAACGTATCGGGCTTGCTGGCCTGAATGTCCGCCACAAACTCCTGCCAGAACCACACCGGCATGTGCTTGAGAGTATCGATGCGCAGGGCATCGAAGCCAAGGTCAAGCCAGGCGTTAATGGCGCTTTTAATATAATTCCTGAAATCAATATTTCGCTCGTTAAAGGTGGCAAGTCCGAGCATTTCATGATGTATCAACTGAAATTCATTTTCCCAATCTGAAATTTCAGGATAGTGATAGTAAAAGCAATTGCTATCATCCTGAAAGTCAGCTAGTGGCTGGCCATCATCCGTGACAACTCCCTTGCGACCATGTAGCAGAGGAGAGCTATGGTTGCAGACGATATCTAGGACGATCTTGATGTTCCGTTCATGCAGGGCCTCGATCATTCTGCGCAGGGTGACGCAGGTCTTCAGCGAGGTCGAATCCCCCTCGCTGACGAAATGGGGATTGACGCGCTTAAAGTCCTTAGTCCAGTAGCCGTGCATGGGACCATGGCCATTCTCAATGTCATCGACCTGCTCAAACAGAGGGGAGAGCCAGACGGCTGTGATTCCAAGCTGCTTGAGGTAGTCGGCCTTCTCTATGATGCCTTCTAGATCACCACCCCAATAATGTCCCCAATGGGTGAGACTCGGATCGTGGACTCCCTGCTTGCTAATCCCGTCATTGGCTCTGTTGCCATTAAAAAAGCGATCGATCACGATAAAGTAGATAGTCTCCTTCCGGAATTCCGCCTCCTTCTCGAACAGCTGGTTGGCTGATGCTTGCTTGGATGCACCCGAAACAAATGTGTCCATGATTCTGATGGCCTAGTTCAACCGGCAAAGCCACCTTGCTCCACTAGGGAGAACAGGTGGTTAAGAGAGGAGCTGCCAGACGTGACACATCAAATCAATATCCATCCCAACGGTTGTATTCAGCCATGGGTCCCACTGCGATTGTTTCGAAAGCCCTTGGCTGAAGATGCTGGATCCCTGACTTGCGCCCCCAGGGCGGCTGCCTTAGCGCCTTCTTAATGACCGCAGGCAAGCATTGAGCAAATTCCTGACGCAGCTGAAGGCAATGATCGCTTCCTCTATGCCCCCTTATGAGGCTCAATTCTCCAGCCCTGATCATGAGCAGGAGTTGCAGCGAATCGATGCATGGTGGCGCGCCGCCAACTACCTGGCTGTGGGGATGATCTACCTGCGCGATAACCCTCTGCTGGCCGAACCCCTGCGCTTTGAGCACATCAAGCCGCGGCTGCTGGGCCACTGGGGCTCTTCACCGGGCCAGGCCTTCATCTGGGCCCACGCCAACCGGGTGATTCGCCGCCACGACCTCGACATGATCTACCTGTCGGGCCCCGGCCATGGCGCCCCAGGGGTGCTGGGCCCCACATACCTGGACGGAAGTTACAGCGAGGTTTATCCCGACAAGAGCCAGGACAGCGCGGGGATGCGCCGCTTCTTCAAGCAGTTCTCCTTCCCCGGGCACATCGGCAGCCACTGCACCCCGGAAACCCCCGGCTCGATCCACGAGGGGGGCGAACTGGGTTACGTGCTCTCCCACGCCTGCGGAGCAGTCTTCGACAACCCCGACCTAATCGCCCTGGCCTGTGTGGGTGATGGGGAAGCCGAAACCGGTCCCCTGGCCACCTCGTGGCACATCAACAAGTTCCTCAACCCGATCAGCGATGGGGCGGTGTTGCCGGTGCTGCACCTGAATGGCTACAAGATCGCCAACCCCACCCTGCTAGCCCGAGTCCCGCATGACGAGCTGGCGAGCCTGATGCGCGGCTATGGCTGGGAGCCGATTTTCGTGGAAGGCAGCGAACCGAAGGCCATGCACGAAGCCATGGCAGCCGCCATGGATCGGGCGATCGGGCGCATTCTTGAGATCCGCGCCGAAGGACGTACAAGCGGTGAAGCGGTGCGGCCGGCCTGGCCGATGATCGTGCTGCGCTCCCCAAAGGGCTGGACCGGCCCGACTGCGTTGCATGGCAAGAAACTGGAGGGCTTCTGGAGGGCCCACCAGGTGCCCCTGGCTGCGCCGAACACCGATCCGGAGCAACTTGCTCTGTTGGAGGACTGGCTGAAGAGCTACCGCCCCTGGGAGCTCTTTGATGCCAACGGCACCCTGATTCCCGAACTGCGGGCCCTCTCCCCCGTCGGCCTGCGCCGCATGGGTTCCAACTCCCATGCCAACGGCGGTTTGCTGCGCCGCAACCTTCAGTTCCCCCCGTTGGCGGACTATGCGGTGGCGGTGGATGTTCCTGGCACCACTGAGGCGGAGAACACCTACCCCCTCGGGGAGCTGCTGCGCGACATCATTCGCAGCAATCCCGATTCGATGCGGGTGTTCGGTCCGGATGAAACTGCCTCCAACCGCCTGCAGGCGATCTACGAGGTGAGCAAGAAAGTGTGGATGGAAGATTTCTTGCCGGAGGACCTCAACGGCAGTGAACTGGGCCGCAACGGCCGGGTGGTGGAGATGCTCAGCGAGCACACCCTGGTGGGGATGATGGAGGGTTATCTGCTCACCGGTCGCTATGGCTTCTTCCACACCTACGAGGCCTTCGCCCATGTGATCGCCTCGATGTTCAACCAGCACGCCAAGTGGCTGGAATCCTGCATTCACCATGCTCCCTGGCGCTCGCCGATCGGTGCCTGGAATTGCCTGATCTCCTCCACGGTGTGGCGGCAGGATCACAATGGCTTCACCCACCAGGATCCGGGCTTCATCGACCTGGCCGGCAACAAGAGCGGCGAGGTGGTGCGGGTGTACATGCCGGCCGACGCCAACTGCCTGCTGGCGGTGGCCGAGGAGGCTCTGCAGGAAACCAACGTCTGCAACATCATCGTTTCCGACAAGCAGAAGCACCTCCAGTACTACTCGCTAGAGCAGGCCAGGCGCCATGTGGCCAAGGGGATCAGCATCGTCCGCTGGGCCAGCAACGACGACCAAGGCATCGAACCGGATGAGCCCGAGGTGGTGATGGCCTGCGCCGGCGACATTCCCACCAAGGAGACTCTGGCCGCTGTCGAGATCCTGCGTCGCGAGATCCCCAGCCTGCGGATCCGGGTGATCAACGTGGTCAAGCTGTTCGCCCTCACCGAACCCAAGGAACATCCCCATGGGCTGAGCGACCGGGATTTCGACACCCTGTTCACCACCGACCGGCCGGTGATCTTCAACTTCCACGGCTACCCCTGGCTGATTCACCGCCTCACCTACCGCCGCACCAATCACGCCAACTTCCACGTGCGCGGTTACAAGGAGAAGGGCAACATCAACACGCCTTTGGAGCTGGCGATGAACAACCAGATCGACCGCTTCAACCTGGTGATCGATGTGATCGACCGCCTGCCGCGCCTCGGCTCCCGCGCCGCCCATGTGAAGGAGCGGATGCAAGAAGAGATCCTGTCCCACCGGGAGTACGCCCATACCCACGGCATGGACGCGCCGGAAATCACCGACTGGCGCTGGTCGCTGTCGATGGCCGAACAAGGATGACCGACCTGACCAACACAGCAGCGCCTGGTGCCGGGCTGGTCCTGGTGCTCAATGCCGGCAGTTCCAGTCTCAAGGCCTCCCTGCTAGATGAGCGTGGCAGCCGGCTCTGGCAGGGGCAACGGGGTTGCCCCATGGCCGAGGGAGCCTCCCCTGAGGCGGTGCTCGAGGAGTGGCTGCCGGCGGTTCTGGCCCCATGGAGCGATGCCATCGTCTTGGCCGGGCACCGGGTGGTCCATGGGGGCGAACGCTTCACCGCTCCGGTCCGGCTGGAGCCGACGGTCCTGGCGGCTTTGGGGGATCTGGTGCCCCTTGCTCCTCTGCACAATGGCCCGGCCCTTCGGGTGATGCGCTGGCTGGCGGCCCAGCAGCCGGAGCTGGAGCAGTGGGCCTGCTTCGACACCGCCTTCCACGCCACCCTGCCGGCCGAGGCCGCCACCTATGCCATCCCCGCCGACTGGCGTCGCCAGGGCCTGCGGCGCTTCGGGTTCCATGGCCTGAGCCACCAGCATGTCGCCGATGCGGTTGCCGCCCGCAAGACTCCGGCCGACTCGGCAAATCCCCTGCGGTTGATCAGCTGCCACCTGGGCGCTGGCTGCTCCCTGTGCGCCATCACGGGGGGACGAAGCGTGGACACCACCATGGGCTTCACCCCGCTGGAGGGGCTGGTGATGGCCACCCGCTGCGGTTCTGTCGACCCCGGATTGCTGCTGCATCAGCTGCGCCGGGGCCTTTCGGTGGAGGAGCTGGACCAGGCCCTCAACGGACAAAGCGGCTTGATGGCGCTCTCCGAGCTCAGCGGCAGCATGCAGGAACTCCGGGCGGCGGCAGCGGCTGGGCACGGGGGAGCCCAGCTGGCAATCGCCGTGTTCCGCCACCGGCTTCTACGGGAGATTGGGGCCATGGCCGCCAGCCTCGGCGGGGTCGACGTGCTCGCCTTCACCGGCGGCATCGGCGAGCACGATGGCGCGCTCAGGGAGGAGGTGGTGTCTGCCCTGAGCTGGCTCACACCCTTCGAGGTGATGGTGATTGCGGCCGATGAGGAACAGGTGATCGCCAAGGCCTGCTGGCAGAGCGCCGCCGCAGAAGCTGTTTCGCTCTGATCCAGAGTCCATGTGTCCTGCCATACCGACTCTTTTTGGGGTTTCCCCTTGGACTGGTATAGCAAACAAACTATCAGACCCATGGCTGACACTTACACCATCACAACTGAGAACGGCAAGTCATTTACCTGTGCTTCTGACACCTACATCCTCGATGCTGCTGAGGATCAGGGCATTGACCTCCCCTACTCCTGTAGGGCTGGTGCTTGTAGCACCTGTGCAGGCAAAATTGTGAGCGGCGGTGTCGACCAATCTGATCAAAGCTTCCTGGACGATGATCAAATCGCCTCGGGTTTTGCCCTGCTTTGCGTGAGCTACCCCACGAGCGACTGCACCATCACCACCGGTGTGGAGGATGATCTCTGAAACCGGCGGCCCCGGACGTTGAGTGCCCATCCCGCCGATCCCCTGAGCCCTCCCCCCGTCCTGGTCTGTGGTCTTGGCTCCTTGGGGCAGGCCTGTCTTCAGCGCCTCCTGGCCTTTGATCTGCCCCTCCACGGCGTCGATCTGCGGCAGCCCAACTGGAGAGATCCCGAGCTGGAGTCCCGTCTGGCGGCAACGCTCACCCAAGGAGACATGCGCCTGGCCCACGTGTTGCGCCAAGCCGGTGCCGAGCGAGCCAGTGCCGTTCTGCTTCTGAGTTCCGACAGCACGATCAACTTTGAGGCTGCCCTCCAGGTACGGCTCCTCAATCCCACTGCGGAGATCGTGGTGCGTTCCAACAACCGTCGCGCCGATCTCGGCGCCCTGCTGGAGCATCGCCTGCCCGGGGTAGCGGTGGTCGATCCCATCCTTCTCTGTGCTGATGCGATCAGCACCGCCCTAAGACCTGCATCGATGCGGGCGAGAGTGGAGGTGGATGGCCAGATCATTCAGGTAATGGAGGGTCCTGGTGAGGTCCTTCGCCAACAGAAGCAAGTCCGGCTTCCCGGGTCATCCTCCGAATCCCCGCCGGTATGGTTGACAGCCCGGTCACCGCTCATCAACCAGGGCCCTCTGGCCCCTGGCCAAAACCGCCGCCATCGCGTCCAGGCCTGGCTGCGGAGCAAAATTCAAAAGCTGCGCGCCCGGCTGCGGGCGCGGACACGGCTCCAGCGGTGGGGATTCGCTCTGCTGATGCTATTGGTGCTGGTCGGCGTGCGGACCTTCTCACAAGTGGGGGGATGGAAGCAGGGGGTGTTTGTCACCCTCGGCTTGCTCAAAGGGGAGTACGTCGACCCGGTGAACCTCCTCCTCTCCGACATCACCGGGATAGAGGAGGTCAGCGCTTGGCTGATCGTTGGCACCCTCCTCTATTCCTTGGTTGGCACGCTGCTGACCTCGGCCCTGGTGGCCGTGATCCTGGAACGTTTGCTGCGGGAGCGCCTGGGTGTGGAACGGATCCGGCTGCCCCGGCGGGGCCCGGCGCCGGTGCTGTTAGTGGAGGGATCCGCGCTTGCTCAGCGCATCGCCCAGCGGCTGCGGCGTCACCAGCAGCTGGTGGTGAGGGTCGAGCCGGGGGGCAGCGATGGCTCCCAGGACAAGGGAATCGTTCAATTCGTAGAACTGGAGGAGGCGCTCCAGGCGCTTGAGGGTCGTCCTGTTGCCGCCGTTGGCCTGCTCTCCACCGATCTGCTGGCCAATCTAGAGTCCGCCATGGCGCTGCAAAAACGCTGGCCCGAGGCTGGTGTCGCGGTGCTGGCCCATGACTTTGGGGCCGCCGAACCCCTGGGGGACCTGCTGGGAGGGCTGGCTGTGATTTCCACCGTCGACCTCGTCGCTGATGCGGTGGTGGCGGCCGCCTTTGGGGAGAGGGTGGAGGGAGTCTTGCAACTGCAGGGCACCCACCTACTGATCGTGCGCTACCGCCTTCAGGAGCAGAACAATCTTTGCGGTCTGAATATCTCCAGGCTGGAGAATGGCTATGGCGTGACAGGCGTTTCTCTGCGCCGGTCCCGCTATCGCGAGCCCATTCTTTTGCCGCCGCCAGACCTGGTGCTGGCCGCCGGAGACCAGTTGGTGGTGCTGGCGACGGCGGCCAGCCTGCGTAGCATCGAATTGGACCATCCAGTGCCCCCCCGCTATCGTCTGCAGATCCAATTTCAGGGGGCGCTCTCGCCAGAGCGTCGCTTTCAGGCGCAGCAAAGCTTGGCTCGCTGGATCGGTTGCCTCCCAGGGGAGGTGGTCCATCTACTTGATGGAGAGAAGCATCTCACTCCTCCGGTGGATCGGGAAATCTGTGATCTGTTGGTGGAAGATCTCCGGCGGCAGGGTGTGGAATGCACCCTGATTCAAGACGGTGGCTTGGGCCGGGCCAGCGGATGAGAATCCGAGTTGAGAATCCGATCAGCCACGACGGCGGTAGAGGGGAGAGTGGTTAGAAAATGGCTACTGATACGAAGACTACGACGGGCCCGCTGGGTGAACGGGACCGTTCGCTTGGTCTGAGCTTGAACAAACCTTAACGAGACCCTTGCGGACTGCCGGCAGGCTGGAGAGGTGCGTTCACTGCCGCCCGCCATGACCCTCCCGATGACCACGCTTGAAGCCTTTGCCGCCATCCCCCTGGCGGCGGTGTGCTGCGACCAGACCTTCGGCAAGGACGAAGCCCGCGTGATCCGGGAGCAGCTGCTGGTACGTACGGCCTACCAGGAGATGGAGCCCTACGCCTTCGCTCTGTTGATCTCGGGTCTGCTCAAGCGCTTCCGGGAGGAGTCGTGGCAGGGGCTGATCGCCAGCGCGGCCCCGCTGCTCAGTCCGGAGCAGCGGGAGATGGCCTTCGCCCTGGCCTGCCAGCTGATCCACTGCGATCGGATCGTGGCTCCTCAGGAGCAACAGTTCCTGGCGGTCCTGGCGCAGCAACTGCAGTTCACCACAGACCGTGCCGAGCAGATCTTTGAGGTCTGCGATCTGCTGAACCGCGATTTCGTCAATAACCAGTCGACTTAAGCCCAGAATCCAACCGCCTCTCACTGTCAGCCGACATCGAAAACTGGACCAGCACCGAATCGAGTACAGCGTCTCTACAGACCATATTCGGCTCTCATAAGTACAGGAGCAGGAAAGGGGGGGCAGTTCATTCCCCAAGCACCAGCCCCCCTGCTGGTAACGCTGTTGCCATGCGACCAGGGAAGCGTCGAGTACTGCCTGACACGCCGGAGGGCCGATTGGATGATCTGGTTGAAACCGCCAAAGCGCCTATCCGCGCCAAAAGAGAGCATCCGTTTCGGGTAATCAAACAGCAGTTCGACTTTCAGAAGACCCGACTGCGGGGAATGCTCTTACCGAGGCCGCAGGCCGAGCGTGGCGGAGCCACTAGAACAGCTGCAAAGTGATTGTGCTGGCCGCTCTCTCGAACCTATTCATGGCACGTCGCAGGTTGCTATACAGTTCGTGATCGGAGGATTGGTGTGCCCGTTGCGGGCAAGAATTCCCCCAAACAAACCAATTTTAGCTGCCGCGAAGGTGAAATCAGGCCTATCAAGCCTCAGATCCCCCAGAAATTGTTCATCCCGAGCAAATCGCAAGCTTAAACACTCTTTGAGGGCTCGTTGCCCAGAGGTTCCCTAGGCAAAGTTCTGCACAGGCCTATACAAAATGAAGCGATTCAGCTTCAGACCCAGATTCAGCACCAGGCCGCTGGATCCAGATAGATATCGGCGGGCTGGGGAGCGGCCAGGGGCCTTTCCGCCGCCGGGTTGAGCGGTGCGGCCAGCAATTCGGCGCTGGCGACGCTGGCGCTGGCTGGCAGGGCCGGCTGGTCGGGATCAAAGCTTGTGGGATGGCTGACGCTGCTCGAAAAACCGCGAAAGATCAGCAGTTCAAACGGCTCCAACTCGCCACTGGCCCCCGCCAGCTCTCCCCGCAGCCGCAGCACCCGATCGGGCCTGGTGCGGCTAATGGCCTCCAGGGCTTCCAGCAGGCAGGCCACCGCCATGGAACTCAATTACTCCTGGCCACATCCACCAGCTTGGCAGGCCCGCAAACCATGGGGCGCTCAAAAGCCACCGGCCACCCGGCCCAGCTTCGGCAGGCGCACCAGCAGCCACTGGAGCAGGCCCACCCCGTAGGCCACCAGGCCCAAGTAGCCGAGGAAAGCGGCCAGGGATGGCGTCCAGTCAGCGCCGAAAACAAAACCAAACAAGCCGGCGATCGGGCCGTGCAAATGCAGGGGCGGTTGCAGCCACACCGCGCATTTGGTCTGCAGCATCGACGCCTTATCCATGCAGCTGAGGGCCGTGGCACTGAGGCCGGCGCCCAGCAGCGCCCAAATGGAGAAGCTCCAGCGCCAGATGCGCAGGCTGAGGGGCAGGGCCCGCCAGGGGGGCAGATCGTTGATTTCCTCGTTGATATCCACCCAGAACCACAGGCCAATCACCAAGATCAACTGGGCGGCAATCACCAACCAAAAGCCCAGGGGGCGCTGGTCGGTGAGTAACAGGATGGCGATCAGCAACAGGCTGGCCAGCTTCCAGTAGATGCCCATCAGCCGCAGCAGGGCGCCCTGGCGCTTCACGGAAGACCACACCAGCAGCACCAGCGGCAGGCCCACGGCAAGCGACACCGCCAGCCTGAAATCGAGCCACACCAAGGTGCGATAGAGCGCGTCCGGCACGGGACAGGTTCGGTAAGGAGCCATTATCCGCACCTACCCTGGACGATAGGTTCGAGGGCAATGGCAGGCTTCTCACTTCCTATCTGGTGGCCCGGCCGACAAGCGGCCCCTTGGTGCCGCACCGCCCTGGTCACCGATGCGTCGCTGCAGGGGGCTGTCGAGGCCGTCGCCCTGCAGCTGCGCGGTTGCGGCCCGGCCGATTTGGCCCTGGTATTCGCCTCGGCCAGCTATGCCAGCGACCTGCCGCGACTACTGCCGCTGCTGCGCCAAAAGCTCAATGCCAAACATTGGCTGGGCTGCCTCAGCTCCGGCGTGGTGGGCACTGGCGCCGACGGCGTACCCCATGAACTGGAACAGGAGCCCGGCCTGAGCGTCACCCTGCTGCACCTGCCGGGGGCCCGCTTGCATCCCTTCGTGATCGAGCCAGGCCCGCTGCCCGACCTGGACGGTCCCGCCCAGCCCTGGTTGGATCAGCTCGGCGGCGCCGGCAACCGGGAACTGAGCGCCCAGCTGGCCGCCAGCCGCTCGATGCTGCTGCTATTGGATCCCACCTGCTCGTCGATCAGCGATCTGATCAGCGGTCTCGACTTCGCCTGCCCCCAGGCCCACAAGGTGGGCGGCATTGCCGGCCAGCACAGCGCCCCCCACGGCTCGCTGCTATTTGACCAGCGGGTGGTGGGCGGCGCCATCGGCTGCCTGATCGACGGCGACTGGACGCTGGCACCGGTGGTGGCCCAGGGCTGCCGCCCGATCGGCCCGGTGCTGGAGGTGGAGCAAGCCCAGCGCAACGTGCTGCTGGAGGTGAGTGAGGGCAATGGGCGGCGCAACACGCCAGTGGCGGCGCTGCAGGAGATCCTCAGCGGCCTCAGTGCCGCAGATCGAGACCTGGTCAAAACCTCGCTGTTTCTCGGTGTGGCGCGCCGCAACTTCAGCCTGGCCGCCATGGGAGCAGAAGCGCCATCGGCCTTCCTGGTGCGCAACTTGATCGGCGTCGATCCCCGCAATGGCGCCGTCGCCGTGGCCGAACGGATGCGGGTGGGCCAGCAGGTGCAGTTCCAATTGCGCGATGGCGACACCTCCCGCCAGGAACTGCGGGAGTTGTTGCAAAGCCAGGCCAGCGGCGGCAAGCAGCCGCTGCTGGGGCTGCTGTTCGCCTGTCTGGGCCGGGGCCAGGGGCTCTACGGGGTGCCAGACGGCGATGTGAACTCCTGTGCGGCTGTTTATCCGGGCCTGCCGGTGGCCGGGGCCTTTTGCAATGGCGAGATCGGCCCGGTGGCCGGCACCACCCACCTGCACGGCTACACCGCCTGCTGGGGCTTGCTGGTGCCTAGCCCCCAAAAGGTGAAAGCCCAGCAGGGCGAGCCAGCGGCCGAGCAACCGCCAGATCAAGGCCGCCCAGACCTGCCATCACGCAACTAATGGTGCGCCAACACGTCAATCCGCTCAGCCGCTTCTTCCAGCTGCCCCGGCCCCTGCCGCCGCCGGAGCAGCTGTTCGCCCAGCCGCAGCGGCCGATCCACCTGGACATCGGTTGCGCCCGCGGCCGCTTTCTGCTGGCCATGGCCCAGCTGGAAGCCGATCGCAATTACCTGGGCGTGGAGATCCGCCGCCCCCTGGTGACCGCCGCGGAGGCCGACCGCCAGGCCCTGGAGCTCACCAACCTGCACTATCTGTTCTGCAACGCCAATGTGAGCCTGGAAAACTGGCTGCTGGCGCTGCCGGCCGGTCTGCTGGAGCGGGTATCAATTCAATTTCCCGATCCCTGGTTCAAGGCAAAACACCACAAGCGGCGGGTATTGCAACCGGAGCTGCTGCGGGCCCTGGCCGCGGCCCTGGCCCCGGGCCGGGAACTGTTCATCCAGAGCGATGTGCTGGAGGTGATCGAGCCGATGCGGGCCTTGATCGAAACCAGCGGCCAGTTCGCGGCCCAAACCCCCAGCAACCCTCCAGCCAATGCTGAGCGCTGGTTTGGCGCCAATCCCCTGCCGCTGCCCACGGAGCGAGAAACCCTGGTGCTGCGCCAGGGCCTGCCTGTTTATCGGCTGCTCTACCGGCGCAACGCCCTGGCCACCAGCGCCAGCGGCAGGTCGGCAGAGGCCGGCAGACCAGAAGCCACCGATAATCCGGCCACGGCAGCGGCTCCGGCCCCTGCATCTGCCCAAACCAGGGCCATGGCTCGATGACTTCCACCTCCGCCTCCCCTCCCTGGCTGCTGCGCTGGCAGGGTTTGCTGGCGGCCAGCGGCGGCCCCCTGGCCCAGCGCCTGGAGCCGATCAGCGGCCTGGTGGTCTGCGCGCTGATGGCGGGGCTGCCGCTGGTAACCCGCGCCGGCCTCAGCCTGCTGATTACCGCGGCGGGTCTGCTGTGGCTGCTCTGGGCCCTGCGCACCCCCGCCGGCCGCATCGGACCGATCAGCGGCTGGTTGCTGGTGATCCTGGGAATAATGCTGCTGGCCAGCGGCACCTCGCCCGTACCGGTGGCGGCCGCCAAGGGGCTGGCCAAACTGGTGAGCTACCTGGGCGTCTATGCCCTGATGCGCCAGTTGCTGGCCCGATCCCCCGCCTGGTGGGATCGGATCGTGGCGGCGCTGCTGGCCGGTGAACTGGCAAGCAGCGTGATCGCCATCCGCCAGCTCTACGGCGACACCTCGGAGTTGGCCCGCTGGGCCGATCCAAATTCCGTGGCCGATGGCACGATCCGGGTCTACGGACCGCTGGAAAATCCCAACCTGCTGGCGGGCTATCTGATTCCAATCCTGCCGCTGGCCGTGGTGGCCCTGTTGCGCTGGTCGCCCTGGCCCCAAAAGCTTTATGCCGCCACCGCCCTGCTGCTGGGCAGCACTGCCCTGTTCTTGAGCTACAGCCGTGGCGGCTGGCTGGGGATGGTGGCGGCGCTGGCCAGCACCGGCCTGTTGCTGGTGTTGCGCCAGACCCGCAGCTGGCCGCCCCTGGCCCGGCGGCTGTTTCCGCTGCTGCTGGCGGTTTTCGGCGCGGCGCTGCTGGTGGTGGCGATCACCCAGGTGGAGCCGCTGCGCATCCGGGCGATGAGCCTGCTGGCGGGCCGCCAGGACAGCTCCAACAACTTCCGCATCAACGTTTGGCTGGCGGCGCTGCAGATGGTGCAGGACCGCCCCTGGCTTGGGATTGGACCTGGCAACACCGCCTTCAATCTGATCTATCCCCTCTACCAACAGCCGAAGTTCAACGCCCTCAGCGCCTACTCCGTGCCCCTGGAACTGCTGGTGGAAGGCGGCATTCCCGCGCTGCTAGCGGGGCTCGGGCTATTGCAGGCGTCGCTGCGGCGGGGCCTGGCCCAACTGCGGGGCGAGTCCAGCTGGGCCCTGCCGGCCCTGGGCGCCGTCGCCGCCATCGCCGGTCTCTGCGTTCAAGGCGCCACCGACACGATCTTCTTCCGACCGGAAGTGCAGCTGATCGGCTGGTTCTGCCTGGCCACCCTGGCGGTGAGCGAGCCGCGATCGGCCAGCGGCCAGCCAGCTGCCGCCAATGGCCAACAGCCCATAGCCCATCCACAGCCAGCCAGCGGCCAACCCATCGCCCAGGGGCCACAGCCCATAGCCAGCGACCCACAGCCAGCCAACGAGCCGCAAGCGGCCAACATCGCCACGATCCCCGGCCAGCCTGGGGCCAGCGGCCCACAGCCAGCAAGCAACCAGCCTGGGGCCAGCGGGCCAAAGCCCAGTGTGATCCTTCCAGACCCTTGGGCCTGATTAAGCCACCAGCTCCGCCCAGTGCCGGAATGCCCCAACTGATCGCCGGCTTTGATGCCGGCCAAACCCACAGCCGCTGCCGCCTCGCCCTGGTGCGGGCCGCTGGCTCCAGCACCAGCTATCAGCCGCTGGCGGAAGGCAGCGGCAGCGGCGTCAGCCACCTGGCCGCCGCCGACGGCCCGGCGCGCTTCCAGGCGGCCCTCACCAGCAGCCTGGCCGCCGCTCGCGCCCAGTTGAGCGCATCCAACCTGCCCCCCCTGGAAGCCCTGCCGCCCCTGGCGGCCGCGGCGGTGGGGGCCAGCGGTGTGGAACAGGGCAGCGAGCTGCAGGGCCGCGGCCAAAGCCTGGCCGCCGCGGCCCTGGGCCTGGCGCCAGCGATGGTGGCCGTTACCGGCGACGAGCGCACGGCCCTGGCGGGGGCCTTTGGCGCTGGAGCTGGAGTGCTGGTGATCAGCGGCACCGGCGCTATCGCCGTCGGGCGAGATGGGGCTGGCCACAGCCATCGCTGCGGTGGCTGGGGCTGGCTGCTGGATGGGGCCGGCTCCGCCATGGACATCGGCCGCGATGGTCTGGCGGCCAGTGTGGCCATGGCGGACGGCCGCAGGGCCGAAACCCCCCTGCGCTCAGCCCTCTGGCAGGCCCTGGGCGCCGAATCGGCCCAGGCGGTGAAGGCGGCGGTGGTGGCCAGTGATTTCGGTGCCGCCGGCTTTGCGCGGCTGGCCCCGGTGGTGGATCGCCTCGCCGACGCCGGCGATCCAGAGGCGATCGTGATCGTGCGGCGCTCGGCCACGGCCCTCGCCGAGCTGGTGGTTGGGGTGGCCACAGCCCTGGCCATGCCGGCGGCTCCCGTGTGTCCGGTGGGGGGAGCGCTGACGCACCTGCGGCAACTGCGGCGCCACTTTGAGCAAAGCCTGCAGCTGTCGCTGCCCGGGGCGAGCCTGGTGAGCCCTGGCGGCGATGCCTGCTCCGGCGCCCTGGCCCTGGCGGCCGCGCTGCTGGATTGAGCCACGCCCCAGGCTGGTGCGATCTGGCCGAGTTGATTAGGCGGCGTTGAGGTGTTGATCCGCCAGGGTTGCCAGGTGGGCGCACCAGTGGTCCACGTCCGCCTGGTGGGCTGCCTCCACCATCACCCGCAACAGCGGTTCGGTGCCGCTGGCCCGCACCAGCACCCGGCCGCTGCCGGCCATCGCCGCCTCAGCCGCCAGCACGGCCTCTTGCAGGGGCTGGCACTGGGCCCAGCCGCTGCGGCGCAACTTATCGGCCACGGTGACATTCACCAACTTCTGGGGATAGGGCGAAAAGCTTTCATCCATCCAATCGGCCAAGGAGCCCCCCTGGCGCGCCACCAGGGTGGCCACCTGCAGGGCGGTGAGCAGCCCGTCGCCACTCATGCCGTAGTCCGCCGCCAGGATGTGACCAGACTGCTCTCCCCCCAGGGCGGCGCCGTGCTCCTCCATGGCGGCGTAGACGTACTGATCGCCCACGGCGGTGCGCTCCAACAGGCCACCGCGCCGCTGCCAGGCCCGTTCAAAGCCCAGGTTGCTCATCACCGTGGCCACAATGCGGTTTTGGGGCAGGCGATCCCGGGCCATCAGCTCCTGGCCCCAGAGGTAGAGCACCTGATCTCCGTCCACCACCCGGCCTTTGCCGTCCACCGCCAGCATGCGGTCGGCGTCGCCATCAAAGGCAAAGCCCATGGCGGCACCCCGCTCCAGCACCGCGGCCCGCAGCGGTTCCAGGTGGGTGCTGCCACAGGCCTGGTTGATGCGGCTGCCATCGGGGCTGCCGTGCAACACGGTGAGCTCGGCACCCAACTGGCGGAACAGCTCCTCGCCGCAGCTGGTGGCTGAACCCCAGCAGAGGTCGAGCACCAATTTGACGCCATCGAGGCGGGCCCCCTGGACACTGTCCAAAAGCGACTGGCGATAGTCGGCCAGCAAATCGCTGCGCTCGTACCAGCGGCCATCGCCGGCAAGCTGCTGCGGCAGCTGAGCGCCACTGCCCTGCGGGCCGGCACTGCTCTGCTGGCCGGCACTGCCCTGCAGGCCGGCCTCGATCGCCGCTTGTTGGGCCTTGGCCAGCTTGGCGCCACAGGCCCCAAAGGCCTTGATGCCGTTGTCGCCGGGAGGGTTGTGGCTGGCCGAAACCATCAGGCCGCCACTGGCCCCGAGCCGCCGGATCGCACCGGGCACCGCCGGGGTGGGGCAGAGACCCAGGTCGAAAACCTCGCGGCCAGCGGCGGTGAGACCAGCCGCCAGGGCCGCCACCAGCATCGGGCCGCTGGCACGGGAATCGCGGCCGATCACCACCGGCCCGCCAGCGGTAAACACCTGGCCGCTCCAGTAACCCAACTGCAGGGCCAGCAGGGGCGTGATCAGCTCCCCCACCCGGCCGCGGATGCCATCGGTGCCGAAGTGGGCCTGGCCCGGCGCCAGCGGTTGGCCGATCGGAAAGCGGGCCCAGTCCGCCATGCGCCGCAATGCCTGCTGAAGACGCTCAGGTTATCGACGTGCCGCAAACTTGCCCCTCATCGCCAGCGGCGCGGCCACCAGGCCCAGCAGAGCAGCTCCCACACCCCCCACAACAGCAGCGCTCCCACCAGCCAACCGGGCAGCAACACCAGCGGGCCATAGGGCCGCAACAGCATCACCATGGCCCCCAGGGCCAGCACCGCCAGGGCGCGGCGGCGCTGCTGCCAGCCCGGCAAGCTGCTCAACCAGGGGGGCAGCTGGGGCAGCCGGGGCAGTGTGGACAGCAGCCAGGGGGGCAAAGGAGACATCTGGAGAGGGGCAGGTCAGGTCGATGAGAACTTGAGCCCGCTCAGATTCTCTCCAGAATGCTGGCCTGTGCCAGGGGCGGCGGGCCGCCAGTAGCCGTGATCCGCTTGCCATTGATCCTGGCTGGAACCTGCCTGGGCACCGGCCTGGCGCTGCTGGGGGGCCGATACCTGCTGCGGCAACTACCCCAGCCCCAGCCGCTGCTGGCCAGCCCCCAGCTGGAGCTGATGCTGCACCTGGCTCCCGATCCTTCCCTGCGCCGCCAGGCGGCCCTGTTGCTGCTGGGTAGGGCCGGCGAGGATCCCCGCCGGCAACGGGCGCTACTGGCGGGCCAGGGCTGGGGATTCGATCCCCTGGCGGCGGTGGTGCTCAAGCGCGATGCCCTGGCCGCCGCCAAGCTCGGCCAGGTGGACGGCGCCGAGCGGCTCTGGCAACAGCTGCTGCGGCGCTTTACCAACGAGCCCGCCGCCGCCGATGGCCTTTATGCCCTCGGCGGCCAGCAGCCGGCCCTGCGCCAACAACTGCTCCGCCGATTTGCCGCCCATCCGGCCGCCCTGGCGGCGGCGGTGGAGGCCGGCGATGCGCTGCACCTGGCCCGCTGGGGGGTGCGCTGGCCAGGCGCCCGCAGCCTGCTGCGGCGCAACTGCGAGCGGCGGGGGCCGATACCTACAGCGGCGGATCGCGATCAACTGGCTAGCGGCCTGGCCCAACTGGGGGATGTCGAGGCCGCCCAGAGCTGCCTGCGGGGCCGGGCGGCCTCGCCCGCCGGCCAACTGGCCATCGCCCGGGCCCTGATCAAGGGCGACGCGAGCGAAACCGAGCGGGGCGAGATCCTGCTGCTCCAGCTGGCCCAGCGCCAACCGACCACCCCCTTGGGCCGGGAGGCGGCGCGACTTTTGTGCGAAGGGCGCGGGCCCGTCAATCTCCAGCTGGTGCGGCAACTGCCGGCCTCGCTGCGGGCCGGCGGCGCGGTGCGGGCTCGCCTGGCCCTGGAACCAGGGCTGGCCGGCCAGGGGGCCGCGGCCCTGGGGGTATTGCGGCGTTGGCCGGCGGAGCCGGCGGCCTGGCAACTGCAGTGGGAACTGGCCCGGGCGGCGCTGCTGGCCCAGCGGTGGCGTGATGCCGAAACCCTGCTGGCCCCGGAGCTCAGCCGGTCCCTGCCCGGCGCCCTGGCGGCCAGGCAGCTGTTCTGGCTCGGCTTCAGCCAGGGGCAATTGGGCCGGCAGCAGGCCGCCCGCCGCAACTGGCAAGCGGTGCTGAGCCAACACCCCTGGGGCTATTACGGCTGGCGGTCGGCCATGCGCCTGGGCCAGGGGCGGCTGGCGCTGACGGCGGCGGCGGATCGCCCCCTGCCCCGGCCCCAGTGGCGCCCCCTGAACAGTGGCCAGCACAGTGGCCACTCAGCTGGCCAGCTGGCCGTGGATCGCCTCTGGCGGCTGGATCAACCGCTGGAGGCCTGGGAGCAGTGGCGGCTCCAGAGCGGCGGCCAGGCCCCGGAAACGCCGCGGCAATTGATCGTGGAGGGGCGGCTGCGCCGCGGCGTGGGCGACCACTGGATCGGCCTGGGGCAATTGGAGCAGGCGGAACTGCGCCTGCCAATGGGAAACTGCCAGCTCACGGCCGCACTGCAGGCCAGCCTGGCCGCTGTGCCAATGGCCGCCGACCTGGAGCGGGCCGGCCGGGGGGCGGGCCTGGCCCCCTCGCTGCTGGCGGCGGTGGCCCGGCAGGAATCGCGCTTCAGTGCGGCCGTGCACTCCCCAGCTGGGGCCGTTGGGCTGCTGCAGCTGATGCCCGAAACCGCAGCGGAGCTGGCCGGCCGCCCCCTGGCGAACAATGAGCTGGAGGATCCAGAACGCAACGCCAGCCTGGGGGCCAGCTACCTGAGCCAACTGCTGCGCCAGTGGCGGGGCAACCCGCTGCTGGCGGTGGCCAGCTACAACGCCGGCCCCGGGGCGGTGGCCGGCTGGCGGCAGCCCGACCCCCAGCGCTGGCCGGAACTGTGGGTGGAAGCGATCCCCTATCCAGAAACGCGGCTCTACGTGAAAAAGGTGCTGGGCAACCTCTGGAGCCTGCAGTTGGCGCGACAGCCCCACTGCTGAGGCCTTTTCCCCACTGCTGCTTAAGCCCTGCCACTGGTAGGGCTTAAGCAGCCAGCCAGCGACCGACGCTGGCGCTGATCAGCACCAGGGCGGAGAAAGCCACCAGCTGCTTTAACGGTGGTGGACTGATACGGATGCGGGCCAGATCCAGCCGCGCCAACAAAACGGCACTGGCCAGGATCAGCAAATTGGAGAGCACCTTGAGGTGCAGCAGGTAGAGGCCCCCCAGGGTGACGAGCAGCAGGGTGATCACCAGGCTCATCACCCGACTGGTGGCCATCACAATCGAGATTCGGCGCAGCAAGATGTCGGGCATCGTGCATACCAGCACCACCAGCAGGGCGTGCAGACAGTCGAGCGACCAGAGCAGCGAGGGCAGGTTGGCCAGGGGACGGCTGGAGAGCAGCTTCGGGGTGCTCCAGTGCAGGCCCTCATAGAGGGATACCGCCACCAGCACCAGCAGGAAGGGCGCCCGCAACGGCAGGCTGAACAGACGAATCAGGCGCCTCATGCCGCCTCCAGCTCCAAAGAAATGGCGTCCAGGGGGCAGCTGGGGATGCACTGCTCGCATACCAGGCAGCGCTGGGCATCGAACTGCAGCAGCCCCAGAGGTACATCAAACCGTAGGGCGCCGCTGGGGCAAACACTGGAGCAGATGCCGCAATCGACGCAGGCCCGAGGATCTATATGAATTTGGCCAGGGGCGCGGTTGATCTGCAGCCCCCGGGATTCCAGCCATTCCTCGGCGGCCTGCAGCTCATCGATGTCGCCCGATAGCTCCACCACCATGGTGCCGCTCTGGTTGGGAGCGATCTGGGCCCGCAGGATCTTGGCGGCGATGTCGAAATCCACCGCCAGCCGATAGGTGATCGGCTCGTGGACCGCCTCGCGGGGGAAATGCAGAGTGAGCCGACGCTTCATGGGTCCCCCCGGCTGCCCCTTCTGGCGCTCAGGGCGCTGATCGCAGACGCTAGCAAGGGTTGCCAGAGTGCCCACCTCGCCGCCAACCCGCCATGGCCCCCCAGCCAGAGTCCCCCACCACCAGCGGCCGCGAACGCTGGATCCTGCTGGTGCTGGCGACGCTGCTGGCGGTGACGCTGCTATGGCTGCGGGGGGGCCTGCATCCCCAGGCGCCGCTGGAAAAGCTGGCGCGCCAGTCGCTGGACCTGCCGGTCGCCCTGGCCAATGGCCGCCCCACCATCGTGGAGTTCTACGCCGATTGGTGCCAGGCCTGCCAGGCGATGGCACCGGCGATGGACGCCCTGGCCGAGCGCCGCCAGGGCCAACTGAACGTGGTGTTGCTGAACGTGGACAATCCCCGCTGGCAGGCGGAGATCGAGCGCTTCCAGGTGAATGGCATCCCCCAGTTGGATCTGTTCAGTGCCAGCGGCCAGCAGGTGGGTAGGGCGATCGGTGCCCGCAGCGCCACCGAGCTGGCCGCCATCAGCGATGCCCTGCTGGCCGGCGCACCGCTACCCAAGCTGGCGGGGGTGGGCGAGCTGAGTCGCCTGAATGGGGCCATCGCCGAGCAGAGCGGTGGCAGTGCCGCCAGCACCGCCACCGGGGCTGGAACCAGAGCTGGCAGTAGTGCTGGAGCTGGCCCCCGCAGCCATGGCTGACAGCTGCAATCAGCAGACAGGCCAGGGGCCGCCAGCGGCCGTAATTATTAGCGGCTGGCACCGGGAGTGGTTGCTGGCACTTGACTGGCAGCAGGCGAATGCTCTTCCGGGCAGGGAATGCCCGGAAACCAGTAGAGCTCTTGCCTAGCAGCGCTGCTCGCCGCTGCCAGGCGAACCACTGAATGACGAACTGCTGCCTGGCGAGTTTTTGAAGGGCGAATTTTCGGTGGGCGGCCCTGGGATTGGCGAACTGTTGACTGGTGAGCCTCAGACTGGGTCTCAGTGATTACCGCCCCTGGCCGGAACCGATGGACCCTCGCTTCCGGGTTGACCTGATCGCCGCCACCCCCCACCCCCAACAGTGCGTCTACGCGGCGATGCACCAGGACTACAGCGAGGGCTACGTGGTGGACGATCGCGCCAACTGGCCCGAGGAAAGCCGTGCCGGCGAGATCTGCGTCAAGCGGCTTTTGGCGGGGGAGCGGGGCCATTACGGCCCCCTGGAACACGGCCAGATCGTGCTCAATGTGGGCTGGTTTCCCCATTCCGTTATGCAGCAGGCCCGCACCCATCGGGTGGGAGTTAGTTTTGATGTGCAATGTCTAGCTGGAAATACTGAAATCACCTTCCTTAATGCCGGAGGGGGCTTAAAGAAAATCAGGATCGATGCACTGCACGACCTCTGGACCCACGGAGAGCGGGCGACCCGGCAACGGCAGATCCGAGGCCGCCATGGCGAAGCGCCGGGCACCTACCGGCGCGATTGTCGCCAGCGGCTGCAAAAGATGAAGCTACGGGTACTAAATGAGACCACGAAAGTCTTCGAGACGAGCCAGCTCACTGATGTGATCTGCAGCGGGCTGCAACCTGTCTATCGGCTCACCATGGAGGATGGCCGCAGCCTGGACTGCACCGCCAACCATCGCCTGTTCACGCCCCAGGGTTGGCAGACCATGGCGGAGGCGCTCTCCCTCCGGGTGGGGCGAGATGGTGGTGTGCAGAGCTTCCGCCGCACCGCCCAGGTGCTGGCGAACGGCAACGTGGCTGTGGGTAGCGGAGCCTACCGGGATTCGGGCTGGCTGCGGCAACAGGTGGAAGCCGGGGCTACCCCGGGGGAGATGGCAGACCGAGCGGGCTGCTCGATCACCACAATCCGGGACTGGGCCCGTCGCCATCAGATCCAACTGAAGGAAAACAGCAGATGCTTTCAACCTGGAGACAAGCCTTGGAACCACAACCCATCAGCGCTGTATCGGCAGCAGGAATGGCTCCGGCAAAGGCTGGAGGAGGGACTGCATGTCAACGAAATGGCTGAACTCGCAGGCTGCTCAGGGGAAGCAATCAAGAAGTGGGTCTATCACTACGGCCTGACCCTGAATCGTCGTCCAACCGGTTTCCAGAAGGGCACACAACCCTGGAACAAAGCGCGCGGTGGTTACAGCCTGCAGCTGTCGGAGTCGTCGCGAGAAGCGCGGTGTGCCCACGGTAAACGAATCACCCGACGGGGCTCCGAGTCAAACTTTTGGAAAGGCGGTGTTTCTTCTGAACGCGAGTTAATTGGTGCCTGGACGCGGCAGATTGCGCCCCAGGTTCATAGACGCTTCGATTACACCTGCCAACGCTGTGGCCTGCGAGGTAGCGACCAGCAACTGCATGCCCACCACCTGGTGCCGGTTTATGCGGATCCAAGCCTGGGCTGCGAGATGGACAATCTCGTAACCCTTTGCCAACCATGTCACGCTTTTATTCATAAGCACCAGCAGGAGGCCGACTTTGCCGCAACGTTCAGCCCGAGGAAACCGGTCACAGATTGGCCTGAAAAGCATCACCCTCAAGGCCGGAGATTGATGGCCCATCCACTCACCGTGGTGAACGTGGAGTTCCTGGGAACTCAGATGACCTACGACCTGGAGGTGCAGGGGCCGTGGCACAACTTCGTGGCCAATGGGCTGGTGGTGCACAACTCGATGCGCTATACGGGCGAACGCATAGTTCGCGCCGCCAACGGACATACAGATCTAGAGGAAGTGTTCTACCTGCGACCGGTGGGTAACTACAGCGATCGGCAGGGCAAAAAGTATTTTTACTCGCCAGAAGAAAGGGCAAAAGATCTGGAACTTTGTCTTGCCGCCGCTAAACGCTACTCCGACATGATGGATGCGGGCTTTGCGGAAGAACATGCCCGCGGCATTCTGCCCTTTGACTACCGCCAGCATTTTGTGGTGAGCTTCAGCCTGCGGGCCTTCCTGCACTTTCTAGACCTGCGGGCCAAGCTCGATGCCCAGGACGAAATTCGCCATCTCTGCGATTTGATGTGGCCCCACCTGCAGAACTGGGCCCCTGAAATCGCCGCCTGGTATGAAAAGAGCCGCCTGCATAAAGCCCGCCTAGCCCCCTAAATCTGCCCAGGCCCCTAGCCCCTAAAACGCTAGAGACCTAGATAAGCTCGACGCCAAGCCAGACAAAGACAAATATAAGTAATCGTAAAAATGGCCCCGGCTGAATGGGCAACCGGGGCCTGCTTTTGCTTAGCCAGCCAATGGGGCTGGCAGCACGGCTGTTAGCTAGGCAGCAAGGCTGTTAACTAGGCAGTAGTTAGGCAGTAGTTAGCTCGGCAGCTGGCAGCTCGGAATCAGTGGGTTCGGAGCCTTGTTGAAGCACCTGTTCCAGGACCAGGAGGTCGGCGTCGGTGATCTTGGTCTGCATCGGGCAGTGCTTGGGACCGCACATCGAGCAGAATTCCGCCTGCTTGTAGATATCTGCCGGCAGGGTTTCATCGTGGTATTCCCGGGCCCGCTCGGGATCCAGGGAAAGATCGAACTGCTTGTTCCAGTCGAAGGCGTAGCGGGCGCGGCTGAGTTCATCATCGCGATCGCGGGCACCGGGGCGATGGCGGGCGATATCGGCGGCGTGGGCGGCAATTTTGTAGGCGATCAAGCCATTGCGCACATCTTCTGGATTGGGCAGGCCGAGGTGTTCCTTCGGGGTCACATAGCAGAGCATGGCAGTGCCATACCAGCCGGCCATGGCGGCACCAATGGCGCTGGTGATGTGGTCGTAGCCGGGGGCGATATCTGTAACCAGAGGGCCGAGCACATAGAAGGGTGCCTCGGAGCATTCCTCCATCTGCTTCTTGACATTGAACTCAATTTGATCCATCGGCACATGGCCAGGACCCTCCACCATCACCTGCACATCGTGCTGCCAGGCGCGGCGGGTCAACTCACCGAGGGTTTTGAGTTCAGCCAGCTGGGCCTCGTCGGAGGCGTCGTGCAGACAGCCGGGCCGCAGCGAATCGCCTAGTGAGAAGCTGCAGTCGTAGCGCTTGAAGATTTCGCAAATATCATCAAAACGGCTGAACAGGGGATTTTGGCGGTGGTGGTAGAGCATCCACTGGGCCAGAATGCCGCCGCCGCGGCTAACGATGCCGGTGATGCGGCCCTTCACCTTGGGCAGGTGCTCGATCAGCAAACCGGCGTGGATGGTCTGGTAATCGACCCCCTGCTGGCAATGCTTCTCGATGATATGCAAAAAGTCGTCTTCCGTGAGTTTCTCGATGCTGCCGTGGACACTCTCCAGCGCCTGATACACCGGCACCGTGCCAATTGGCACCGGCGAGGCATTGATGATCGCCGTGCGCACCTCATCGAGATTAACGCCACCGGTGGATAGATCCATCACCGTGTCAGCGCCATATTTTATCGACATCTCCAGCTTTTTGAGTTCTTCACTCACGTCACTGGCGTTAGGAGAGGCGCCAAGATTGGCGTTCACCTTGCACCTGGAGGCGATGCCAATGGCCATCGGCTCTAGATTTGGGTGATTGATATTGGCCGGGATAATCATGCGGCCCCGGGCCACCTCTTCCATCACCAGAGATTCCGGCAGGTTTTCCCGCTTGGCCACGTGGGCCATCTCCTCGGTAATTACACCCTTACGGGCATAATGCATCTGGGAAACATTGCTGTGGCCCAGGCGTTTCTCGATCCAAGCGCTGCGCATGATGGGCTATGGCGAAGGGGGTGCCGTGACGGCAACAGTGCCGACGCGGTGGAGGGGCGCAGCTGGAGTTCCTTCTCACTTCCCTGCGCCGGCATGACCCGGATCAGGTTCGGAGGGTGTGATCTCAGCCCTAGGCCCTGGCGGGCCGGGCACCCCTAGTGACCATGGCAACCTAGCAACAGCCAACCAAGCTGCGGCAAGCTGATCTGGAGGCCCATTGAATCGCCTGGTCGTCTGGGGCGCCAAAGACACCAAGCTGCCACGGCGAAGTTCCCCCGGGCAGCGGCGGAGCAACCCCCCAGCCAGAGGCTCCTAGATACGCCCAAGGCCCCATGCCAGCAGCGCGCCCCTAGCCCCCAAGAGGCCCAGAGCAACCAAGGGGCCGTTGGGGTTGTCATGCCCCTGACCTTTAGGACTGGAAATTCCAGCCAGGCCAAAGCAACCTGAACGGAGCTTTCTTGCGATTATCCAGGCATCGCCGCCGCTGGTGGTTGGCCGGGGCAGTTCGCCCATAGGCTGGGTGGATGTGATGAGGCAGGGTTTTTGATGGAAACCAGCCTGGTGTTGCAAAACCTGCTCTCCCCGCCGGTTCTGTTTTTCTTTCTCGGGGTGATCGCCGTATTGGTGGGTTCGGATCTGGAAATTCCAGCACCGCTACCCAAACTGTTTTCGCTCTACCTGCTGCTGTCGATCGGCTTTCGCGGTGGCCTGGAGCTGGCCCACAGCGGCCTGGGGGGCCAGGTGCTGCCCACGATCATCGCGGCGGTATTGATGTCGATGATAGTGCCGCTCTACAGCTTTGCCGCCCTAAGGCTAAAGCTCGATGCCTTCAATGCCTCCGCCATCGCCGCCACCTACGGCTCCATCAGTGCGGTGACCTTCATCACTGCCCAGAGCTTTTTAGAGAGCCAAAAGCTCTCATTTGATGGCTTCATGGTGGCGGCCCTGGCCTTGATGGAATCGCCGGCGATCATCGTCGGCCTGCTGATGGTGAAGTTGGCCACCGCTCAGAAGCGTCCCGATGAAAAGGGAATGCGCTGGGGCGCGGTGCTGCACGAGGCCTTCTTGAACAGCTCGGTATTCCTGCTGCTGGGCAGCCTGGTAATCGGCATCCTGGTGGCCCTGAACAGCCCTAGCAATGTGGAAAAGATGGCGCCTTTCACCGAAAAGCTATTTTACGGCGCCCTTAGCTTCTTCCTGCTCGACATGGGCATTGTGGCCGCCCAACGGCTCAGCGACCTGCGCAAAGCCGGGGCATTTTTGATCGGCTTCTCAATAATCATGCCCCTATTCAATGCCGTGATCGGCGTGCTGATTGCCAGCGCCATTGGCCTGCCGTCGGGAGATGCGCTGCTGTTCGTGGTGCTCTGCGCCAGCGCTTCTTACATCGCTGTGCCGGCGGCCATGCGCATGACGGTGCCCGAGGCCAACCCCAGCCTCTATATCTCCACGGCGTTGGGGGTAACCTTCCCCTTCAACATCATTGTGGGTATCCCCATCTACATGGCCCTAGTAAACAAACTTATCCCCGCCTCTTAAAACCAGATTCAGCTATGAAACGTCTTGATCTGATTCTCAGCGAACGCGAACTAGACAGCATCCTCAAGGTGATAGATGCCGCCGGTGCGCCTGGCTATTCGGTAATCAAGCACGTTACCGGCAGGGGCCCCCATGGGGCGGTTTCCGATTCGATGGACTTCAGCGGCCTAGGCGCCAATGCCCACGTGATCGTATTTTGCAAACCCGAAATCCTGCCAGCCATCCGAGAAAAGGTGCAGCCGCTGCTCGATTACTACGGTGGTGTGGCCTTTGTTAGCGATGCTGAGCCGCTATAAGCCGAGCAGCTGTGATCCGAGCCGCTGTAAATGATTAGGCCCAGAGCCAACAGCATTGCAATCACCCTGACACTGGGCCAGCGTTTTTATTCAATGCCGCTGGCGGCCCTACTGGGCCAGCATTGCCTGCAGCGCATCAATCAAACCAGTGATCGCCGAACTAGCGGCGGCGGCATCGGCTTTGGTGCCGGCCGCGAAGCTGCCGATCACGGCGTTGGCGGCCTTCTCGATAGCGGGCCAGCTGTCGCCAGCCAGGGGCTGGATCAGCGGGGCCGCCTTGGCCCAGAGGGGTTGGAAGCCAGCCATGCTGGCGGCGGCGGTGGCCCAGTTGCCCGCCTTCAGTTGAGCCTTACCTTGCTGGAGCAGCTCGAGTAAAGGAGCCAGGGCTGGCGCCAGGGCCGCCCGGGCAGCATCTTGGGCCGCGATCTTGGCGGATTCAGTTACACCGTTGACGGCATTTTGGCCGATGGAGCAGCCGCTGAGGCCCAGGGCGGCGGTGGCGGCCACCAGGGCCATGCTGGCGCTGAGCAGGCGTGGGATCCGCATGGGAGCAGAGGGGAGGATCTCCCCCAAAGCCTATGCAGCCAAGCGCTGGTTGGGGTTTTTTACAGATTTTCGCAAGCCTTGTTAGCCAAGGGCGGCCAGGGATGCCGGCCTTGGCCCTGGGGCTCACACTCCCGCCAGCACCTGCGCCTCCGCCTCGGCGCTCACCACCCGGCCCTGCTCCTCAAAACCCTCGATCTGATCGAAGTTGAGGTAGCGATAAAGCCGTTCGCCGTTGGGGTCGATCTTGGCGGCGGCGATCGCCAGGTATTGCTGCTTGGAGGGAATACGCCCCAGCTGGGCGCAGACAGCCGCCAGTTCGGCGCTGCCCAGATACACCTGGGCGCCATTACCGAGGCGATTATTAAAATTACGGGTGCTGGTGGAAAACACGCTGGTGTTGTCCTCAACCCGCGCCTGGTTGCCCATGCACAGGGAACAGCCAGGCATCTCCATGCGACTGCCAGCCGCCTCAAAGATGGCGTAGTAACCCTCCTCCTTGAGCTTCTGCTCATCCATGCGGGTGGGCGGGCACACCCACAGCCGCGCCTGATTGGCCCCCTGGCCCTCCAAAACGGTGGCGGCGGCGCGGTAGTGGCCGATGTTGGTCATACAGGAGCCGATGAACACCTCATCGATCCGCTCACCGGCCACATCGCTTAGCAGTTTTACGTTGTCTGGATCATTGGGGCAGGCCAGGATCGGTTCGGTGAGCTGATCGAGGTCAATCTCGATCACAGCGGCATACTCTGCATCGGCGTCAGCCTCCATCAGCACTGGCTTATCCAGCCAGGCCTGCATCGCCTTGATGCGGCGGGCCAGGGTGCGGGCATCGCTGTAACCACGGGCGATCATGTTTTTCATCAGCGCCACATTGCTGCGCAGGTATTCACTCACCGTTTCCACCGAAAGCTTGATCGTGCTGCCGGCGCAACTGCGCTCGGCGGTGGCGTCGGTGAGTTCAAAAGCCTGCTCAAGTTTGAGATCTGGCAAGCCTTCTATCTCCATGATCCGGCCAGAGAAGATATTCTTTTTGTTCGCTTTTTCCACCGTGAGCAGCCCCTGCTGAATTGCCACATAGGGGATGGCATTCACCACATCCCGCAGGGTGACGCCGGGTTGCAGTGCACCGGAAAAGCGCACCAGCACCGATTCGGGCATGTCCAGGGGCATGGCGCCGATGGCCGCCGCGAAGGCCACCAGGCCGGAGCCGGCCGGGAAGGAGATGCCGAGCGGAAAGCGGGTGTGGCTATCGCCGCCGGTGCCAACGGTATCGGGCAGCAGCAGGCGATTCAGCCAGCTGTGAATGATGCCATCGCCGGGCCGCAGGGCTACGCCACCGCGGGAGCTGATGAAATCGGGCAGTTCGACGTGGGTTTTGAGATCCACCGGCTTGGGGTAGGCGGCGGTGTGACAGAAGCTCTGCATCACCAGATCGGCCGAGAAGCCAAGGCAGGCCAGTTCCTTCATCTCATCGCGGGTCATCGGCCCGGTGGTGTCCTGGCTGCCAACGGTGGTCATCAAGGGCTCGCAGCTGCTGCCGGGGCGCACGCCGACCAGGCCGCAGGCCTTGCCCACCATCTTCTGGGCCAGGGTGTAGCCCTTGCCGCTGTCGGCGGGGGCGACGGGACGGATGAACAGCTCGCTGGCCGGTAGACCCAGCTGGGCGCGCACCTTGTCGGTGAGGGAGCGGCCAATCAACAGAGGAATGCGGCCGCCGGCGCGCACCTCATCGGCGATGGTGCTGGGCTTGAGCTGGAACCGGGCCAGGATTTCACCGGCGCCGGGCTGGCCGGCGGCTCGCTCGATCGTGCCGGCATAGGGGCGAATGGTGATTACATCGCCGGAAGCCAAGGCCGAAACGTCGCATTCAACCGGCAGGGCGCCAGAATCTTCCGCCGTATTAAAAAAGATCGGCGCAATTTTGCCACCGAGGATCACCCCGCCGCTGCGCTTATTCGGCACATGGGGAATATCGCTGCCGATATGCCATAGCACCGAATTGATCGCCGATTTACGCGAGCTGCCGGTACCCACCACATCGCCCACATAGGCCAGCGGATGGCCCTTTTGCTTCAGTTCAGCGATCAGGGCCAGGCCCGCCGGCATGCGGGTTTCCAGCATGGCGTTGGCATGCAGGGGAATATCGGGGCGGGTGGTGGCGTGGGTGGCGGGGGAGAGGTCGTCGGTGTTGGTTTCGCCCTCCACCTTGAACACCGTCACGGTGATCTCGGCTGGCAGTTCCGGCTTGGCGGTGAACCAGTCGGCGGCGGCCCAGCTGTCCACCACCCGCTGGGCGTAGGGGTTGGTGGCCGCCAGCTCGATCACGTCGTGGAAGGCGTCGTAGACCAGCAGCGTGCGGCTGAGGCCCGCTGCGGCCTGGCTGGCGATGGCGGCATCGCCGTGGGCCAGCAGGGCGATCAGGGCGGAGACGTTGTAGCCACCGATCATCGTGGCCAGCAGGTTTACGGCCTCCAATGGGCTCACCAGCGGACTGCTGACGGTGCCCTGGGCGATGGCGCTCAACCAGCCGGCCTTCACATAGGCGGCCTCATCCACCCCCGGCGGGATGCGCTCGCTGAGCAACTCCAACAAAAAGGCCTCCTCCCCGGCGGGGGGCTGCCGCAACAGCTCGGTGAGGGCCTGGGCCTGGGGGGCACTCAGGGGCAGGGGCGGCACCCCCAGGGCCTGGCGCTCGGCGGCGGCGGCCCGGTAGCTGGGCAGCAACTCAGCTGGGGCAAGGGGAGTGGCTAGGGGGGCGACGCTCATCTCGGGCTTGCCAGCGGTATTTGTCCCCATTTTCAGGGCTGGGGGAGCCAACTCCCGTGTAGATGGCAACGGTTGGAGCGAACAGCCGCCACTAAATGCTGGTGAGAGCTGGAGATGCCGGCGGCAGCATGATCAGGGGGCCAGCTGCCGCCGATAGATCCGCTCCACTTCAGCCACCGCCTTGAGGATCGGGGCATCGAGGGAATCGATCCAATCCGCCACTCCCCGGGTCAGCCCCAGGCTGGAGCCCCCCCGGGAAGCTTCCAGGGTGCCGGAGAGGGCCTGCTGGCGCACGGCCAACAGCGCCGCCAGCAGCTGATCAACATCACTTGCCCGGGGGCCGGAAGACATGGCTCGGGCAATGGCCAGGGCTTCGTCAATGCGCTGGATCAGCTCAACGGGGGGTGACTGCATTTTGGTCGGGACAGACAAAGGGGTTTACGGCCAGATCTGGGCCATCCACCCAGACAAAAGCGGTCTGGCTACGGATGTTGTCAATGTTCAGATAGGTCTGCTGACCACCACCCGGGTAACAGGAGACAGGCGCCTGGGGGCCAGCAATTCCCTGGTAGATCACGGTGCCAGCCGGCAGGGTTACCGATAGCATTTTCTTGGCGCTGTTACCCCAAGCCTGATTGAGCGCCAATCGCTTAATCACCGTAGTATTGAGATCGAACTGATCGGTGGTCAGGTAACGTCCTTGATTATACTTTGGATCACTGTAATAGCGAAAGAATGTCTGGGGCATCCTCAGGGTTGTTTTTATACACTTGGAATCGAGAAAGGTGGCGGCAATATCTGGCGGGAGCGGGCAAGCCGCCGCATCCTGAGCCCGTAGCGGCAAGGGCGCCAGGGCAAGACCTAGGCAGAAAAACTGGGCGGCACTCAGGGCGCGAAAGTTCATGGCGGCAATCAACCGAGCTGTGGTACGGGCGACCCAGGGCACAGCGGCCAACCAGATCGTGGCCAGAGACTATTAACGAGGCCACATCTTTTGAATTTCAGGATACAAACTGTTGCAGTGGCCAACGGCCTGATGCCAGCCTGCTCAAAGTTCAGTTACAGAGTGCAAGCGGACGCCGCAACTGCCGGATGCAACTGCCAGCCGCTCAATCTGCGGCTCCAGGCTTGGCGCCCCCGCAGTCCTGCCAGCTCTGCAACAGTCGCGCCAGCTCTGCTTTCATGGCGATGAGCTCTTGGATGCGCTCATCAATGGAGGCCACTTTAGTGGCGATGCTGTCTTTCAATACGGAACAATTGCAGACCCCTGCCCGGCGTACTTCCAGGATTCGAGCCAATTCAGAGATTGATACATCCATCGCCCTAAGCGCACGGATGATCACCAGCTCGGCAAGGCTCTCTGCACTGAACAAGCGGTAGCCGCCCTCGGAACGACCAGTGGGCAGCAGCAGCCCCTGGTCGCAATAGAAGCGAATCGTTTTCACCGAAAGGCCTGTGAGCTTGGCCACCTCACCGATACGAAAAACGGGAGCCTGGCCAGGCGAGCCAGATGGCTGGCGAGCCATCGGCAAACACTCCATCTGATCAACACTCTCGAACTATAGGCAGTGCCGCGCAAAAGCCGTCAAACCCATGGGCAAGAACAATCCGCACAGCTGAAATTTCTTCACTTGATCGATTTGCCTCACTTGATAGCGAACCGCTGAGCACCGGGAAGTGCAGAAAATGCCACGACACCCAGAGAAAGGTGAACAGAAACGCCATCCCTACAGCGGGGAGAAGGGATCGATTGGGGCAGCGAAATCAGATATCTAACCCACAGGCTTTGCCGGTAACTTCCGGGTGATCCGCTGTAATTGGCGCGTTTCCAGGGCCAGCACCCGGCGGGCGAAATCGGGATCCTGCTCCAGGGTGGCGTCAAATGAATCCACCGGCACCGCCAGCACGCGGGTGCCAGCTGTCTCGGCCACGATGGTGTTCTCTGAGGCGCTTTGGGTTAGCACCTCCAGTTCGTCGAGCACTTGACCCGGTTGCATCTGGCTGACCCGCAGCTGGTCGCCGCTGCGATCTTCCACTCGGGCAGCCCCTTCGATCAGCAGCAGCAGCTCACGGCAGGTGTCCCCCGGCTCCGTGATCAAAGCTTCCGCCCCATAGACACGGATCTCGGCCCGTTCCGCCAACAGATCGAGGGTGTCGGCCCAGGTGCGGCGGAAAAAGTCGCTGGTGGCGAGCACCACGCGTTTTTCCAGTTCCGGCAGAGCCTCCAAAGCCACTGGTCCCGCCAGTTTCAGCAGCCGCTCGGCTGTGGTCAGCACCCAGGCGGGCCGGCCGGCCTGGCTCAGATTTGCCCTCCAGGCCAAGCCCAGTTCAGGATCCAGGCCGGCAGTCAGCACTACGGCCGCCGTGGCCACGGTGGGGTCGGGGTCCTGGGCCAGCCGCTCCAGATGCATCAGCGTCGCTTCCCTTGGCAGTGGGGGGCGGGAGTCTGCTGACCCCGCCGCCGAGCTGAGCAGCTGCTCCACCAGTTGGGCAGGAAGTTGGGCGGGCAGTTGGGCGGGCCAGGGTTGCCGCTCCAGCAGATTTGTCAGCGCCGGCAATGCCAGGGCCCGCAGCCGGGCCCGCAGCGGCTCGCGGGCCGGGTTGGTTTCCAGCTGGGGCAGGCAATCCAGGATCGCCCGCAACACCAGCTCCTGGCGATGCCGCAACCGGTCGTCGAGCAGGGCAACCAGCTGGGGCTGCTCCCGCAAGCAGGGTTGATGCAGGGCTTGCACCGCGGCGGTGAGCTCCCCCAGCCTGTCCAGCAGCAGCGCGGCTCTGCGAGCGGCCCCCTCGGCTGGAGACAGCTTCTCGCGGGCCTGGGCCTCCTCCAAGGGGCTGATCGAGTACTCACTGCCCAGGGCAGCCAACACCGCGGCCTCGCCACTTCCATCTCCACCTCCATCTCCATCTCCAGCGCCCCGGCCAGCGCCAGCGCCACCTCCCGCCCCTGTCCCGAGCTGACCCTGCAACCGCAGCAGCCGTTCCAGCGAGCGGCGGTATCCGCTGAGCCGAACCTGGTCCTCCAAGCTGCGGCGCCGTTCGGGATCCAGCAGGGTCGGATCCTCCACCCCCAGCTCCTCCAGCAGCTGGCGGTGCTCATCGTCTGAGATGCCCAGCTCCTGGCGCATGCGCCGCAACACCTCCAGGCTGCTGGCGGCATTTACATAGCCTTCCGCCAGGGCATCGCGCACCACTCCCTTATAGGCATCGTGTCGCTGCTCGTTACCAAATCCCGGCAAAATCCGGGCTAATACGTAAACCTCATCGGGGTTGAGATCCCCCAGGCTGCGGCCCTCAAGGAACCTTGCCACATCGAGGCCCAGCTTCTGCAGCTGGCGCCGGAACCGCTCCGCCAGATTCTCCCTGCCATAAAGAGCCGGATTGCGGTGCCAGTTGCGCACCAGCCACAGGGAGCTGGTGGCCACCAGGGCCATATCGAACAGGTATTGCAGCCAGGCCGGAGCCAATTGCAGCAGGGGCCTGCCCGCAAACAGAAAGAAGAAATTGAACACCAGGAAAGTTGCCGCCAGAAACACCCGGTGACGAATCAATGCCTTGTCTGGCTCAGCCCCCTGCCGCCGCACCCGGCGCCGCATCCAGGCCTCGATGGCCCTGCCGGCCAGCCAACCCAGCCAGGTGCAGAGCCCCAGTACCAGGGGCACGGCCACAATCCGGGGCAGATTGATCGCCTGGCCCCCCAGGTACAGGCCGGGGCTGAACAGCAGCGATAACTGATCCGGTTGGCGCACCCAGGCACCGGAGAAGTAGTACTGCCAATTGCCGGCATAGAGATAGTAATAGAGGAAATAACCCACCACCAGGCCCACATAGCCGTAGCGCTCGAAAGCGAAGGCCGGCGTCTCGATGCGCGCCCAATACATGCGCTCGGAGTCGATATCTATGCAGGGTTGCTGGCAGGCCACGCAGGCGCTCTGCTCTTCGCCGTTGGCATCTGTGCTGCGACACATCGACTGGGTGATCGTTGTGGGGCTCAGATGGGCTCTGCTGCCCAGCAGCCCGGCCGGAGCCGAATAGATCGACTGCACCGGTGCCATCGGACAGAAGTATTGACACCAGGCCTTGCCGCCATATAACCAACCCACCGCGACTGCGGCGACGATCGTGAACAGCAGCCAAGCCGCCAACACCAGCCGGTCGGCATTGAAAAACAGGATTCGACCGCACAGCCCAACGTACAGCCAGCCGAACTGCAAGGCCGAGTAATGCTTAGCCAACCAGGAATCGGGTGACACCCGGGCAAGTTGGCGGCGAAACTCGCCGGTTTTCGGGTTGCGCTTGGCGGTCTGTCGCTGCCAGCCGAGCGCCCTGGGGATCTGGGAGATGAAGGAAAGGGGACAGATTCGCCGCCATAGTTCGTGGCCGAATACCAGCAGCACAAAAATGGCCGCCGGCACCACCGCACCCCAGAAAATTGTGGTGCCCAGGGGATAGGGCATCTCCACAAGACAGCGGCCCTGCACCTCCACGCAGGTGCCTGGAAGCCGCAGCGGACTCCAGGGGTGATCGGCTGCCGTGAAGCGAGCCGTGAATGGATCGAAGAACAGGGAGCCGATGATCAGCAACCAGCCGGTGGTGAGTAGCCATCTCAGCCAGTGCATTTGGATCTCGCTCACCCGCGAGCCGGCCATTTCCAGGATTCACAACAGGGCCGAAACACTAACCAGCCCCATCGGCCGCTAGGTAAAAAGCAGCTGCCTGAGCCCCCACCGGGGCGCCTTGGCTATGAAGTCACGCCGCTTTTAGGCAGAGATGCCGCGTACAGCGGTGCCGCCCTTGGGCGGTGGTGGCCCGGCTGAGTTCAAAACCGGGACCCTGGCCCCACAATGGAAGGGCGGTTCCAGCGGGTCATTCCCTGGAGGCAAGGAGGAAAATCCGGTGGGGTTGCAGGTTCGTCCTGAACCGATTCCGGCGCTGTCCCGCAGCTGTGATGGGGGTTCCGGCTCCCTCAGTCAGAACGCTCGCCGTGTTCCACCAACCCATTGCCGGCGCGGACCGGATTGCCCCGATGAACAACTCTGTCTCCACCAGATCCCTGGCCCTGCTGGCCGGCTTCTCCTTGCTGGCCACCCTGCTGCTGGATCAACCGGCCCATGCCCATGGCATCGCCCAGGGCTTGGGCTTGGGCGGCGGCCTCGCCGGCTTCCTGCATCCGATCACCGGCGCCGACCACCTGCTGCTGCTGATCGGCGTGGGGGCGGCCGGCGCTTGCATCTCCCCCCAGCTGCTGCTCTGGGCGCTGGCCGGTGCCCTCGGCGGTGGGATCTACGGCGCAATCGGCGGCAGCCTGCCGGGCCAGGAGTTGCTGGCGGCCCTGGCGATCACGGCCCTGGCGGTGCTGGTGCTGCGCAGCCTGCAGCCAAAACAGAGCCCGCAATTGGGCTTCTGCGCCGCCCTGGTGGCCACGGCCGTGGCGGTGCACGCCATGCTCCACGGCCTGGAGGCCCCAGCCGATGCTGCCGCCGCCCTCTGGTGGCTGGGGGCCTTCGCGGGCTCAGCTCTGGTGAGCGGCGGCAGTTTCCTGTTGCTGCGGCGCCTGCCCCTGGCCTGGAACCGGGGCTTGGCCCTGCTGCTGGCCCTCTCCGGTGGGGTGGCGGCCCTGGCGCCGATCGGGCTGCTGCGCTGACGCTGCAGTGGGGTGAGGGGACTGGCAGCGTCCGCATCAACGATCGGTTTCGGCTCTGCTTTCGCTGGAGCGACAGCGGCCCGGAAGACGTTGAAATCGTTGATTACCACTGAAACCTACCCATGCCCCGCATCGATCCCATCACCCCCGGTGAACTTTTCCAGGAGGAGTTCCTCGAACCCCTGGGCATCAGTCAATACCGCCTGGCAAAAGCCATCGGCGTGCCCGCCTCCCGCATCAGCGAGATCATCACCGGCCAGCGGGCAATCACCGCCGATACCGATCTGCGCCTCTGCCGCGTTCTGGGTCTCAGTCCGGGGTACTGGTTGTGCGCCCAGGCCGCCCACGACACAGAGGTGGCCAGCGCCTTGCTGGAGGAAGAGCTGGAGCGCATCCAGCCGTTGGTGAGCTGCTAAGGCCCATGACCCGCCTGAACGACCAGCTGTTCCAGCAGATGGCCGCCGAGATCCGCGAGGAGATCCCGAGAGCTGAGGTGCAGTTGTACTCCTGCGGGGAAGCCTTCTGCTACAGCTCCCATGGCCGCTGGGAGGTCAGGCCCAGTCCGATGTGGCCCTCATGATCCTGGCCAGCGACGACTGGTACGCCAATCAAAACCGGATTAAGGCCCTCGGACAGCTGTAAAACAAGTCTCCCGCCATCGCGTTCCTGTGGACCTGCTGCTCTCCCCCCACAGCCAGGCGGAGGAGCGGCACCACTGACTCAGCCATGAGATCGGCCAACTGCAGTCATCACCGCTCATGCTGGGCAATCTGGAGGTCATCCTCGATCGCTCCGAATTTTGCCACCCGGCTGCAGCTCCACCCGAATCGGCAAGTGCGACTTCGAGTGGACCCAGCCCGGCCTGGATCAGGAAGCGCGAATCACCTGCGACTTCAGCTACTACGAAGACAACAGCGCCAGCATTAAGCTTTGGGTGCAGGGAAGCCAATTGTTTACGATGCATGAGGTGACCGAAGCTGTCGGGCACTCTCAAATTCAGGCCCACAGAAGTAAGCTTGATACCACTCTCGGCACGAACCCAGGAGCCAATCAGCATCGATGAATCACCTCCTTGATGTCACGGGTGCAGACATCGGTCTCCTCAGTGATGCTGATCTGCGGGTACTCACTGGGAAGCTCTGTGAGGCCGACTACCTTCAAGCAGGCTTGCCCACGTATGGGATCAGATGGGGTGGCCATCAAGATGCAGCAGATGGTGGTGTTGACGTTCAAGTCAGCAGACCTCCTGAATCGGATTGCACCATTTTCTCACCACCATCGGATAGCCAAATTCCACGAGCTGATACTGTTTTTCAAGCCAAGCAGTGCAAGATGCCTAGGAGTTCAATCCTTGCGGAGATGGGCAAGGCTGGTGTTGTTCAACTTCTGGGCGAGCTGGCCTCTGTTGACGGAGCATATGTGATCGTCAGCGGAGAATCAACAACAAAGACGATGTTGGAAGATCGCATTGCAGCGATGCGGCAGGCCGTTGGATTAATCAGCAATAGTCATCGCCTTGCTCTTGACTTTTACGATCAGACCACAATTGCTAGCTGGGTCCGGCGACACGATACATTGATTCACTGGGTACTTGAGAGGGTTGGCAGGCCGTCCTCCGGATGGCGCACTTATGGTTACTGGGCCAGCGGCAGGGGAACAGTTGAAGATTGCTATTTGCTTGATACGCGGGCAAAATTGATACCTCCCGGATCAACAGGTGAACCTGTGCCGATTGTCGAGGGCATACAACAGCTTCGCAGCCGCCTATCAAACTCACAGCGTGCGGTGCGACTTGTTGGTCTGTCTGGGGTTGGCAAGACACGCTTAGTACAAGCACTATTTGATCCCCGGATAGGCAGTGAAGCACTAAATAAACATCAGGTCTATTACGCTGATGGCTCATTAGCAACCCAGCCCGATCCCGTTCAACGTGCCGATCAACTGATCGCGGGAAGGCACTCAGCATTTCTCGTTATCGACAACTGCAGCGAGGAACTTCATCGAGCCATCAACCAACGATGTTGCCAGGAGAACAGCAATGTTAGATTGCTCACTGTTGAGTATGACATCAAAGAAGATGCTCCAACGGAAACGGATGTTTACCGACTGCAGCCATCAGACGATCAATTGATCAAAGAGCTGATCAGCCAGCGTTACCCAGAAGTCAGCCAGATCGACCGCTCAACGATCGCGAGATTTTCGGAAGGAAACACAAGAGTGGCGCTGGCGCTCGCTGATTCAGTTATGCACGATGGCAGCCTGGCTGGTCTTGGCGACTACGAGCTGTTTAAACGTCTCTTCTATCAGCGCAATGGAGAAGATAGGGGTTTGCTGGAAGCGGCCAAAGCGGCTTCATTGGTTTACTCATTCAGCATTGATGAAAATTCAGTAGCTGGATCAGAACACTCCGTTTTAGCAAATCTCTACGAGCAAACCGCAAAAACAATGCTTAGAATGCTCTCAGAGCTAAAAAGGCGAGAACTACTCCAGGCCCGCGGCCCATGGAGAGCCGTGCTTCCTCAAGCCATATCCAACAGACTTGCCAATGAGGCTTTACAAGAGCTTCCAGTACAGCAGATTCTACAAGCTTTTGATCCCACAGAAAATCAAAGGCTGCTTAAGTCATTCTGTCACCGAATAGGCTTTCTTCACGATGAGTCTGTTGCTGTACAATGCGCAAGTGAATTTCTATCACCGGTCGGTCCCATCGGCTCCAGGCTTTTGAGAAGTGAAACATGGCACAAAGAAGCATTCTATCGTGAGCACTGGGATATAGACTGCCTTGTTTATCTTGCGCCTGCTGATCCCAATGCGGCTCTACAGCTTATCGAAACTCTAAGCAATGGCACGGAAGGCGAACACTTCACATCAAGAGATAATCCACACTTTTCAAGAGTTGTAGGGCTCCTGTGCAAAATTGCTTATTCCGCAGATCTTTTTCCCCGAGCCATAGCGATCTTATTGCGGTTTGCACTAACTGAACAGCCAGGCGAGAACAACAACTCCATTCGCCATCAGATCAAGCCTCTCTTTCAGCGGCACCTATCTGGAACAATGGCACCTCAAGCTTTAAGGCTGGAAGTTGTCGAAAGCCTTTTGGATGCGCAGGATGCCAGCAGGAACGGGCTTGGTTTCTATTTACTGGAGGCCATGCTGAAGTCATCAGGTTTCATGTCGTACAATACCTTTGACTTTGGCTCACGATCGCGAGGTTTTGGATACATTCCACCCACAGTTAAAGACGCCCAGCATTGGCATGAGACTGCCCTCAGTTATTGCGTGAATCTGGCAGTTTTCGATGATCCACGCTCGATTGAAGCTAGAGCCTTGCTTGCTCGTCAATGGAGATCACTCTGGCTGAATGTCAAACTTTACGATTTCATAGAAAAGATCACTCGTGATCTTCATGCCCATCAGCCATGGATTGATGGTTGGCTGGCAATCAAGCAAACAATCAGACTCGATGGCAACGACGTAGCCGCAGAGATTAAAGTCAGACTTGAAAAACTTGCCATAGATCTTGCCCCAGCAGGGCTAGTTGAGAATGTGCTCCTTTATTTGTGCAGAGATCAATTCCACTTGATAAATATCGTGGACGATGAGAACACAGAGAAGAGTGCCAATCAAGCTTTTTTACTAATGGAGTCAACCGCCTTAAGACTCGGCGTTGAAGCAAGTCACAACAAAGATCTAATCAAGCAACTACTTCCTATATTGGTCAAATCTCAGAGTATGCTTATCAATAAGTTTTGCGAAGGCTTGATCACAAAACTTATTGATGCAACTTGGCTCGTCGAAAGCTGTTGCTCTGCCTGGAAACAGGCTGATCCATCCAGCAGAACCGTGGATATGCTGATTGGAGTCCTGAAACAGTGTGCCGATTTAGATCGCAAATCATATGAACAATTCCTTGATAGGTTAATGATTGAGCCTGATGTTGAAGCCGTATTTCCTTGCATTCAACTAGGTCTAGATATTGACGATCAAGCAGTAGAGAGATTAATTGCCTGCATCTATTCAGGGAGTGCACCGCTCCAAAGCTATCAGAAACTCGGCAATGCTTCTGTCGTCCGCAGAATAGACAATCATACACTTCTTCGCCTACTTACTGCACTCAGGGATACAGAAAACGGTGATAGTTTCATCATTACATCCTTGTGTCTTGTAGTTTATCTCTCTGAATCGGATCAGTTACCAATCTCGTTTGTCGATTTTGCAAGAGAGAGTTTGGTGAGGCAAGCCTTTTCTCGTTCTCTAGGAATGCTACCAAACTTGGACTATGAGCTTCAGCAGATTTCCCAAGCATGCCTGTGTGGAGAACAGGGTGCCGAAGCGGCAAAAATAGTCGCAACCAATCTTCTTGTGAAAATCCTCGACAATTCAGTTACTGGATATCAAGATTATCCGATGCTGATGGACTCGCTGGCAACGTGTCAGCCCGCCATTTTCCTCGATGTATTTATCGGAAGCTTATCCAGCCATCGCGAGGAGATTGATAATATTTTTGATTCCGCATCTTGGCACGATGATCTTGGTTATAGGCATAACTCGCTTGACTTGATCGATCATGAGGTTCTTTTAGACTGGTGCGAGCATGATTCCGATCATCGCTTCTCGGCTCTTGCCCAGGCAGTTCAACTTTGTTGCTCCAAGCCTGATCAGAATGGGCGGCCTGAATTAGTATGGAGTCCAATTGCCTTAGAGCTTCTTTCTAGAGCGCCAAAAATTCATGATGTACTCATTTCATTTAGCTCTGTATTCTTCCCGCGATCTTGGACGGGATCAAGAGCAGATATGATTGCCGATAGATTACCACTTCTAGATATTCTACAGCAGCATCTCAATCCCTACGTCGCCACTTGGGCCTCAGCAAAGCGCATCGAATTAATAAATTACGTGGCCAATTTGCGCACGAAAGAGAAGCAAGAAAAAGACGCAATGTTTCAAAAATTCGAATGAATTGGGTTAATCAATTTGCATAGAATATTCTGTGTAATTTCTTCGTCGAATACAAGATGCGGCTCTAGATAGCAAAGCCTAGGACTGAATGTATTGCAGCCAGATCTTGGGGGCTTCCAGGCAAATTAGATCCGCCGGCTATATTCACTCACCAAGCACCTACAACAGCACCTTAGCTGATTCCTTGAGCAGATCGATCCAATGTCATGGGCGTGCTGGCCGAGAAGGAGGCCAGCTACCAGATCCTCTGGGAAAGCTTCACCCGCGCCAGCAAGGGCAAGCTCGACACCCATCCTCAGATTACGCCACCTCGCTAAATGCCATGAAGTTAATCATTAAATCCGCACGGGTTGCAGCGGCGCACGCGGCGAAGCGTGAACTTATCCTGCTCTACCGGGACATGGGGCATGAGATCTTGGAGAAGCAGGAGACCATGGGCTAGGGAAAGTCGGTTGTTGAGCGGCTTTCCTCCGACCTAAAGGCGGAGCTTCCAGGAATCAAAGGATTATCCGCCAATAACCCATGGTTCATGCGACAGTTTTATACGGAATACTGTTTCGCTGTATTTCTTGAACAGCCTGTTCAAGAACTGCCGGATCGTAGAATTCCTCATCTTTCCAGGAAAGATCACGCCCCTTTAATTGGAGAGCCTGCATTGCCATGAACCTCAACGTTGTCTTTGATGTGCCAGCCCTGGTTGCTCAGGGGCTGCTGAACGGCTCCCTGGAAAGAGTTGGCGGCGTGGTGCGCGATTCCTCCAGCAAGCAGGTGGTGATGTGGCTGCAGGAAGGGGGCTCAGAGGTATCGAAGGCCCTGGCCAATCCCCCATGGGCGGGTGGGGCGAATGCTCTTGCGGCGGCGAACCCGCTGCTGGCCACGGCCAACCTCGGCGTGTCGGTCGCTGGCTTCGCCCTGGTGCTGCAGCAGCTGAACCGCATCAGCGATCAGATCCGGGCGGTGGAGGCCAAGGTGGATCGGATCAGCCACAAGCTCGACGACCAGGCCCTGGCCCAGCTGAAAGCCGGCATCAATGCCTGCCAGAACGCGGTGGAGCTCCAGGATCCAGCCCTACGGCTCCAAATGGCAGGCCAGGCACTCACCACCCTCCATGCCGCCAGGCAGTTTTTCAATCAGCAGGTGCTGCGCAGCGCCGGCAAAGCTGAAGCCTCCAGCGCCGAATACGTGGGCCTGGCGTTTGTGGCTCTGGCCGCCGAGGTACAGACCTACCTGCAACTCGATGAAGGCGAGAGGGCGGCACGAACGCTGTCTCAGGGAATGGATGATTTACGGCCTGGGCTCACCCAGCTGATGAATGCCGTGCTGGATTGCACCTGTCACTACCTCAAGCCTGAGTTCGCCGGCCAAGTCGACTTGAATTTGATGTTATGGCTCCACAACGGTTTTCGCCGCATGAAGTGCAAGCCAGGCGAATCAGCTGAACAGCTGAGTGCTTCTGAGCTGTTTGAGATCATGCGGCCCCATATCACCCATGTTTTCAAGAGCCACGAGGATTGGCATGGCCAAATTCCTCAGGCCATCGTCGACACAAGTGATGTCCCCGATGCATGGATTGGCCCCCTGAATCAAGGCACTGACAAGGGGAAGCGTTTCAAGCTCGTGAAGAAGCAGCTAGCCGGTGGTCTAAACCGAATCGTGGCCTTGGTTGAGGCCCACGACCGGCTCTTGGCACAGGTGCTGCAACTAGAAGAGATGAAGCGCTTGGGGCTGAAGCCAACCGAGCTGGGACAGCAGCTGTTGCTGCCGGAAGGCCAGGCAGCGGCGGTTGTCCTGGATGCACGTTGGATTGCTCAGGAGCTGAGCGTGTGACCAAGCGACTGATGGCAGAATGGCTGCCGATTGCCGAGTTAGGCGAAAAGAGCAGGCGCGAGCGGTCACTATGACGCCATTCCCCCCCTCTGGTGGCTGGGGGCCTTCGCTGGCTCGGTGCTGGTGGCGACAGCTTCCTGCTGCTGCTGCGCCTGCCCCTGGCCTTTGCGGCCCAATTGGCACTCGAAAAGGGGGATGGGTAGCCTGAGCGAAATCAGCGAAGACGGCCAGGTGCTGGGGGAGGTGGTGGGATGAAGATCCTCCATTGGCTGGAGATCGGCAATTTCAAGGGTTACGGCAACTCCGGGCGCATCCCCCTGGATCACCCCTCCGTACTGATCGGCCCCAACAACTGCGGCAAGACAACGGCGCTGCAAGCCATTGCCCTCTGGTCCATCGGCTTGCGCACCTGGCAGCTGGAATCCAGGGATGCCAAGGCCAGGAAACGCACCGGCAAACCCCTGAACCGCCTCACAATCCTCTCCGTTCCCGTTCCCAGAACGCGCCATTTCTGGAAAAACCTCAAGGTTTCCGGGAAGGATCTCTATATCTCCGTCGGCGTTGATGTTGAAGGTGCTGTGATTCCGGTCAAGATGGTCTTCCGTCATCACCCCAGTGATGAGCTGATCTATGCCGAGCCCCACCCCGCCACCCTCAGCCAGCCAGATGCCCTGGCCCAGGCGGCCAAACTAAACGTGGCCCTGCTATATCCGATGTCGGGGATCGCAGCGGACGAACCCCTGATCACCCGCAACCGAATCGACTACCTCATGGGCCTTGGCAGTACCGCTGAAGTGCTGCGCAATCTCTGCCTATTGGTACATCAAAACAATCCGCAAGATTGGGTTGAAATCACTGGGTTAATGCAGCGTCTTTTTCAGGTTACCCTCTCCACGCCAAGGGAAAACGAAGGGGGCTCCCTCGACCTTTTTTATCGGCAGAGTGGCGCCGATCGCCCCCTGGATCTATCACTTGCTGGGCGTGGCTTTCAACAGATGCTGCTCATCCTGGCGCACCTCTATTCCCACAAGGGCAGTGTGCTGTTGATCGATGAACCCGATGCCCATCTTGAAATCCTGCGGCAGCAGCAAATCTATTCACTTCTGCGCAGCATCGCTGATCGCAACGGCGGCCAGGTGTTGATGGCTACCCACTCGGAAATCGTGATGCAAGAGGCACTCGATAGCCATCTCACCCTTATCCTGGATGGCCAGGCCGACGACCTGGCCGCCAAGCCGGCGATCAAAGAATCACTCAAGCGCTTCGGGGCCGCCCATTATGTGCGTGCGCGCGAAACAGGTCATGTGCTCTACCTGGAAGGCAGCACCGACCTCGCCATGCTGCGGGCTTTTGCCGATCGGTTGGAGCATCCCGTAGGCGATCTGATTGCCGATGGCGCCCATCTAAATGTTTATTACCTTCAGGACAATCGTCCGGTGGCGGGGCAGAATCCCGATGAACTGCTCGATGCGGTGGAAGGGGCTTTTGGCCAGAAAGCCAGGGAACACTTCTTCGCCTTGCGCAACATCCTTCCCCAGCTCCGCGGGCTGGAGATCATCGACAATGACAACCGCGGCCTTCAGCCCACGGCAGCCGGTGGCTTCGAGCGCTTGCCCTGGAAGCGCTACGAGCTGGAAAACTATGTGGTCAACCCTGATTTATTGATCGAGTGGGGGCGGCAAGAAGTAGCCAATTTACCTATCGATCAGGGCAAGGCCATTCTCAACCAACTTATTCTTGATCAGATTTTCGATGGCAACACGGCTGATTTCAACAATTACTCCCAGGCCAATCAATCAACGCAGAATACGCTTTGGCGAGCTCAGACGCAGACCCAAAAGCTAAGCCACTTTGCCGAGGAATTTTTCAGGCGTATCGCAGAAACTACCAGCACTCGAATTCTGCTGCGAAAAAGTGACCTCTACCGCCTGATCGAGCGCCTGGATCCCGCCTCAATTGATCCAGAGGTGGCCGCAAAGCTGGATGCAATTCTAAATCTGTTAAAAGCCAATCGCAGTCTGTAGACTCCTAATCGGAGCGCACCAGGGGACGAATCGCCTCCAGCGCCGCTGCCGTGGTTTGGGCCCCAGCTGGCTTCAGCCTTGCAGCCGCGGGCTACGCGGTGGCGGCGGCTTTCCGCCAGCCTGGGCACTGCCTGGATGTCATTGGTTGCCCCTAGATCCCACCACCCTTGCCCCCCTGCCGAGCACCCCAGCGGTTAGCGGAGTGCTGGAGACGCTCGCCTTCTTTCGGGATCCCGATTTCGCCCGCTCCCGCTTCGAGCGCTATGGGGATGTGTATGAAACCAGCCTGCTGGGGCAGCGCACCGTGTTCATTCGGGGGGAACGGGCGATCGCCGACCTGTTCGCCCAGGGGGATGCCGTCGAGGGTTGGTGGCCGGACAGCGTGCGGGAACTGTTGGGTTCCCTATCTCTGGCCAACCGCAACGGCGCCGAGCACAGGGCCCGCCGGCGGGTGGTGGGCCAGCTGTTCGCCGCCGCCGCCCTGAGGCGCTATAGCCCGGCGATCGTGGCCCTGGTGGACGACCTCAGCTTGGAATTGTTGAGCTCCACCACGGCTGAGGCCCTGGTGCCAAAGCTGCGGCGCTTTGCCTTCAGCGTGATCGCCAGCACGGTGCTGGGGCTCGATGCCGACGATCGCGATGCCCTGTTCGTGGATTTCGAGACCTGGTGCCGGGGCCTGTTCTCCCTGCCCTTCCCGCTGCCCGGCAGCCCCTACGCCCTGGCCCGCCAGGCCCGCCAGCGCCTGCTGCGGCGCCTGGGCGCCGTGCTCCAGCGGGCCCAGGCCTCAACGGCCGCCGGCCAGAGCCTCGCCGCCGGCGGCCTGGATCTGTTGGCCGGTGGGCTTGATGAGGCCGGCCTGCCCCTGGCCGACGACGACGTGGTGGAGCAGTTGCTGCTGCTGCTGTTCGCCGGCTACGAAACCACCGCATCCTCTCTGAGTTGCCTGCTGCTCACGCTGCTGGGGCATCCAGCCGAGCTGGCCTGGCTGCAGGAGGAACTGGACAGCCTGGTGTGGCCGCCGCCGCCGGGGGAGGTCCTGGGGGCCTACGACCCCATCAGGGCCCCGCGGCTCGATGCGGTGGTGAAGGAGGTGATGCGGCTGACCCCACCGGTGGGGGGCTTCTTCCGCCGGACCCGAGAGCCCATTGCCCTGGCGGGCGTGCTGGTGCCCGCCAACCGGGTGGTGCAGGTGAGCATCGTGGCCAGCCATCGCCACAGCAACCAGCGCCACGGCAGGGGGGGCGAGGATTTGGAGGTCTTCCGGCCGCAGCGGCATCTGGCCGGGGACAGCTCCGCCACGCTGCTGCCCTTTGGCGGCGGCGAGCGGGTGTGCCTGGGCAAGGCCCTGGCCGAGCTGGAGATCCGCCTATTGGCGGTGGGGATGCTCAAACAGCTCAGCCTGGAGCTGCAGCCGGATCAGGACTTGGCGCTGGCGATCATTCCCAGCCCTTCGCCCAAGGATGGCCTGCTGGTGCGCTCGCGCCCCCATGGCTGCCGTGGCGATAGCGCCGGGGCCGATCCTGGAGCCGACGCCTGAGTCGACGCTGGAGCCGGCGCCGGGGCCCAGGAAGGAGCCGACGCCGGGGTGAAGTGAGCCCTGGCTATCTAGGCGTTGAGCCAGTGCATGGCGTTGAGCTAGCGGCTCATCGGCAGCCCTGCACGGAGATGCGGTAGCTGAAGCCCAGGGCATCGGGATCGCTGCTGGCGCCCACTTTGAAATTAATTTGACTGGTTTGCTTACCTGGCACGCTGGCAAAGGGGCCAAACATCTTGCCGGTGCCAATCGGCGGATTCATCTGGGTATTGATCACCTGTAAATTCGAGCCATCGCTGAACTTCATGAAGCCTTCCACCGGATACATAGCGTTGGCATCGGAAGAATTAGCAGTGAAGAACAGCTTGTAACTGCCGTAAGGCTTATCAACGATGAAATCGGTGTTCCAGTTGGTCTTGCCGAACAACTTGCCCCTCCCCACCGACTTGCTCACGATCGGCGTGGCGCCGTTGCCACCGATCGGTTGCAGGAAGGTGCACGACTGGGCCTGGGCTGACCCCGCTTCCACGCCCAAGGTGAAGGCCAGAGCCAGCAGGGCCATGGGGCCGCTGCGCCGCCAGGCCGGGGAACCAACAGGGCGATCTAAATGAAGGGCTGGCATGGCCATTGATCTGGAACTCAAGGAGAACGATCAAGAATTTAGATGGGGTGACGGCCCCGCCATGGTTCAAGAGTGCAGTGACCTCTGCTGGGGCATCTTGAGCCAGTCATCTCGCCCCGATCAGCTCGATCCGGTGATTGCCACCTCAGTCAAAGCCACCCGGTCAAGGCGATCCATTGCGGGCCCGCCAGCAGCTGCAGCTGCACCCCTTCAGGCCCGTTTGCGCTCCATTTCGATAGCTGCTGGAGCCGTTGGCCGGCGCTCCGCCGTTGTGGTAAGCGACTCCGAAAAAACGCCAGCACACCTGCGGCAAAACCCCGCTACGGGGCCGGCCCGAATCAGGGGGCCAAGCGGTGACCATCCCATGGCCCTAGCAGCAGAGGTAGCTGGGACCGCCAGGCGACCAGGTCGCGCTTCACACTTCTTTACACCAGAATGGCGACAGCATTGGATTGCCCTTGAACGACCTCCTGGCTGTTATTTATCTGATTTGCTTTGCGCTGATCGCCGGTGGCGCTTTTGCCTTGATGACCCAGAGCCTGCGCCAACCCACACCTCTGGCTGTGGCGCGGCCAAGTCGCTCCAAGCCCAATCCCCATCCCGAGGCTCCCGAGCCCGGTGAGCAGGTGATGTATGTGGACCTCAGCCGCGAGCGGCTGGAAAGTCTTTATCAACAACCCTCCTGATCGTAAGGGGCCTTAAGCCTGCTTACTTTGCAAGAATGGCAAGGCATGGGTCGCTATTTGACACACTGACCCCTGCATGGGAGTCAAAATGTTTTCAAGTGCACTTGGCGATTGTGGCCCTAGCCGTCGAGGTGCAGACCTAACTGCAACTTGATGAAGTTGAGAAGGCGGCACGAACCCTGGCTCAAGGGCTGGTTGAACTGCTACCTGGGCTCACCCTGCTGATGAATGCTGTGCTGGATTGCACCTCTTAGTAGCTCAAGCCTGAGTTTGCCAGCCAAGTCGGCTTGAATTTGATGCTCGTTAGATAGCCCAATCATAATCCCCCCCCACACGCTTAACCCCTACAAACAAGCCTCGATCAAATCAGCAGCGCGTCCCACTCCGCCGGCCGCCTCTATCTCCCGCCCCAGGCGCTGTGCGTTTTGCCGATAGGCAGGATTATGGAGCACGTCCTGGGCCATGGCCGTTAATCTTTCAACGCGAAGCTGAGGCAAGGGCAGCATGCGCCCTGCACCACAATAAGCAACCCTGGCGGCAATACCTGGCTGTTCATTGGTGATTGGGATCGCCAGTAAAGGTACGCCGCAACCCAGGGCGGTGAGGGTGGTATTCAGGCCGGCATGGGTGATCACCAAGGCAGAGCGGGCGATCAATTTTTGATGGGGCGCATAAGCTACCACCAGCGGCTCACCAGGTAAATCCAAAGGCATAGCGGTGGGATTGCCCATCGAAATCACAAGCTGGGCTTCTAAAGGGATACAAGCAGCGGCAATCTGCTCAAAGATTTCCGGCTTGCCATTTTGCAGGGTGCCCAGCGAGGCGTAGATCAGGGGCCGCCCATCAAGCCGATCCCAGGGGAATTGCGGGCAATCGCTCAGTAATGGCTCGCGGCCAGATGGATCCGCCAGGCGACCCACATAGTGAAAATGGCCCGCCAGCCGCTGCCGGGGAAAATCAAAGGCACGGGGCAGCTGGGCTAACTGCAACAGTGGCGATTGCAACTGCTCCTTATGCCGACAACTCGGCAACCCCCAGCGCCGCCGCTGCTCCTGCAGATCCCGCCACAAGGAAACAGTGAGTCGTTCGAGCAGGGCATTGCCCAACTGATTGCGCCAGCGGGCCCACGGCGCTCTGCTCGGCAACCAACCAGTGAAATAGGGGGGTACTGCCGCTTCTCGGTTGATCGGCAAAGCATTGGAGATGGTCACGAAAGGGATACCCAGCTTCTCGGCCACCATGGCGCCCGCCGGGCTCAGCTGATCCACCAGCAGCAACTGGATGCCCGCTGCGGTAATCGCAGCCGGGAGCTGATCGTGCAGCATCGCCAGCTCCCGCCGAAAGTAAGCCACCGAAAAGCGCAACCCGGCAACACCACTGAGGCGGCCAAGCTCGGCATAGGCCGCGTCAACACTGCCCAGCGGGAAGGCTTCTACACCGATGGTTACCAATTCCAGCGGCAGCCCGGCCAACCTGCGGGCAGCATCGGCCACCGTGAACACCACCAGCTGGTGGCCGCGTCGCTGTAGCTCCAGCGCCAGGGCCAGCATGGGGTTTAGATGACCTGTGGCGGGCGGAGCGACGATGCCAATACGACAGCTGATCACAGGCGGCTCAATAACGGGGCACGCTGGGGTCCACCTCTTTGCTCCAGGCATCGATGCCACCGGCCACATTGATGCCCTCGATGCCATGGCGGCCGAGGGCGATCAGCGCCTTGGCGGAACGGCCACCCAATTTGCAATGCACATAGAGCCTGCGGTTGGCGGCCAGGCGACGCACCTCTTCTATCGCCTCACCAGTTTCGATGCGATCTAAAGGCACCAGCACCGCCCCCTCAATATGGGCAATCTCGGCCTCGTTGGGGTTGCGCACATCCAGCAACAGCAGATCGTCAGACTGCTGATCGAGCAGGCTTTTCAATTCGGTAACCGCAATACTGGCTACGGCGCCGGCCTCCTCCTGGCCCGGGGCGCTGCCGGCCACCCCGCAGAACTGTTGATAATCAATCAGCTTGTCAATCACCGGCCGCTCGGGGCTGGGCCGCAACTTCAGTTCGCGGAATTTCATGCCCAGGGCATCGAATAGCAACAGCCGACCGCTGAGGGTGGTGCCGATGCCGGTGATGATTTTCACCGCCTCAGTGGCTTGAATCACGCCGATGATGCCTGGCAAAACGCCCACCACGCCGCCCTCGGCGCAGGAGGGCACCATGCCCGGCGGCGGCGGCTCCGGAAACAAATCCCGATAGTTGGGACTTTGCTCATCGAGGTTGAATACCGTGGCCTGCCCTTCAAAGCGGAAGATCGAGCCATACACATTTGGCTTGCCCAACAGCACACAGGCATCGTTCACCAGGTAGCGGGTGGGGAAGTTATCGGTGCCGTCGCAAACGAGGTCGTAGGGCTCAATGATCTCCAGGGCGTTCTCACTGCTGAGCGCCGTGGGGTACAGATCCACCTGGCAGTGGGGGTTGATCTCCAGGATGCGGGCCTTGGCCGACTCGATCTTGGGTTTACCCACCCAGCTGGTGCCGTGGATCACCTGGCGCTGCAGGTTGGAATGGTCCACCACATCGAAATCAACGATGCCGATGCGACCCACACCGGCGGCGGCCAGATAGAGCAACAGCGGCGAACCGAGGCCGCCGGTGCCCACGCAGAGCACGGCGGCGGCTTTGAGCCGCTTTTGGCCCGCCATGCCCACTTCCGGCAGGATCAAATGCCGGGAGAAGCGGGCCAGCTCATCGGGACTGAGCTGAACGTTGGAGATATCGGGGGGGAGCATGGCGGGCCGGAGAACTGGGGCGGCGGCCCTGGCCCCCTACCCGTCTTGGCATCCATTCTCCCTCGCCGCCCGCTCCTGCCGAGCTGCTGCCCTGTAGACAGCCAACTGCCTAGGCGTCCGGCTGCCTACAGGGCAGCAGCTCGGGTGGCTCCTCCCCCTCCTCCAGCCACCAGCAGAGCGTCTCCGGCCCCTGGCCCAGCTGGCTCGGGCCGCGGATCAGCATCAGGGCAGGCGCCACCGTGAAGGCACGATCGCTGGCGGAGGGCAAGGGCGCCGTGGTCGGGTGGCTGTGGGCAGAACCGAGCAACTCCAGCCCCAAAGCGCGCGCCCATTTCTGGGCCTGCAGCTGCTCACGGGGATCGATGGCGAAACGCTGATCACGCCGCGCCAGTTCCGGCCAGACATTGCAGCAGGGCCAGAGCCGCTCCAGCCGCCAACAGGCCCCCAGCCGTCTACCCACCAGCAGGGCACAGCCCTCCTCGGGCGCCACGGCCTCCAGCCAGAGGCCCAAGATGGTGAGCAGCTCCGCACGCGCCTCAACCTGTGCTGGCTTCTGGAAGGTCACCCGGATACCTTATGGGCAAATCAACTTCTGGGGATCGCCGTCGATGAGCGACAGCAGCACTGAAACTCTCGAGAGCGACGCCACCACCAGCGCTGAGAGCGCTGCCCCAAGCAGTGCGGAAGCGCCTGGGGTGGCATCGATCAATTTCAAGGAGCGCTACGGCGAGATCATCTCCAAACTGAACCAGACCCTCAATCAGGTGGACTGGAGCCAGATGGGTCGGATCGGCAAGGCCTCCGGCGTGATCCTGGTGGTGATCGTGGCCCAGATCCTGATCAAGGGCGTGTTGGACACCATCAACCTGCTGCCCGTGGTGCCAGGCCTGCTGGAACTGCTCGGCTTGGTCGTGGTGGGCCAGTGGAGCTGGAAGAACCTCACCACCGCTGAAAAGCGCAATGCCGTAGTGACCCGAATCCAGACCATGCGCCAGGAATACCTGGGCTGATTGATCCAGGCCTGGATAACCAGGCCTAATCGAATCAAATCTTAGCCAAATAGGCTCTAGCGAGCCAGGCCCAAGCAAGCCAGGCTCTACCGAGACATGCCTGCGTAACCAGGCCAAGACAGCCTGAGCCCAGTTAGTGGCGAGCCCGAACCAAGCGAGCCAGGACCTCGCGATCTAGGATCTAGCGATCTAGGATCTAGCGATCTAGGGCCCAGTGAGCCAATCATAAATAATTTAGCGCTAAATACTTCCCCTGGTCGCCACTGGGCAAATCAATCCAGTGGCGATCGGGCCAACAAAGACTTGATTACAGTCTCTGCCTGGCCAGCATAGCCCCCACCAAACAAGTTGGCGTGGTTTAGCAAGTGATAGAGGTTGTAGAGCGGCACTCGCGCCGCAGCCCCTGGTGGCAATGGCCACTGCTGTTGGTAGCCCGAGAAAAACGCCTGCGGGAATCCCCCGAACAACCGCGCCATCGCCAGATCCACCTCCCGGTCGGCCCAATGGCAGGCAGGGTCAAAAATGCTGGCTCCGCCGCCCCTCAGCACACCGGCATTGCCGCTCCACAGGTCGCCGTGCACCAGTACGGGCTCGGCCCCATGGCCCGCCAGCCACTGGGGCACCAGCGCCAACAACCGCTGGGCCCCAGTCATGGATTGGCCCGAGCGCTCCAGCAGCGCCAACTGGGGTGCCAGCCGTCGCTGGGCGAAAAAATCTCCCCAATCGGGCAGCCAACCGTTGAGCTGGATCGTCGAGCCGATGTAGTTGTCGGCTTGCCAACCAAATCCCTGGCCCCCATGGGCCATCTGCGACTGGCGATGCAGCCGCGCCAGGCTTTCACCCAATTGCGTCCAACCCTGATCGCCGCCTAGATCGAGCCAGGGCAGCACCAACACAGACCAATCGCCCACCCGGCCCAAAGCCAGGGGAGTGGGCACGCTGAGCTGATCAATCCCGGCAGCCATGCCGGCCAGGGCAACCAGCCCCTCGGCCTCGGCCTGCAGCAGGGGTAGGGCGCTGGCTCGATTGGTCTTGATGAACAGTCGCTGGCCCCCCTGCCCCTGCAGGCACCAGGCCCTGTGGATACAGCCCCCCGCCAGGGGCTGCATAGACAAGTCGGCTGCATCCCAGCCCAACTGCGCCTGCAGCCAGCTAGCCAGATCAGCGGGGGCGGGGGCGGCCAGCGGACGATCGATACCAAAGCCCTGCCAGCATGCCGTCAACCAACACTTTTGGCAGCACTTTGGGTAGCTCTTTGGCCAACAGCAAGGGCAGCAGAGAGCTGGGTAATACAGAGACCGCCAGCGGACCCAGCAAAGAGAGGACCAGCAAAGAGCGGGCAAGTAGACAGCGGGCCAGTAAAGAGCTGGCAGGTAAACGGCTAACCAGTGCCTCCCGATGAGCCAACCGAGCGCCAGCGACCGGGCCGATCAGGCCAAGGATCAAATAGTGGTGGTGGGCGCCGGCATCGCCGGGCTCACGGCGGCGGCGCTGCTGGCCCGGGCCGGCCAGCGGGTGTTGCTGCTGGAGGCCCATCACCAGAGCGGCGGCTGCGCCGGCAGTTTCCGCCGCGGTGCCTACAACTTTGACGTGGGAGCCACCCAGGTGGCGGGCCTGGAGCCGGGGGGCAGCCATGGGCGACTGCTGGCCCACCTGCAGGTGGCGCCACCGGCCGCCAGCCCCCTGGATCCCGCCTGCTCGGTGCAACTTGGCGATGGCAGCGCCCCGATCCAGATCTGGCGCAATCCCAGCCGCTGGCAAGCCGAACGCCTCAGGCAATTCCCGGGCAGCGAGAGGTTCTGGCAACTCACCGACGCCCTGCATCGCGCCAACTGGGCCTTTGCCGCTGGCGACCCGGTGCTGCCGCCTCGCAATCTCTGGGATCTGGGCCAACTATTAGGGGCCCTGAAGCCAAACAACCTGGCCAGCGGTCTGCTGGCGGGCAGCACGGTTGCCGATCTGTTGTGGCTATGCGGCTGCGGTGGCGATAGCCGCCTGAGGCGTTTTCTCGATCTACAGCTGAAGCTCTATTCCCAGGAACCGGCCGATCGCACCGCCGCCCTCTACGGCGCCACGGTGCTGGCCATCGCCCAGGAGCCGCTGGGCCTCTGGCATCTAGAGGGATCGATGCAGGCCCTGGCCAGCTGCCTGGAGCAGGCCCTGACCAGTTGGGGGGGCGAGCTGCGCCTGCGCCAGCGCGTCCAGAGCCTGAGGCCCCTGGCCGGCCCGGGTGGCAAGGCAGGGGATGGCGGCTGGCGGGTGGAGGCCAGCGGTCCCGGCGGCAAAACCCTGGTGGTGGAGGCCGCCGATGTGGTCTGCAGCCTGCCCCCCCAGGCGCTGGCGGCGCTGCTGGGGCCCGCCATGCCGGCCCACTACGCCCGCCGCATCGAGGATTTAGGCGAACCATCCGGCGCCCTGGTGCTCTATGGCGCCGTGCACCGCAGCCAGCTAGCGGCGGAGGTGGTGGTGCACTGCGCCCATCTGCAACTCGACTGGCCCGATCCAGGCCCGCTGTTCGTATCGGTGAGCCTGGAGGGCGACGGCCGCGCCCCCGCCGGCCAGGCCACCGTGATCGCCAGCGTGTTCACCGCCGCCAAGCCCTGGCTGGAGGGCGATGCCGCCGACTACGCCGCCCGCAAGCAGCTGGCGCTGCAGGGCATGCAGCAGGGGTTGTTAAAGCTGCTGGGCATCGGGCCCGACGACTGGCTGCACGCGGAACTGGCCACACCCAGGAGCTTTGCCCACTGGACCGGCAGGCCCTACGGCTATGTGGGGGGAATCGGCCAACACCCCAGTCGCTTTGGCCCCTTTGGCCTGGCCAGCCGCACCCCCCTAACCGGCCTCTGGCTCTGCGGCGATTCCATCTATCCCGGCGAAGGCACCGCCGGGGTGAGCCTCTCGGCCCTGACGGCCGCCCGCCAGCTGCTGGAGCGCCGCGGCCACACCTTGAAGCTGAACTGAACTGCCTCCAGACTGGGCCAGGCAGACCAGACCAGGCAGGACAGAGACAGAGACAGTTAATCAAGCCAGGGATAAAGCCAACTCAACAATCAAATCCACTGCCATACGCTGAACAAACAATTATTTTGATGGCCTTGCCAGCTGAGCGGCTTGAGCGGCAAATGCGCCATTGGCCGCGAAGGGTTATCCAAAACCGCCCTAGAGAAACTCAGG